>JADZEA010000098.1 GCA_020850775.1 bacterium
ACTTGCTTTACGGTGATGAAAAATTCAGTGCTTCTTACACACCTTTTTACAACACGGGAATTTTACAGCACAAACTTTTTGCAAACACAAACAATTTTGCACTTCACAACAAAGCTAAAAACAAACCGCAGGATAGTTTTGTTAATAATGAAAATCTTTTGGTTTCAGACACAAAAGAGCTGACACGTGATTTGGAAAACGAACAGTTTACGGTAAACACAAGTTTTAATTGTGGTGTTGTTGGAAATTTTACCAAAAAAAATAACGTTCAACTTGGGAAAGCAGGTTTTTTGGTTACCAACGAAGTCGCTGCTGTTTTTCTCTCAAGTTTGGATAATTACTCAATCGGAAAATCTGAAAAATTACTCGTTACGGCAGTTGGAAAGGCAGAAAATTTTGGAACTGTCTGGAACTTTGCAGAAGACGAAGTGATAACAAAGGGAAAAGGTCCCGTTGTTTCTGAACCTGTTACCGGAACGCTTGTTTTTGAAAACGAAAACAAGTTATCAGCTTTCACGCTTGACAACAAAGGAAACAAAAAACCTAAAAACCTGAAAATTATCGGAAACAAAGTAACTTTAGACTTGTTGGCAAGCGACCAAACCCTTTTTTACTTGCTTGAAAAGGAAAAATAATGGAACTGCGTTCCGTTGGAACTGTGTTCCTTTTGCTTACTTGAAGAGGAAAAATAATTGTTGGAAGAAATTATCACAGAGCTTTTGGAAAACTTGGGTTACGAAAGCGGTACCGAAATAAAAATCATAAAACAAAACACACACAAGCACTCTGTTTCTATGATTTTGCAGGTAAAGGAAAGCAAGGTTTTTGTAAAGTTTGGAACTCATTTTTCCGGAAAAGGAAGTTGGGACGTTGAAAGCGAATTTTTGGGCTACAAAATCGCAAGCGAAATGAAACTTGATGAAAATATTTTTTTTTCTGTCAAGCCGATACTTTTCAGAACAGAACCCGAAAAAATTATTGCTACAGTTTTTGTTAGCGGGACAACGCTTGAAACACTTTACAAACAAAGCCTGAAAAAGGAACTGCGTTCCGTTGGAACTTCATTCCTTGGAACTTCATTCCTTGGAACTTTGTCCTTTTTAGAGGTGAAGACAAAAGAAACGCAATGTGAAAGACTAACAAAAAATTTGGCTTTGTGGCTTTTAGCTTTCACGGAAGAGACAAAAAATTCAGGTGAAAAAATTAATTCTCAGGAAGTTTTTGATTTTTGCAAAGAAAGATTTAATGAAATTGTTTGTGGAGCAAAAGAAACACAGTTTCGCCGAACACAGTTTCGCCGAAACGCAGTTTCAAATTTTGAATTTTACCTGAAAAGTTTGTTTGATGGTAAAGAGACAATTAACACGGTGAGAATTCACAATGATTTTGGACCTCACAACGTTTTTATTAATTCTGAAGGAAAACTTGGAGTAATTGATTTTGGTTTTTCAAAAGACAAAAATTATCCGTTACCTTTTGAAGATGCAGCTTTTTTTATGATTTACCTTGAACAGATGGAAAACAATCCGATTTACATTAAGAAAAAAGTGCAGGCTCTGACTAAAATTTTTGCTGAAACGATACTTGAAAAAACCAAACACAATGATTTTTACCTTGCTTACTGGAAAAAAACACTCGCTCACGTTGCGTGGTTCTACAATCCTGAAAGAAAAAAAGGCAGGTTTTGGCAAGAGTTTTCTTACGGAAAGTGGGCAAAAGAAAAAATGAAAAAATTAAGTGAGAATTGTTTGAATCACGGATTAAACTGATTACGCGGATGACACGGGAACTTCGTTCCGCCGGAACGAAGTTCCTTTTTTTGCGAGCAAAGGGAACGAAGTTCCTTCGGATTAAAAACACAAACAAAACACAATTAAAAATAAAAAAATGAGCAAAATTAAAAATTTTTTCGGAATGCTTGTGAGACACGACCAAAAATCTCTCAAAACAAAAAGTATTCGTGCCGTAATTTGGACAATTTTAGGAAGAGGGGCAGGAAGATTTATCCGAATGGTCAGCAGCATTGTTTTGACAAGGTTCTTGTTTCCTGAAGCGTTTGGTTTGATGGCAACGGCAACCGTAATAATTAATATGGTTGAGTTGTTTGCCGATACAGGAGTTCGCACAAGCCTGATTCAATCTCAAAAAGGACACGAAAGCGAATACCTTGACACTGCCTGGCTAATTTCTGTTGGTCGCGGGTTCGTACTGTTTGGAATAAGTGCCGGGCTTTCGTTTCCGATGGCTTATTTTTATGGAAAACCCGAACTAACGTGGATTTTAATTGCGATGTCTTCAAGTACAATTATTCGTGGTTTTGAAAATCCGGCACTTGCACTTGTAATTAAAAAACTGCGTGCAGAAAAGCAAGTTGCTTACGAACTTAGCACACAAGTTTCAGGGTTTTGCAGCACTGTTTTTTTGGCGTGGTTGTTAGCTGATGTTTGGGCTTTGGTTATTGGTTCTTTACTTTTGAGCTTTTACAGAATGGTTGGTTCGTTTATCATTGAAGATTACAAACCTAAGTTTCGCTGGTCTAAAGAAGCAGGTAAAGAACTGTTTCAATCCGGAAAAACTATTTTAATTAATACAATGATTGTTTGGGCTTGTATGAATTCTGACAAACTTTTGGTTGGAAGGCTAATTGACATGGAAACCTTAGGATTTTACAGTATCGGATACAACATCGGAACGGTAGTTGAGTTAATGTTGATTCAAATTTTTTCACAAAGTTATTTTCCTGCTGTCAGTTCTGTTGCAAACGACAAACAAAGGGTGCTAAAAATTTTCAGGCGAACCTCTGCGATTGTGTTGGCTGTTGCTTTACCGATTTTAGTTCTCTCTACACTTTTTGCCGATGTAATTATTGACGTGCTTTACGACCAAAGGTATCAGCTCGCAGCTGTTCCAATGTTTTGGATTAGTTTCAGAGGTATTTTCAGAAATATCAGCATCGTTCAAAGCGGGACTTTTTTAGCATTGAACAAACTCCACCTTGAAACTTACGCAATGACTGTCGGGCTTTTGGCTACTTTGGTTTTATTCCCTTGTGGTGCTGTTTTTTACACTGAGTTTGGAATTAAAGATGGTTTAACTGGTGTTTCCGTTGCTTTTTTTATTTCCGGTGTAATTATTTCTTTTGCTGAAAGTCTTTTTCTCCTTTTTGGAATGAAGTTTCCTTTTTACACTGTTTTTCGTCCCTGGCTACAGATTTTTGGTGTTGCCTCTCTTTTGTTCTTGGTCTATTTTTTACTAAAACCGCTGTTTCCTTACGAAATGGTTTCTAACATTATTTTTATAGGTTTGATGGCAATAATTTCCTTTGCTGTTTCTGGTGGTGTGTTGGTTTTGCTCGAAGGGAAAAATCCTTTTAAAGACCAGGGAGGTTCTACAAAATAATTGTTGCTTGTAAACCTTACACTAATTTTAACAATTAACAATTATTTTCAATTATCTTTAGCAAAAATCTAATCGCGGATTAAACGGGAACTGCGTTCCGTTGGACTGCCTTCCTTTTGCTCGCAAAAAAAAGGAACGAAGTTCCCGCGAAATCTGTTAATCCATAAAATCCGTGATTCGGATTAAATGGATTTTCAGCAATTCTAACTATTAATTTAAAAAAATGAAAATCATAATCACCTCTTTACAAAGCATTGAAAACGAATTTAACGGAGTTGCTTGCCACGTAACAGATTTATCAAAATCTCTCAGAGAAAAAGGCTACGAAGTTCAGTTTGTTACTCCTTACCACTCAAAGAATGCTTTAAGTGTTTGGTTTTCACGTGCAAGAAGGTTTTTTTATGGTTTATCAGACAAAACAGGTTTTTCTTTTCCTTACTTGTGTGTGTTGGCTGCGATTTGGCTTGAAACTTATTTAAAACTTAAAAAAATTTCCTACGACGTAATTGATGCACAGGATGTTATCACTGCAAGTGCGGCAATTTTAGCTTCTGATGAAAGCAAACCAATTGTCCTGACTTGTCATTTTTGGGAAAAGCCCTGGGAAGAATTTGTTGATGGAAATTACATCGGAAAAAATACGGTTAGTTACAATTTGCTTGCGCGTTTGATTCGCAGAACAATCAAAAACCCTAAATTAAACTTTGTTTGCGTGTCTGAAAAAAATTTCAAAAAACTAAAAGAAATTAATTCCAATGCCAACAAAAGAGCTTGTGTAATTTACAACGGTGTTGAGCCACCTAACATTATTGACGTCAAAAGTATTTTACCCGAAGACAGAAAAATTATTGTGAACGTAGGCAAACTTGAAAAACGAAAAAACCAGGTTTTTTTAGTTGAAGTTGCGAATGAATTGGTCAAAGCAGGCTATTTTTTTAATTTTGTGCTGGTTGGACCAGAAGAAGCAGGCGAAAAAATATTTATAGAAAAAATGATTATCAAATATGACTTACAAAAATACTTTTATTTTTTTGGCTCACAGGAAAGGGACGTTGTTTTTTCTGTTATCAAAAATTCTTTTATTTATTTCCACACTTCTATTTACGAATCTTTGGGTATGACTTTGCTTGAGGCTTTGAGTGTCGGAACTCCCGTAATTGCGCTTGCTTACGACGGACTTAGAGAAATATTGGACGAAATTCCTGAAACCATCATTAATGCGAACGCTACTCCTGAAGAAGCAGCTCAAAAAATTATTGAATTTGAAGAAGGCTTTTTAGACATTAATGATATTTTGCTAAGGCAACAAATTATTTTTTCAATGAAATTTTCTCTTAAGGCAATGGCTTCCAATTATGAGCTGTTTTACAATTTTCTTAGTAGTGTTTATCTTGAAAAGAAAAACGAACTGCGTTCTTAGGTGAATTTAAACAAAAATCGGAACTGCGTTCCTTTTGCTACCCACAAAAAAAAGGAACGAAGTTCCGCCGTAACGCAGTTCCCAAAAATGAAAGGTGTACAAGCGTGTACACCCCAGTATTTTGAGCTTGTTTTTACCCGTAAAAAAAAGGAACGAAGTCTCTCATCCGTTATTTTACTGTTTTTGTAGCTTTAATCGTTAGGTTTGTCTAAAAAAATATGTTGTTACCAGAAACTTTGTTAATTTACAGTTAGAAATTTAATTCGTTTTCCGAACAAAAAAATTATGGAGTAAAAAGATGAGGACTTTAAACCTTTTCCTGACGTCTGTTTTGGCTTTTGGAATTATCGCCTGCGAAAAAGACGATGATAAAAAAACAGTTAGCCAAATTGAAGAACTTACTGTTAGCGGCGACTTTGATTACGAAACCCTGCAAGATGTTCACCTTACTGCAACAGTAAAAAATAAAGACGGACAAATTGTTCGCGGTGCGAAAGTTTTTGTTTACGAACCAGCTGCCGATGGAAGTTTAAACGCTTCAAACCCAATTATCACAGGCTTTACAAACGCAAGTGGTGTTTTTGAAAGCTATTTCCAATTGCCAAAACACCTTACAAAAGTCGTTGTTCAGGCGGGAATTATGGGAACTGTCAATCAAATGGAAGTTGGTATCACAAGCGAACTAAACGTTAATCTTGGCGGAGTTCTCGTTGAGCCTGCAAGACCCAAAAAAGGTTCAGGCGAACTTTTCGGAACAAGTGCCACCTACTTAACTTTGGGTTCCTGGAACAGTAACGGAGTCCCAACTTATCTTGAACCTGTAAACGACGTAATTTCTCAGGGCTTGCTTGATGACGTTAATGCTTCATTACCTGAAGGATTGCACTTGCCACTTTCTCACCCTGAATACATTTCTACTTCAAACCAAACCAACCTTGCCTTAGACGATTCTTCAGAAGTTTGGGTAACTTTTATTCACGAAGGAGCAGGCTACAGAAATATTTTAGGATATTACTACTATCCGACCAACAATCCGCCTGCCGATAAAAATGCCATCAATAACCTGACAATCATTTTCCCTAATTCTTCTTACGCCGGAAGCGGTGGCGGACTTGTCAGCGGAAACAAAGTCAGATTATCATACAACGGAAGCAATGTTTTTCCTGCAGGAACAACAATCGGATGGTTTATTGCTGCAAATGGTTTTGTCAACGCAAGCAACCTTACAGAAGGTGTTTCACTTTACTACTCAAACCAAGACTTTAATCCTGAATCTCAGGCAAACTGGAGACAGCACAACGTTTTACTGATTGACAACGCAAGACAGCTTTTACTTTTGTCTTTTGAAGACCTGAACAGAACAAACAACGGCGGTGATGAAGATTTTAACGATGCAATTTTCTTTGCTAAAGCTACTCCCTGGAGTTCCGTTAATCAAACCAATGTTCCACCAATTACAATCAGCGATACAACTGACACGGATAACGACGGAGTTCGTGATGACGTTGATGAATATCCAACAGACCCTGAAAGAGCTGCAAATAATTATTTTCCTTCAAAAACAATTTATGGAAGTCTTGCTTTTGAAGACCGTTGGCCAAACAAAGGCGATTATGATTTTAATGATGTTGTACTTCGTTACAGATTTAACCAGGTTACCAATGCAAGCAATCAGGTTGTTGATGTTAAAGCCAATTTTGTTGTAAAGGCTTCCGGTGCTGCTTTTGGAAACGGATTTGGTTTTGAAATGCCAATTCTTCCGAGCCAGGTTGAAAGTGTTACCGGAAAAAGCTTGTTTAATTCTGCTTTTACGGGTTTTGATGCTAACGGAACCGAAGCAGGTCAGGCAAAAGCTGTTGTAATTGTTACTGATGACGTGAAAAAAATGTACACTCCTGCTTCTGGTTATCAATATTTAAACACTGAACCGGGAAGCCCTGTTGTTGCTGTTACACCTGATACGATTAATATTGTTGTTAACCTTGTCAATCCTGTCAGCACTTCTGTTTTGAACGCTCCGCCTTACAATCCTTTCCTGATTGTTAACAGAATCCGCGAAAAAGAAATTCATTTACCAGGAAAAACTCCTACGACTTTAGCTAATCTTTCGCTTTTCGGAACCGGAGACGATACAAGCAATCCCGGCGCAGGAAGATATTACAAAACTTCTAACAATTTGCCTTGGGCATTGATTTTACCAACAAACTGGTTGCACGCAGAAGAAAAAGAAGAAGTTATTTTAGGTTATCCAAACTTTATTCCATGGGCAGAAAGTGGTGGTGTCAGCAATACCGACTGGTACGTTACAACAATTCCCGGAAATACAAACAGTGCTTACATTTGGGCACCAAACACTCCATAAAAATTATTAAAAACAGTTTAATTACAAAGACCTTCAAACACAAACAAATTTGA
The DNA here is from genome assembly GCA_020850775.1 of bacterium. Classification (GTDB taxonomy): domain Bacteria; phylum CLD3; class CLD3; order CLD3; family CLD3; genus JADZEA01. The sequence continues at coordinate 7,235 of JADZEA010000098.1, forward strand.
AGGTCTTTTTGGTTTAAGATACCTTTTAATCCCGTGATTTTGAATCGCGGATTAAAGGATTAACAGATTTCACGGAAACTGCGTTTCGCCGAAACTGCGTTTCTTTTGCAAGTGTTCCGCACAACCTAAAAAAAATCCGTGTCATCCGTGTAATCTGTTTAATCCGTGATTCAAAATTAAATTCTGTTTAATCCCGTGATTCAAACCTTCGCAGGAATGAAAAAACAAAGACAGATTTAAGGATTGCTTAGAACAGAAATCCATTTTAAATTTCTGGAAATAGTGCAGTGGATTTTAATGCTAAAGGAATGATGAATAAAAAGGAAAAAAAGGAACGCAGTTCCCATTTTAAATTTCTGGAAATAGTGCGTGGGATTTTAGTGTTAAAGGAATAGTAAATAAAAAAGGAAAACAATGAAGGGAATAATATTGGCAGGAGGTTCAGGAACACGTCTTTACCCAATCACACGTGTTGTAAGCAAACAATTACTTCCCGTTTACGACAAACCAATGATTTATTATCCGTTATCGGTTTTGCTGCTGGCAGGAATCAGGGAAATATTAATAATCTCCACACCCGAAGATGTACCAAAATTCCAAAAACTGTTTGGTGATGGTTCGCAGTTTGGTCTTTCCATTTCATACGCAGAACAACCAAAACCGGAAGGATTGGCTCAGGCATTTTTAATTGGTAAAGAATTTATCGGCAAAGAAACCGTTTCGCTTGTACTTGGAGATAATATTTTTTATGGACACGGATTAAGTGGAATTTTACAAAGATGTTCCAAGCTATCAGGTGGCGGATTAATTTTTGGTTACGAAGTAAGAGACCCGGAAAGGTACGGAGTTGTTGAATTTGATAAAAACGGGAACGTTTTGGGGTTGGAAGAAAAGCCAAACAACCCAAAATCAAAATTTGCTGTTCCGGGACTTTATTTTTACGACAACAGCGTTGTGGAAATTGCAGAAAATCTGAAACCATCACCACGTGGCGAACTTGAAATAACAGACGTAAACATTGAATACCTGAAACGTAAGCAATTAAAAGTAGAATTGTTTGGTCGCGGGTTTGCCTGGCTTGACACAGGAACGCATGAATCTCTGCAACAAGCATCTAATTATGTTGAAGCCATTCAGGAACGGCAAGGCTTAAAAGTAGCTTGTATTGAAGAGATAGTTTTTCGGGCAGGTTACATAAATTGTGAACAGCTGAAAAAACTTGCTTCTGACATGCTAAAAAACGAGTATGGAAAATATTTGAGTTCAATTGTAAACGAAGAGAAATAAAAAAACAGAAATGAACATTAACAAGACAAATCTGGACGGAGTCTTTGTCATTGAAACAAACGTTTTTAGTGATTTGCGGGGCTATTTTATGGAGACTTACAACCAAAAACGTTACTCAGAATTGAACCTGACTTTCGTTCAGGATAATTTTTCGCATTCACAAAAGGGAACTCTCAGAGGTTTGCACTACCAGCTGAAAAACCCACAGGATAAATTAGTTTGTGTTTTGCGTGGTGAAATATTTGATGTGGCTGTTGACATTCGCCAAAGCTCTGAAAACTTTGGAAAATGGTTCGGGACGATTCTTTCAAGCGAGAACCACAAACAAATAATAATCCCAAAAGGTTTTGCACACGGGTTTTGTGTTCTTAGTGATGAAGCTGACGTTCTTTACAAATGCACTGATTTTTATACTCCGGGAGACGAGTTTGGGATTTTGTGGTCTGACCCGGAACTAAAAATAGATTGGAAAATAAAAGAACCACTACTTTCGGCAAAAGATGAAAAACACCCTGGCTTAAGCGGAAATAAAAATCTTTTTCCATAAAAACGAATGGTTGAATGAAAATTAATTAAGATTATTGTGGATTAATTTTCCTGATGTTTGTTATCAGAAACTGCGTTCCG
>JADZEA010000099.1 GCA_020850775.1 bacterium
CACTTGCTTTTACAATTTTATCAATCAGGATTTGGTAAAATTTGAACCTGAATTTTTTTACCCGTGTTGTGTAATTAACTTTTGATGAATCTGTTCCGGTGTAAGTTGAATCCCCAATAAAAATAATTGAGTCATTTTTAGTTGTCATTTCGTACTGTTGCAAAAAGTTTAGGTTGTTGTCAGCAAGGTTTAAGTCTTCCCATTCAATTGTGCTTTCACGCCAGGAATCATTCAAGTATTCCTGCAAAGTAAACGTAAAATTGGTTGGTTCAGGAAGGGTTTGGTAAGCATTTTTTCGGTAGTAAAGTTTGTCAGCGTAAAACTCAAAAACCACTGAATCAACAAAAATTGTGTCCTGGCTAAGAGTTGTAACCGGATTAAACTTGATTAAACTTGCGGTTTTGTAGCCTGCAAAATCGCCGATGAAAAGGTAGCCACCCTTGCCTTGTCCGTCCATTGTGTCAGGAAAGTAAAAACTTGTGGAATCGGCAATAAATTCTTCAAACTCAATGTCAATCGGTTCAAAATTTGAGTCGTCAATTAAAAAATCTGTACTGTCGCAAGCAATCAGAAGTGAGATAAAAATTAATAAAAACCAAAAATACTTTGTCATAAAACCTTATTTTTATTTAATTTTAAAAGTTGAAGCAATAATTTCAAGTTGTGTAAGATAATTCTTTTTATCCTCTCCTGGAGCAAAAACTGCAAGGTCAATGAGAAAATATTTTCCACTTGCCTTGTCAAAAAAACAGTAACTCCTGAAAGGTCCGCCAACCAAATCTTCACGAATTACCCATAAACCGCTAAGTTTTATCGCTTCGTAATCAAGAAATTTCACATTTTTCGCAGTTGTCCGTAACGTGTCAACTTCAGAATTCTGGTGATATTTTTTTCCCAAACTATCCCGCAGGGCAATCCAGAATTTTTCCGAAAAGTTCTCGTTTCCCGTTCCTTTGAAGGATTTTACGCTCAAAAACCTGTCGGGATTGAACCTTCTCAGCCAAACAAAATCATTTTTTTCGTCTTCGTTTGCGAGAACGTACTCAAACTGAACTCTGACACTCCAGCCAAATTTTTCCATTAATTTTTCTTCAATATTTTTTTGTTCGCCGACGTTGTACATTCTGTAAAGCAACTGTTCTTTTTGCACTTCTTCAAAAGTTTTTAATAAAGTTTCTCCATTTTTTTCAAGAAAATCAGAAATTATTTCAGCGTTTTTCCCAACAAGGTAAACCAAGCCCTGATGTTTTGACCAAATATTTTTTTGAACACCAAGAAAGACCTCGTTGTTTTGGATTTTTTGCTTTGCCTGTTCTGTTAAAACGTCTTTTACAAAAATATCGGTCTGACCTTTTTTGTCGTAAACACAAGTTACAAGCAGGTTTTGCCATCTTTCGTAGCTTCCGATTTTTGAAATTGGAACGTGTTTTACAGTGAACAAAGTTTCAGGGATTGGAACAAAAACCGGAACTTCTAAAGCACTTTTGATTGGTTTTTCAAGTTGAAAAAAATCACTTGAATCCGCTAAAACGACAATCAAATCGTGAGGTCCAAGAGTTTCAGGTTTTGGAATTTCCGTTTCGCAGGCAAAAAGGAAAACGGAAAAAATTACAAACAAAAATTTCATAAAATTTTTATACTTTTAAAGGCTAAATCACGGGTTCAATTTTTCCGACGACTAAGCCGGCGTGATTTTTAATGATTCCGGAGCTTCCGAGTCCGGCATAATTTTTAAGTTTTCGTGTCTCACCTTCAAACCATTCGTTTCGTTGTTCTTTTGAAATTACTCCAAACTTGTAAAGGATTTCAGTCATTAAAACGGGAATTGAACGTCCTGAACCATCAATAATTTTTAGTGCAATTCCAAAACTTTCGTTGCCTTTTGAAACTCCGATGCAACTAATTCCTTCGGCGCCTTGTTTGGAAACGACTTTTGGCGAACACATTTTCATAATTTCCGTGTCAAAACGTCCTGTTCCGCCAACAAATTCAGGGCAGGAAGTCATTGCCTTGTAAATGATTTTCAGGTCTTCAGCTTTTTGGCTCGCAAGTTTTGCAAACATTAAAGCCATTTTATTGATTGGAAGGTAAAAAACAGGGAAACTACAGCCATCAACAGCAGTTGGAACTTCTGTTTCTTCGGAAATTTCGCAGATTATTTTTTTGATTTCAGTTTGTGTTTGTTCGTCAGGTTTTAAATAATTTTCAGGATTCCAGTTGTTAAACATTGTGAAAGCCAAAGCTCCGGAATGCTTGCCGCTACAATTGTTGTAAAGTGCTGTGATTGGTTCGTTTTTTTGGTTTAGTTCTTTAGTTGTTGGAACGTGAAAAGGCTCGTGTGCGCCACACTTCAGGTTCTCAATTCCAAGATTTATTTTTGCTAAAATGCTTTTTACAGCTTCAGTGTGGAAATTTTCACCACTGTGAGAAGAACACATCACTGCAAGTTCTTCGTTTGAAAGATTGTAAGTTTTGTAAGCACCACTTCGGATTAAAGGTAAAATTTGGAATGGTTTTGCGGAGGAACGAAAGTAAGTTTTTAGTTCCGGATTCCCCTTGGAAAAAAGCAGTTTCCCATTTAAATCAACAACTGCAATATCTCCAAAGTGTTGGCTTTCAATTTTATCTCCACGGTAAACATTAGCTAAAAGTTCAGACATTTACACTCTTATAAATTTAAAAATTAAAGACTTAAAGGAAAATTAGATTCCTTTGAAAAACTTTTAAGAATATAATTAATTAAAAAGGCGATTTTATTTTTTAAATTTAAAAAGTTAAAAACTCAAGGGAAAAATGCTAAAAATTGGGAATTTTAAGATTGAAAAGGCTTTGCTTCTTGCTCCGATGGAAGAGGTAAGCAATCCACCTTTCAGAGTCGTTTGCAAAAGGCTTGGAGGACTTGATTTTGCTTTTAGCGAGTTTGTAAACTCAGAAGGTTTAATCAGAAATTCTGACAAAGCACTTAAAAAACTAACGATTTACGACGAAGAGCGACCAGTTGGAATTCAAATTTACGGACCAAACATTGAAGGTTTGGTAAACGCTGCAAGAATTGCTGAAGAGGCAAAACCTGATTTAATTGACATCAATTGCGGTTGTCCCGTGAAAAACGTAACTGAACACGGAAGCGGCGCAGCGTTTTTGAAAGACCTGAATTTGATGGCAAAAATGGCCGAAACAATCGTCAAAACTGTTAAACTTCCCGTTACTTTAAAAACGCGAATCGGCTGGGATTTTGAAAGCATTGTGATTGTTGAAGCCGTGAAAATGCTTGAACAGGCAGGAATTCAGGCTGTCTCAATCCACGCAAGAACACGTTCAATGGCTTACTCGGGAAAAGCTGACTGGAACTGGATTCGCAAAGCCAAGGAAAGCGTAAAAATTTCAATTGTTGGAAACGGTGATGTTTTTACTCCGCAGGACGCTAAAAAAATGTTTGACGAAACAGGCTGTGACGGCGTGATGATTGGAAGAGGAGCAATTTCAAACCCATGGATTTTCAAACAAACAAGGCATTTTTTAGAAACCGGCGAACTTTTGTGCGAACCAACTTTAACGGAAAAAATTGAAAAACTGAAAGAACACCTGAGGCTTTGTGTTGATTTTAAAGGTGAAAAACGGGCGATGGTTGAGATGCGAAAATATTTTTCAGGTTACTTGCGTGGAACTCAGGGAATCGGAAAACTAAGAAGTTCTTTGATGGCAGAAACTGAACTCGCTCCTGTTCTGGAAAAATTGGACGGCTTTTGCAAAGTTTAAAAACTCTGCTTAAAGGAGAAATTTCTTAGTTGGAAAAAATCTTAACTTTAGATAAATTTAAGACCTGAAAAATTGAAACTAAAATTGAGGGAAAATCAATGATAAATTTGGATTTAAGCGAAGAACAACAACAGATTCAGGATTTGGCAAGGGATTTTGCACAAAACGAAATCCTGCCAAAAGCAGCGCACCACGACAGAACAGGTGAGTATCCTCTTGAAATCATCAAAAAAGCGTGGGAAATCGGTTTGACAAACGTTCACATTCCCGAATCTTGTGGTGGAATGGGTTTTGGCGTTCTTGAAGACTCAATAATTTCCGAAGAACTTGGTGCAGCCTGCACAGGAATTTCAACAGCAATTGAAGCTAACAGCCTTGCAGAAGCACCGATAATTGTTGGTGCAAGCGAAGAACAAAAAAAGGAATTTCTTGCTCCGATGACCGAAGAATGTTTACTTGCTTCTTACTGTGTAACAGAACCAGGTGCCGGCTCTGACGTTCAGGGAATTAAAACAACAGCGACAAAAGTTGGAAACGATTACGTGATTAACGGAACAAAAATGTGGATTACAGGAGCCGGTTACGCAAACTGGTTTTTTGTGCTTGCTTACACAGACAAAGAAAAAGGCTTTCGCGGGATGACTGCTTTTTACGTTCCAACAAACCTTCCCGGAATTTCAATCGGAAAAAAAGAACAAAACATGGGTCAGCGTGCTTCTGACACAAGGGAAGTAGTTTTTGATAATGTTGTGATTCCCGAAAAATACAGAATCGCCGGCGAAGGAAAAGGATGGTTTTTAGCGATGTCAGCTTTTGACCACACAAGACCTTCTGTAGCTGCCGGAGCAGTTGGTTTGGCACGTTCAGCGATGGAACACTCAATCCGTTACGCACTTGAAAGAAAGGCTTTTGGTGCTCCGATTGCCCGTTACCAGGCGATTAGTTTTATGATTGCGGACATGGCAAAAGACATTGAAGCAGCGAGGCTTTTGGTTTACAAGGCTTCTTACGAAATTGACAAAGGCAGAAAAAATTCAAAGTTTGCAGCGATGGCAAAAGTTTTTGCAGCAGACGCAGCAATGAGAATTTCAACTGACGCAGTTCAGGTTTTCGGTGGTTACGGTTACTCCAACGAGTATCCGGTTGAAAAATTAATGAGAGACGCAAAAGTTTTTCAGATTTACGAAGGAACGAGCCAAATTCAACGAATCATTATTTCTAAAGAACTCTTTTCAAGAAGAAACAACGATTAAAAAAAGGAGAAATTTTATGGATTACGCTTTAAACGAACTTCAGCTGAAGTACAAAAACCTTGCTGCAAACTTTGCAAAAGAGCAGGTAAAACCAGTTTTTGCGCAGCTTGACAAAGACCAAAACTACTCAGGCGAACTTGTCAGAAACTTCGCAAAGGCAGGGCTTTACAACGCTTTTACAACTGAAAAATTTGGAGGCGAGGCTCACAGTCCATTTTGTTTAGCTTTAGTTTTTGAGGAAATTGCTAAAGTTTGCGGTGGAGCAGCTTTTAGTTTTTTTGCAAACCTGCAGGGAGCAATTCCAATCTACGCTTGCGGAAACGATGCTCAAAAACAAAATTTTATCCCAAAACTTGGCAGAGGCGAGGCGATTTTTGCAGCGGCAGTTTACGAGCCGGAAATTAACAACACGGATTTAATCAAAACGACTTTTACCCGGGAAAACGATGGTTTTGTTTTGAACGGAACAAAAACTTTTGTGTTTGGCGAAGCGGATTTTTACACGGTTTTTGCAACAAGTTCTGAAGGTGAGCAATCATTTTTTGTGGTTGAAAAAAGTGCAAAAGGACTTTCTTTTGACGTAAAAGATGACAAACTTGGCTTGAAAACAGCGGTCAGTTCAAGGATGAAACTTGAAAACGTAAAAGTTCCGTTTTCAGCAAAACTTGAAGGTAAAGACGGAAGAATGTTTGCAAAGATGTTTTTGATAATTTCAAGGCTTTTGGTCGCTTCAATTTCTGTTGGAGTTAGTGAAAATGCTCAGGAACTTGCGATTGCTTACACAAAGGAGCGAAAACAGTTTGGAAGTCCCGTTTTTGAAAAACAAGCCGTTCAGTTTATGCTTGCAGAAAACCTTGGCGGAATGGAAGCTGCGAGAGCTTTGGTTTACTCTGCCGCACGTTCAATGGAAAATAAAATTATCGGCGAAACTGACAGTGCAATCGCAAAACTTATCGCTTGTGAAGTTTGTGCAAAAACAACAACCGACGCAGTTCAGCTTTTTGGCGGTTACGGTTACATGCGGGATTTTCCTGTTGAAAAGCATTTCAGGGATGCGAAAACTTTACAAGTTTTGTTTGGTACCTCACAGTTTTTAAAAGACTTAATCGGAAAACAGGTTGCGGGAAAGTAAAAATTTAAATCTTAAAGGAAAAATAATGAAAAACAGGCTTGGAAGCGTTTTACCTTCAGTTTTTTTTGTGCTGATTCTTAGCGGAATTAGTTTTTCGCAAGTTACAAAAGCAATTTGTGTTTTGCAACCAACTGACGGAAACAAAGCAAGTGGAACTGTTACTTTTACTCAGACGGACACAGGCGTGCTGCTTTCAATTGTTTTAACTGGATTGACACCGGGAAAACACGGATTTCACGTTCACGAGTTTGGTGATTGCACTTCCAAAGACGGAACTTCTGCCGGCGGGCATTTTAATCCGATGCAAATGGAACACGGTTCTCCTGAAGCAGACACAAGGCACGCAGGAGATTTTGGAAACGTGGAAGCAGACAAAAACGGAAACGTAAAAGAAGAAAGGCTTGACAAACAAATTATGCTTGAAGGTGAATTTTCGGTAATCGGCAGAAGTTTGGTTGTTCACGCTGACGCAGACGATTTAAAAACACAACCGACAGGAAATGCAGGGAAACGAGTCGCTTACGGTGTAATCGGCATCGCAAAATAAAAACTTTAAAGGATGGTTTCAAAAACTATCCTTTTTTTGAAAGAGAAAAATGGCTAACAGTTTGTCAGAAATTTCAAAGCTACTGAACAAAGAACTTGCTCTTTTTAAAAAGGAATTTCACAAGACTTTGAAATCGGATATTTTTCTTGTTGACAAAGCAATTCAATTTATTTCAGCAAGTAAAAACAGCGGTTTACGTTCTTCTTTACTCCTTTTGATTACAAAAATGCTTTCCGATAATTGCGACCAAAAAGCCTACAAAGGTGCAATTGCAATTGAGCTTTTACACACCGCAATGGTTTTACATTCGGAGGTTACAGATGAAATTGAGGATAATAAATTTCGTTTGATTAGCAAGCGAAAGACTAACAAACTTTCCATTTTGCTTGGCGATTTTATGCTTTCACGTTCACTTGTTGAAATTGCTTCAACAAAAAATTTGGAAGCAATTAATATTTTTTCAAAAGCTGCAACAAAAGTTACTGAAAGCGAAATTTATGCTCAGGACTTGCTAAACAAAAATAATTTTAACGAAGAAGCCTACGCCAAATTGATTTCAGACAAGTATTCGCTTTTAATCTCTGCTTCCTGCGAACTTGGGGCAATTCTCTCGGGAAATTCAAATTCAAAAATCCAAAACTCACTTAAAAATTTTGGTCAAAATTTAGGAATAATTTTTTGGCTACAGGATGACCTTTTCAAACTCTCTAAAAATTCAATTTTTGGTAAACCTTTGGAAAAAAACATCAAAGAGTTTGACCTTGGTTTGCCTTTAGTTTACGCGATTCAAAATGCACCACAACAGGAAGTTGAAAAATTTTTAGCAAATTTTAAAACTTCAAGCGATAAACTTCTTGCAAATTTTTCTGAAAAATATGGCGGATTTGCTTACACTTACACTAAAATTTACAAACACTTGTCGCTTGCAAGCGAGAACCTGGAAAATCTTGAAAATGGAGCGTACAAAACAGCTTTATCGGGTTTGGTAAACATTAAAGGGTAGTTTTTTGAATTCCGTTTCTGTAATCATTCCTGCTCACAACGAGGAAAAAGCAATTGCAAAAGTTGTTTCAGAAATCAAATCCGGGTTTATCAGGGAAATCATTGTTGTAAACAACGCTTCAACTGACAAAACACGTGAAATTGCCGAAAAATTTGGCGCAAAAGTAGTTGACGAACCAATCGCTGGTTACGGTTCTGCTTGTCTGAAAGGAATTGCTTCTGTAAACTTTCCAAAAGTTGTGCTTTTCATTGATGGCGATGCTTCAGATGATTTAACACAAATTGACGAACTTGTAAAGCCAATTCTCAACGATGAGTGTGATTTTGTGATTGGCTCAAGAAAACTTGGAAAAGCACAAAAAGGTAGTCTGACTCCACAACAAATTTTTGGAAACTGGCTTGCAACTACTTTAATCTGGCTTTTTTGGAAACACAAATATTCTGATTTAGGACCTTTTCGTGCAATCCGTTACTCGTCTTTACTTGAACTTGAAATGACTGATAAAAATTACGGCTGGACTGTTGAAATGCAAATTAAAGCACTTCAAAAGAACTTGAGAATTAAAGAAATTCCTGCAAACTACTTTGTCAGGATTGGTTTTTCAAAAATTTCAGGAACTGTTAAAGGTGTTTTGATGGCAGGTCTGAAAATAATTTACACAATTTTTAAACACAAACTTTTGTAAAATTAAATAAAAAAACAGAAAATTTATGGCTATTTTTTTTAACAAACTTTTTTCAAACAAGCTGGCTCTGATTGGCTTTGTGATTGTTAGTTTGCTTTTTTTAGTGGCGGTTTTTGCTTCGTTTCTTGCTCCTCACGACCCTTACCTGCAAAATCTTAACGAGGCTTACTCACTTGCAAACTCAAAACACTTTTTAGGGCAAGACTCACTTGGAAGAGACATTTTGAGCAGAATAATTTATGGTTCAAGAATTTCGTTGAAAGTTGGTGTGTTTTCTGTTTTAATTGCTTCAGCAGTTGGAATTTTTATTGGTGCAATTTCTGGTTACTACGGCGGTTGGGTTGATGAAATTTTAATGAGAATTACCGATGTAATGCTTGCTTTTCCCGGAATTTTGCTCGCAATTGCAGTTGTCGCGATACTTGGAACGGGAATTAACAACGTAATTATTGCACTAACGGTTGTTGGTTGGAAAAATTACGCAAGGCTTACACGCGGACAGTTCCTTTCAGAAAAACAAAAAGACTACGTTACAGCAGCAAAATCAATTGGGTTGAGTGATTTCAGGATAATTTTCAGGCACGTTTTACCAAACACTCTTGCTCCTGTTTTAGTCGCGATAACTTTAGGAATGGCTGGAATGATTACGGCTGAAGCCGGACTTTCATTTTTAGGGCTTGGAGCAGAAGTCGGAGAACCAAGTTGGGGAGCAATGCTTACTGAAAGTCGTCGTTACATTCTTTTGTACCCGAGACTCACTTTTTTTCCCGGAATTGCAATAATGCTTACAGTTTTAGGTTTTAATTTTTTAGGTGATGGTTTACAAGAAATTTTAGACCCAAAAAAGAGAAAACGTTAATTATCAGGCTAATATTTTTCAGTAAGTGAAAGCCTAACTCTTAAGTGAGGTTTTTTCTTTTTTCTGGCTTGGACTAAAAGATTTTGTGTGCTATTTTTCATAAACCAATTCACCATTTTTAAATGTTTTGTTCACCAGGTTTCCACCAAAGTAGTAAACAATAAAATCTAAGTCAGGCGAATCCCAAACAACAAAATCCGCGTCTGAACCAATTTCTAAAATTCCCGGTTTTTCTCTTGCGAGTGATTTTGAAGCGTTTACAGTCGTTGCGTAAAACGATTCTTCAGGAAGCATTTTCATTTGTGTGCAAGCTAAAGTCATCATCAAAGGTAAACTTTGTGTCATTGAAGAACCCGGATTAAAATCCGTTCCAAGTGCAACCGGAAGCCCTTCGTCAATCATTTTTCGTGCTGGCGGAAGGTGTTTAATCCCCAAAAAAAGTGCCGTTCCCGGTAGCAAAACAGGAACAGTCCCGCTTTTTTTCATTGCTTCAATTCCTGACTGGGAAACAAACTCTAAGTGGTCAGCTGAAACGGCGCCGAGTTTTCCGGCAAGTTCTGCACCGCCAACGTGAGAAAGTTCCTCAACGTGCATTTTTATTTTTAGCCCGTAATTTTTCGCAACAGTCAAAATTTTTTCCGATTCTTCTACAGTGTAAACTCCTGTTTCCGTAAAAATATCACAAAATTCTGCCAATTTTTCGTCTGCAACTTTTGGAATCATTTCTTTTGTGAGCAAGTCAACGTAGCCTTCACGGTTTTCGCGAAACTCGTCAGGGATTTCGTGAGCGCCAAGAAAAGTTGGAATCAAGGTTAGTTTGTGGAGTTTTTGAAGCGTTTGGATGGTTTTCAGCATTTTAATTTCGTCGTTCAAAGTCAAACCGTAACCACTTTTTACCTCAACGGTTGTTGTTCCAAGTTCAAAAAATTTATCTAAAAAAGGTAAAGTAAAGTTGACAAGTTCCTCTTCGGAAAGGCTTCTTAATTTTCTGACTGAGTAACGGATTCCGCCTCCGTTTTGTGCAATTTCTGTGTAAGTTTTGCCTTCACAACGCATTTTGAATTCGTGCTGCCGTGTTGCTCCAAAAACACTGTGAGTGTGCGGGTCAACGAGTCCCGGAGTTACAGTTTTGCCTGAACAGTCAATTTTTTTTGTGTTTGTCAAAAAATTTTCCCACGAGTTTGGCAAAGCATTTTTAACTTGTTCAAGTGCCTGTTCGTTTGTTCCTAAGGCAATTACTTTTCCATTTTTCACAAAGAGGCTTGCATTTTTTGTTCGTTTAATTTCCCAAATTTTATTTTGCGGAAGTGCTAACTCACCGATTTTTGATAAAATTAAATCCATTTTACAACTCAATAAAATTAAAGCCAAAATCTTTGTCAGGTTTTCGTTCAAGTTTTGTCTTGTTTGTGTGAACAAAAATTTCGCAGGTTACAGCGATTTGTCCTTCAATCAAGTGTCCGCCAAAACAGTTAAAACCTGTGTCTGAAAGAGTGATGTGAGTGTGTGGAAATTCGTCGTTGTTCAGAGTTGAAAAATTGCCCGTTAAATTCAAAATTTCGTAGTAACCCGAATATTTTTTCTCAACGTAAAGTTTTGTTTCCAAGTCCAGGTAAGCCAAAGTCAGTTCGTCGGCGCCGCCGATTCCCGTGTAAAAACCGTTTACAATTTTTTCTGCTTTTGCAAATTTCTTTAGGCATTCGCAAATTTTATCGCCTTTGTTTAAAATTAAAACGTAATCATTTTCCTGTTTTAAGTAACGCATTTTAATCCTTTAATTTTTTTGAGCTTAGTCATTAATAAATTCATCGTAGTCGTCTTGTTTTGAGATGTCTAAACCTTTCAATTTTCTGAAAGGTAAGTCACTGCTGAACTGTTTGAAAAAATCAATTAAAAACTTTCTGTTAGCGTTCAAAAAATTATCAAATTCAATGCTGTTAGGAGCTTGTGCTTTTGATTCAAGCATTTTGTCAAGTGAGTTTTCCAAAATTTCCTTAGCTTTTGGAACGTTCTGGCGAACTTCGTAAGTGTATTTTCCAAGCTCAAACATCGCTTTCATTTGTCTGTAGGGCTTCAGCCTTTCGGATAAAATTCCCTGAACGAGGTCTTTTCTTGTATCCCAACCAGCTTCAAAAGGAAGCTCCGCAAAAACTCCTTTTGAAGTTAAAGCGAGTGCTTTTGTAAAAAATTTTGTTCCAAGTGAAGGTCCGTAAGTATCGTAAGCACTTCCAATTGCATAAAAAATATAAAAATCAATCACGCTTGAAAGCTCGTCAAAATTTCCGTCAACGTGAGTAAAGCTCTTTCCTGCAGGAAAATTCCAGTTTCTGTCACGGACAAGCAGGTCATTTTTGTTGGTAACAATCAGGTTTGCGGTGTAATAATTTTTTGAGGATTTCGTGTAGCTCACAACGTAAATCTCTATTTTTATTGGAATTTCGTCCGGAAATTTTTCTTTGGTCCAGTCGTAATCGTTTACGTAATTTTTCAGGTCGTACTCAAAATTCCTGAGTTCAGTCTGGTTGACACTTTGAAGTTGTTCAAGGTTTACTGAAATTTCACACTTAATCTTTTGTGAAAAAATAATTGCAGGAATTAGAAGAAAAATGCTTGCAAAAAGAACTGTTTTTAAATATTTTACTCTCAACTTTTTACCGTTCAAATTTTTATGAAACAAAGACCAAATTTAGTTTTTAGCTTGCTCAATGTCAAGTTCATACTCATTTTTGTTAGCCTGTTAGTTCAAAAGGCTTTTTGTGCCTTTGAGTTTGAGGCAAACGGAGCTTCAAACAATGCTTTAGGTGGAACGCATTTTACTTTTTCAGCAAAAAACTGGCTTCCTGAAAACTCGTTTCTCTCTGTTCAAAACACGGGTTTGCCAAAAATTTCGGTTAGTTTTCGCAGAAAATTTGGGCTTACAGAACTTCAGCAGGGAACTTTTGGAATTAGTCTGCAAAAATTTAAGACTGATTTTGCACTTGGCGGTAATTTTTTTGGAGATGAAATTTACCGTGAGACAGAACTTTTTTTAGCAAGCGGTTACACAGTTTTGCAAAATTTTAAAATTGGTGGAATTTTGCGAACTCACTCGCTAAAAATCAAAAATTATGGTTCAGAAACAACTTTTTCGCTTGATTTTGAAAGCCTTGCAACCTTTGGGAATTTTTGCCTTAGCACTTCTTTCACAAACGTAACTTTTTCAGAAATTAAAAATGATAAACTTCCACAAGTTTTTGTGAGTTCTTTTTGCTGGAAAGCAACGGAAAAAATAATTTTTGTAGCGGAACTTGAAAAAGATGTTTTGTTTCCGACGAGTTACCATTTTGGAACAGAATTTCAGGCTGTAAAAAATTTTTGCCTGCGTTTTGGGACACAAACAAACCCGGAAATTTTCTCAGCTGGCTTTGGTTTGAATTTTAAAGATTATGTTTTTGATTATTCTTTTGCCAAACACCGGGAACTTGGAGCAACAAACGAATTCACTTTTTCAGTAAAATTTTAGCCTGAACAAAAACCAAATTTTGTCTAATTCAGCCTTTGTGTCGTTTCCTTGTCAAAAAAATGTAAAGAATTCATCTCAAACGAAATTTTTATTGAATTTCCGGCTTCAATGTTTGAATCACCCTTGAACCTTGCAGTAAGATTTTTTCCGCCGATAACTAAGTGAGCGAGAACGTCTGAACCAAGTGGTTCAATCAGTTCTACCGAAGCTGGTAAGGCATTTTGTGAATTTTCTGTTTCAAAAATATTTTCAGGTCGCACTCCTAAAATTATTTTTTTCCCGTCGTTAAAACTTTGAGCAAAAGGTAAATTTTCAAGGTTTAGTTTAAAACTTCCTGCTTTGAAGTAAATTTCTGTTTGGCTTTTAAAGATTTCACCTTCAAGAAAATTCATTTGCGGAGTTCCGATAAATCCTGCAACGAAAGTGTTCAGAGGCTTCGCGTACATCATTTTTGGAGTGTCAAGCTGTTCAATAACTCCTTTGTTCATAATTGCAATTCTATCGCCCATCGTCATTGCTTCAACCTGGTCGTGAGTAACGTAAACCATTGTGTTTCCAAGTAGTTGGTGAAGCCTTTTAATCTCAACTCTCATTTCTCCGCGAAGTTTTGCGTCAAGGTTTGAAAGCGGTTCGTCAAACAAAAAAACTCTCGGTTTACGAACAATCGCTCTTCCAAGTGCGACTCTTTGCCTTTGTCCGCCTGAAAGTTCCTTTGGTTTTCGGTCAAGCAAGTTTGTAATTTTTAGGATTTCAGCTGCTTCCTGAACTCGTTTTTGGATTTCATTTTCGTTAGTTTTGCGAATCCGCAACCCAAAAGCCATGTTTTCAAAAACGTTCAGGTGCGGGTAAAGTGCGTAACTTTGAAAAACCATCGCGATGTCTCTTTGCGAAGGGTCAACGTCGTTTACAATTTTTCCGTGAATTAAAAGTTCGCCTGAAGTTGCGTCTTCAAGTCCTGCAATCAAACGTAAACTTGTTGATTTTCCACAACCGGAAGGTCCGACAAGAACTAAAAATTCGCCTTCCCGCACTTGCAGGTTAATTTCTTTCAGGATGTGAACGTCTCCAAAAGATTTGATAATGTTACGAAATTCAACAGCTATCATTTTTTTATCCTTAAAATTTAAATTTTTACCCTTTTACGCTTCCGAGTGTCAATCCTGAAACTAAATATTTTGCTAAAGCTACAAACAAAACAGTTACAGGAACGCTCACGACTAAAGCTCCGGCTGCGTAAAGTCCCCACTGAGTTGCCAAACTTGCCTGAAAAGATTTTAATCCAAGTGGCAACGTGTAAAGTTCCGGGTCTTGTAAAACAACGGCAGCAACTACGTACTCGCTCCAGCTTGCCATAAAACTGAACAAAGCTGTAATCACTAAAGCTGGCGCCGAAAGTGGCAAAATTATTTTGTAAAAGGCGCTAAAACGTGAACAGCCATCAAGTCTTGCGCTTTCTTCAAGTGCTTGTGGAATTGT
The DNA here is from genome assembly GCA_020850775.1 of bacterium. GTDB lineage: Bacteria > CLD3 > CLD3 > CLD3 > CLD3 > JADZEA01. The sequence goes on from JADZEA010000099.1 coordinate 14,217, forward strand.
GTCGTAGTAGCCTTTCATTTGCCAGATGCAAAAAGGTAAAGCAGTTGAAGAATAAATAATTATCAAACCAAGGTAAGAATTAATCAAGCCAAGTTTTGATAAAATTATGAAAAATGGTAAAAGTAGCATCGTTGCCGGAAACATTTGAGTTGTCATCAGTGAAACCATTCCAAACTGTTTGCCTTTAAAATTGAACCTTGAAAGTGCGTAACCACAAGTTGAAGCTAAAACAACTCCTGTTAAAGTTACGACTAAAGTGATTAAAAATGAGTTCCAAGCCCAAAGTAAAAATGAAGTTTCCGTAAAAAGTGTCTCAAAAGATTTCAGGCTTGAGCCTTCGTCCCATTTTTGGTTGTTGTTTTCGTCTGTAAATTTTTCGTTTTCGTCGCGGGTTTTGTTGCCGTTTGTGTCTTCAAAAGGCTCGTCAAACTCAACGAAAGCAAGTGATTTTGATTGAAAAGCATTGTCAGTTCTGAGAGAAATTCCAATCACGTTCAAAACCGGATAAATCGTTGCAAGCGTGAAAACGGAAAGAAACGTAAAAATCAGCCATTTTTCAGTATTTTTTATTTTCATTTTTTCGCCTTTTTTTTAATAAACCGAATCAGTTGCCTTGGTTTTTCGCAAAAAGAAAACACCAAAAACTAAAAGTATCAGAAAAATTACCATTGAAAGTGCCGCTGCGTAACCGTAACGGTAAAGGTTAAAAGCTGCCTTGTACACGTAACTTACCAAAATGTGTGTTTGGTCGGAAGGTTCACCTGCGTTGCTGACAAGCCAAACAACGTTGATGTTGTTGAAAGTCCAAATCGTTCCAAGCGTGATTGCAGGAATCATCACCGGTTTCAGCATCGGTAAAGTGATTTTCCAAAATTGTTGCCACTTCGTAGCTCCGTCAACTCTCGCCGCTTCGTAAAGTTCCTGCGGAATTGATTGCAAACCACCAAGTGCGATAACCATCATAAATGGAAACCCTAACCAAATGTTTGTAACCACACAAGCTGAAAATGCCTCAAAAGGTTGGCTCAACCACTGAACCGGAGTCATCGCAAAAAATTTTGAAAGTGCAAGATTGATTGCTCCGTACTCCTGATTAAACATTCCACGCCACGTTAAAGCTGTGATGTACTGCGGAACTGCCCAGGGAATGATTAACAAAGTCCGTAAAATTTTTTTCGCAGGTAAGGTTCTGTTAATCAAAACCGCTAAAAAAACACCAAGCGAAACGTGAAAAAGTAAGTTCACGGCAGTCCACAAAACAGTCTTCCAAAGAACCGTGTAAAAAACATCCTCCTGAAAAACTGTAAGGTAGTTCTGAAACCCAATCACTTCCCAGCCCTGAAAAGTCCGAAGCGAAAAGTTTGAAACTGAAATCAAAAGATTGTAAAAAAACGGGTAAACTATCACTGCAAAAATGCCAAAAAATGCAGGAAAAGCCATAAAGTAAGCAAAACTGTTTTTCTTTAAATCCCGCAAAAATTCCGTAAAATGTCTTTTTCCAAAAACTAAAGCCAGCAAAAACAAAACGGGAAACAACCACTTGATTACCGTTGCCTGCTCGTTGGGTTTCAGGATTTCGTTCATCTCACGGATTTGTTTTTCAGCGTTTGCCTGTGAGAGTTTTGCACCTTCTTCAGGAGTTCTGTTTCCGCCTAAAACTGCCTGGTACTGCGTTCTTAAAGCATCCCAAACAGCACGGATTTCAGGAACCACAGGCATCGGTTTCCCAACTTCCATCACAAAAGCCGATTGCCTTAAAATTTCGTTTTTCAAAACCAGTGAGTCTTTTCGTGCTTCAAGGTTTGAAGGCATTAAATTTACTTTTTCGGTGAATTTTAGCTGAACTTCTTTGCTTGTCAGGTGGCGTAACAAGTCTAAAGTTGGTTTTATTTTTTTGTCGGAAACGTTGGAATTGATTGAGTAGCCTTTAGTTCCGACGAGTGGATTTGGGTACAAACTTGTTTGTGAAACAAGCGGAATCCTTGCAATTCCAAAATCTATTTTTGCGTCTGTGTAATCTCCCCAGGACCAATCGCCGTTGATTATCATTGCAGCTTTCCCGCTTTTAAAAAGTGCGTTTGCAACCTCGTAATCGCATTCTTTTGGAACAATTTTGTGTTCGTCTCTCAGTGATTTTATGAATTTGAAGCCTTCAATGTTTTGTGGAGTGTTCAGGTTTGGCTGGTTTGTTTCAGTGAAAAACCAGCTTCCAAAACCACCGAGCCAGGGAACGTAAAAAAACGGTTCTGTAAAGTTCCAGACAAGTCCGTAATTATCAATTTTTCCGTCGCCGTCAGTGTCTTTTGTTTGATTTTTACCAAACTCAATCAGTTCATCAGTGTTTTGTGGTGGATTTGGCAAGAGTTCTTTGTTGTAAATTAGCATCAGGTGGTTTCCAACCATATCGCCAACCATCCAGGTTTTTCCGTTCAGTTTTACGACAGCGTTCGGGTCAAATTGTTTAAAAAATTCAGCGTCAAAAAACTCGTCTAAAGGTTTGATAATTTCCATTGAAGCAAAAGGTCCAACCTGGTCGCTTGGTCCGTAAATTAATTCTGGTCCGCTTCCACCCATTGCAGAAGATTGAAAATTTGAGCGTAGTTCTTCTGTTTCGCGGTAAGTCAATTGAATTTTCACGTTTGGGTTTTGCTTTTCGTAGGCATCGCAAACTTCACGTAAAACAACTCTGTTTGAGTAAAGCATCTGGTGCCAAAGATTAATTTTTACTTGTTCAGCCTGTGCTTCAGCAAAAATCAATAAAATTAAAATGGCTATTTTTTTCATTGGTTCACACTTTATTTTTAAACACAAATTTCTGAAAATTCAATTGAGTTTGTTCGTGAAAAAAACTCTGCAAGTTTTTTAATGTCCAATTTTATCAGAAGTTTAGGTGCTGTTTTAGTCTTTGAGTAATTTTTTTTTGAGGGAGAATTTTTTAATAAATTTTCCAATTCTTTGTCTGGTTCCGAAAAGTTTTTCCAGTTAATATTTTTCAATTTATTTTCAAAATAGCTTCCCGTTTCAAAGATTTTGTCTAAAATTTGAGGCTGAGAAAGAAACCAGGTTTCCATTTTTTGAGCCATAAAAAAGATGTTTTTTTCTGTTTTCAATTTTTCTTGCAAACTTTTGTCTTTAGAGTAATCAATAAAATCAATTAGTAAAAACTTTTTTTCTGATTTATCGGCTTGAAATTTATTAATTGTTTCTGTAATCCCGTCTCCCATCACAATTCGTGGCATTTTTCCTTTACATTTTTTTTCAAGAAGCTGTCCAAAGGCATTTCTCAGTTGTTCATCGCCTTCAATAAAAAGTTTCTTTTCTACCATCGGTTGCCTCCCAAATCGCCTTTCCGCCACATTTTTCCCAAACTAAATTCGTCGTACCAATTCTCAAAATCCTTCTCTTTTAAGTTTTTGACAATTGTTGAGTTTGTCTCGTCTTTTTCAAAAACCTTAATGTTTTCAAAAGAAAAACAATCAACCAAGTGGTCAGAATGCGTAGCAATCAAAACTTGTCCGTAATCTTTGGTTTCTTCAAGAACGTTGGCAAGCACCGAAAGCATGTCCGGGTGAAGGCTAACTTCAGGCTCGTCAATGTAAACCAAACTACCTCTTTCAGGATTGTACAAAATCGCAAGCAAACATAAAAATCTTAAAGTGCCGTCTGAAACTTGTGCGACCTGAACTGACTTGCCCAAGCCTTCTTCTTCAAGCAAAAGTTCAATGTTTCCACTTCCGTAAACATTAAAATCAAAACTGTTAAAATTTGGATTAACCTTTTGCAAAGCCTCAATAATTTTTTTGTAGCTCGGTTTCTGTCTGATTTTAAGCGAGTTTAAAGTTTGGGAAAGATTGTTTCCTTCTGACTGCAAGTTTGTTTCTGAAGTTGCGTTGAAAAGTTTTGTTCGCAGTTCGCTTTTTGGTCTTGTGTCAAAATAATCGTAACAACCAATTTCTTGAATTGCTTTTTTGATTTTGCTCGCGTAAAAATACCTTTCCGGGTCTTCAAACTGAGAAAAAGCTAAGTTACTCAAATCAAAATCCGTGTAGTGAAAAAGTTTGGTTTGTTTGGTTGTTTTGGAAGCGAGTTCACTAACTACGCCTTTCCCTTTGTCAAATTCCAGATAGATAAAACCGCTGCCGTGTTGCCAAAGTTTTTCAGAAACTGTGTAAAAAGCTGAGACACCGGACAGTTGAATTTCATAAAAAACGTTTTCTTTAAAGCTATGGATTTTCTCAAACTCAAACTCCAAACCAATTTGGTTTTTATTGTTTCCAAAAAATTTCATTGCTTCAAACCCACCAAAACCATTAATTAAATTTGAAAGACCTTTTTTATTCGTAACGCCTTCCTTTAAAAGTTTTATCGCTTTTAACAAGTTTGATTTTCCCGAACCGTTAATCCCAATCAAAAGATTTACTTCCGGGTGAAGTTCAACAGTTGTTTCTTTAAAACTAAAAAAATTCGTTAGTTTGATTGATTTAAGCATTTTTCACCAAAACTTTTTTACTCTTTTAAATCTTGTAAGACAGCCTGCAGTAATCACTCACCATCCTTTGAGCCGTAAAATCTGCAGCCGTAACAATTGCTTCTTTCATCAAAGAAAGCCACTTTTCACGGTTTTCGTAGTAAGTCGGAAGCACTTTTTCTTCTAACAAATCGTAAAGCAAATTCGCGTCTGTTTCGTCGTCAGAATTTCTGTCATCACCAATCGCCCAACCGTTAACTTCATTTTTGCAAGCCTCAGCCCACCAGCCATCAAGGATTGAAAGGTTCGGAATCCCGTTCAAAGCCGCTTTCATCCCACTTGTTCCACTTGCTTCGTTAGGTCTTTGCGGAGTGTTCAGCCAAACGTCAACTCCTGCAGTGATTAACCTTCCGAGCCAGATGTTGTAGTTCTCAAGGTAAACAACAGTTACGTTTTCAAAGATTTTTTTCGCTTCGGAAACGACCTTTTCAATCAGTTCTTTTCCGTCTGAATCTTTCGGGTGAGCTTTTCCTGCGTAAACAATCGCCAACTTTTTACTACCAATTTTTGCGAGTCTTTCAGCATCTTTGAATAAAAGTGCCGCTCGTTTGTAGGTTGCTGCACGCCTTGCAAAACCAATTAGCAGGCAATTTTCCTCAATTCCTGCTTGTGTTTGAGCGTTCACGTAGTCCAAAAGTTCAGTTTTATTTTTTTGGTGGGTTTGCCAAAGTTCAGAAGCGGGAATTGAGTTTGCTTCACGAAGTTTTTCCGGGTTTTCTCGCCAGCCTGCAAGATGTTTGTCAAAAAGTTTTCCCGTTTCCGTTCCAAGCCAGGTCAGGTGGTGAACGCCATTTGTGATGTGTGAGATTTCATTTTTAGGGAACATTTTTCTTGCAACTTCACCGTTCAGCGCAGAAACTCCGTTTGTGTAACGGCTGTAAAAAAGTGCAAGGTGAGTCATGTTTAGCTTGCTTTTCGGGAAAGATTTGTCAAGTTTATCCAAAGAATTTTCTCCAAGAACACGTTTTACAAGTGAAGTTTTAAAAATATCGTGTCCCGCAGGAACCGGAGTGTGAGTTGTAAAAACACAACGTTTTTTTACTTCTTCGGCAGTGAATTTTTCACGTAAAGCAAGCGTCAAAAATGAAGAATGACCTTCGTTCATGTGAAAAGTTTCAAGCTCGTTGTAACCCGATTTTTCTAAAATCTGAACTCCGCC
>JADZEA010000100.1 GCA_020850775.1 bacterium
ATAGAAACAGGGTTGGAATGAGCGAGCTTGAAAAGATTGCAGAAATTCGGTTTCTGACGGCAAGCGATATTTTTGGTTACTAAAAGAAGTTGCGAAACCTTCAGGATTTTAAGAGCCTGAAGGTTTTTTTATTTGCTCAGAAAACTGCACCACAGTTAATCCTCCAGCTAACTGCTACTAAAAAACCTTGCCACACAACCCCAACTTTTTAAAACCACACGTAATTTTTAATTCTTAAACTTGCAAAATTTTCTTATCTTTTAGCTTCTTTTTTGAAAAGGTTAAGTAGGATGCCTAAAATAAAGTTAAATGGTCGGGTTTTGGAAGTTGAAGCAGGAAAAACAATTCTCCAGGTTGCTTCTGAAAATGGAATTGAAATTCCACATTATTGTTACCATCCAAAACTTTCTGTCGCAGGAAATTGCAGAATGTGCCTTGTAGAAGTTCAGGGAATGCCAAAACTTGCTACTGCTTGTTCAACTCCGATAATGAATTCTCCACCTGCACGAAAAATTGATGGCGAATTTGACATGGTTATCAATTCCAAAAGTGAAGAAGCAGCTGCCGCTCAAAAATCCGTGATGGAATTTTTACTCCTGAATCATCCAACTGATTGTCCCGTTTGCGATAAAGCGGGAGAATGCCGTCTGCAAGACTACTCCTACGGTTACGGAAGAGGTTACAGAAGGGCTGTTGAAGAAAAAACTCCAAAACCAAAAAAAGACTTGGGTCCAAACATCGCACTCTACACACAACGCTGCATTCTTTGCTCACGCTGCGTCAGGTTCTGCGACGAAATCGTTGGTTCTCACGAACTCGCAATCGCAAACCGCGGCTGCCACGACGAAATCGTAACTTATCCGGGAAAACCACTTGAAAACAGACTTTCAGGAAACGTTGCAGACATTTGTCCCGTTGGTGCTTTGGTGACAAAAGATTTTTTGTTTTCAGCAAGAGTCTGGAACCTGAAAAAAACAAGTTCAGTTTGTTCAGGTTGTTCAGCCGGCTGCAACATTCAAATTGAAACTATGGCTGAAAAAATCAAACGAATCCAACCAAAAAACAACGAAAACGTGAACTCTTACTGGATTTGCGACGACGGAAGGTTCGGTTACAACGAAATTCAGGACGCAAAAAGAATTAAGTATCCACGAAAAAAAGACCAAAGCGGAAACCTTAGCCAAACAGACCTGAAAACTGCAATCGCTGAAGTCGTTGAAAAAGTAAACTCACTCAAAAAAATTTACAAACCAAAAGCAATAGGGTTTTTAGGCTCTGCACACGCTTCAAACGAAGAAAATTTTTTACTGAACAAACTTGCACGAAAAATTGTCGGCTCCTCAAACGTCGGTTTGCGTGCTGCTGAAATCACAAACGACGAGGTAGTTTTCAAGTCGGGCTTTAAAATTTACGGCGACAAAACTCCGAACAGGTTTGGTGCAAAAGTAATTTTAGGTTCTGAAAACGCACAAGAAATTTATGAAAAAATAAAAAATGGTGAAATCAAAGCCTTGTTTTTGCTTGGTGGGATTCCTGAAACGGGCTTTTTACCTCACGAAGAAGAGATTTTCAGTAAACTTGAACTTCTTGTTGTAGTTGATTACCTTGATTCGGACTTAACTCAAAGTGCGGATTTTTCGCTTGGCGGAAAAAATTATTTTGAAAAACAAGGCACTTTTACAAACGTACAAGAAAGAGTCCAAAAATTCAATCAGGCAGTTAGTTCTCAGGGAAGTTTTGTTTCTGACGTAGAAATTTTGCAGGAACTGATGGTTGCTTTTGATAAAAGTTGGAAAGAAATTGCTGTTTCAGAAATTTTCAACCAGCTTGCAAAAGAGAACGAGTTTTTTAGAGGAATGACTTTTTACAAACTTGGTCAAGAAGGAATGCTTAAACAATAATTTTAATTTGTGATTTTTTAAAATGGATGCTTTCACACAAAACTTAATTTTTACAGTCTTGAAAATTGCTTTTGTTCTAACTTTTACTTTGCTTGGTGTAACGATGGTAATTTTAGCTGAAAGGCGTTTTTCAGCTTTCATTCAAGACAGGCTTGGTCCAAACAGAACTTGGTTTGGCGGGCTTGGACAGTCTTTTGCGGACGGAATAAAGCTGATTGTCAAAGAAGACGTAATCCCAAACCACGTTGACAGGTTAGTTTATCTTTTAGCACCGGTTGTGATGATGACTCCGGCTTTAATGATTGGAGCGGTAATTCCTTTTGGAGCGACAATTCCTTCAGGAGAACTTTGGTTGCCTTTGCTTGGAGCAAATCTTGAGAACCTTGTTTTACAAATTGCGAACATTAATGTTGGAATTCTTTACTTTGTTTCAGTTACTTCAATTGGAGTTTATGGAATTGTGATGGGTGGTTGGGCACAAAACAACAAGTATTCTTTGCTTGGAGCTTTGCGTGCTTCTGCTCAAATGATTTCCTACGAACTTCCGCTTGGGCTTTCAGTTGTTGCTGTTGTTTTGATGGCAGGAAGTTTATCGCTTGGCGAAATTGTCAAGGTACAACAAGAAGGTTTTTGGTTTATTTTAAATTTCCCTGCTTTTTTGGTTTTTTTGATTGCGGTTTTTGCGGAAACAAACAGGCTTCCTTTTGACCTTGCGGAGTGTGAGCAAGAACTCGTTGCAGGTTACCACACAGAGTACAGTTCAATGAAATTCGGGATGTTTTTGCTTGCAGAGTACGCAAACTTAATCACTTCATCGGCTTTTATCGTAACGCTTTTCTTTGGTGGCTGGGACGTTCCTTTTTATGATGAAACGGCACACGGATTAGCAGGAGTTTTACTTTCAGTGATAGTTTTTGCGATAAAAATTTCTTTTTTTGTGTTTTTATTTATTTGGGTTCGCTGGAGTTTACCAAGATTTCGTTACGACCAGTTGATGCACCTTGGTTGGAAAAGGCTTCTGCCAATCAGCCTTGCTACAGTTGTTGGAACGGCAATTTTAATGGTTTTGTTCAAAGACCTTTACCACTAAACTAAACTTGAAAGTCTTAAAAATGGCTACCAAAACAATCAGTGTTGACATAAAAACAGTAAAAAATGATGTTTACCTTGTGGAAATTTTCAAAGGTTTGCTGCTAACTCTAAAGCACTTTCTAAAGATTGGTGCAAAATCCGCTTACCTTGCTCCAACCGAAAGACGAGCCGGAAAACTTAGCACAAACAACAGAGCTACAATCCAGTACCCTGAAGAAAAATGGGTTCCTTATCCACAGTACAGAGGCTTACACAGACTAAACAAAGACGAGCAAGACAGGACTAAGTGTGTTGCCTGCGAAATGTGTGCGACGGCTTGTCCTGCTGATTGCATTTTTATTGAAGCAGAACGTTCGCCTTGGGCAGACGAATTTCCAAACGACCCAAAAAGGGAAAAGCATCCTAAAATTTATGAAATTGACGTGTTACGCTGTATTTTTTGTGGTTTTTGTGAGGAGGCTTGTCCTTGTGAAGCGATTGAACTGACGGAAATTTATGATTTTGCAGCTTACTCACGCGAAAATGCAGTTTACGACAAAGAAAAATTAGAACGGGTTTACGACCTGACAAAAGACGGAAAATTTTATCAGGAAGGCAGAAAACTTGATTTTGAATTTTAGTAAAGTGAAGGTTTAATTTTTTTGGTTTGAGGCTTAACAAACCCAACTGAACTTAAAAAGGTGAAAAATGGAATTAGCAATTTTTATAGTTTTAGCAGTTTTGGCGATTTCTTCTGCAGTAGTTGTGATTACTCAAAAAAGCCCTGTTTACAGTGTTCTTGCACTTGTTTCAACATTTTTCGCACTTGCCGGAATTTATGTTTTACTGAATGCTTACTTTCTTGCGATGATTCAGATTGCGGTTTACGCCGGAGCGATTATGGTTTTGTTCTTGTTTGTCGTGATGCTTTTGAACCTGAAAGAGCAGTACTACGTTGAAAACCCTAAAAAAATTATTGGTGGAGTTCTTGGTTTGGCTTTCGTTTTTGCGTTGCTTTTCCCGATTTTTGAAATTGAAAAAAACCTTGTTCCTGAAAGCCAGATGCCTGTTGGAGATGCTTACAACATTGGAATAAGGCTTTTTACTGACTACGTTTTCCCTTTTGAAATTGCTTCAATTATTCTTTTGATTGCGACTGTTGGTGCGATTGTTTTCACTAAAAAACACAGTTAACTTCCACTTTCATTCCAGTTTCTACTTTATTTTTCTTGGCAAAATTCCCACAGTTAACCGCAAACTCAAGGAAATTTGTGCTTGAAAAAAGTGCCAGAAACCCGTTCCGTTTCGCGTTTCCGTAAGTTTCCAAAAAAGCTAAAGCAAACTCTTTTTTACCAATTTTAACTGAAATTTTATCGCCAAAACCTGCTTCTTTCAAGGCATTTTTGGGAATGTTCGTAACACAGTTTCCAAAATCGTCAATGCTCAAAATTTCACCAAAAACAATGTTTCCCAAAGTTTTCACTTTCTCATTTTCAAACAAAAAAACTTCTGAAATTTCCTGTAAAAAATTTCTTTCGCCTTTTTCCCAAAGTGCAGCAGCAGGAGCAAAAACATCCCTTCCGTGAAAAGTTTTGGAAATGTTAGGGTCGTTTTGGATAATTTTGTAGATTTTTTTTGCTCCAAACTCTTGCAAAACAAGTGTTAAAACTCCATTATCAGGTGCAACAAAAGTGAAATTATTTTTTGTTGTTACGACGATTGGGTTTCGTGAAGTTCCGACTTCCGGGTCAACAACAACCAAAAAAACCGTGTGTTCAGGAAATTCTTTTGAAGCGTTAAGCAAGGTGAAAGCAGCTTCTTTTACATTAAATTTTGAGACAGAATGCGAGATTGAGTCAATTTTTGCTTCAGGAAAAATTTTGTAAATTACACCTTTCACCGCACCGACGTAAAAATCTTTTTCGCCAAAATCTGTGAGTAAAACTATCATTTTTTTAGCCTTTTCAAAAATTGTTTGTTAACCTTTAAAATTTTTCTTTAGTGTTGACTGTTTCAGTGAAATTTAATACTTTAAAATTTACGGTTTTAGCCTAAAATTTTTTAGTAACAAATCAAACACAAAATTTATTAGGTTTTACTTATGGAAAAAATTGGATTTATAGAAATAAAAATCAATGGTTTTAATGGAAATCTTGCATTAACTCCTGAGAACTACGACATTCAGGAAATCATTGTTATTCTTAAAAATGCAGAGAATTTTTTGTTTTCAGACGGAAAAAGAGAAAAACGTCCTACAATCAGTTACAAAATTGAAGAAGGTTCGGTGCGGCACATTTTTAAGACTTCAATCCAGTTTGTCATCAGTTTCAATGCAATCATCGGACAGGTTGACAAACTTCAAAACATTGATTTTCTTGAAACACCGATGGCGGAAGCGTTTGAAAACATCCAAAACATTGCTTCAAGAAAAAATTATGCGTTTACAATCTCAACTTCCATCGAAAAAACTAATGAAGTTCACTTAGACAGAACAACACAATTTTTTAGAACCAAAGAGGTTTGGGCAGACGCTGAATTTTATTTTTATGGAAAAATCACTGATGTTGGCGGTAAAACCAAAGCAAACATTCACATTGCCACAGAAGAATCAGGTATTTTGGTAATTGAAACTCCGATTCTTTTTTTAAAAAACTACAAAGAAAATTTGCTTTACAAAACATTCGTGGTTCGTACCACCGGCAGACAAAATTCCGAAACTGGTGAAATTGATACTTCTTCTTTAAAATTTGTAGAATTAGTGGATTATCAGCCAAAATACGATGAAAAATATTTAAACGGTTTAAGAAATAAGGCAAAAAAATCATGGCTTCATAAAATTAATCCCGATACCTGGCTCAAAGAACTAAGAGAAAATTATGAAACATAAATCCATCTTACTTGACACAAGTTTTTTTCTTAGGTTCCTAAACGACAGCGACCCTCTTTTCCAAAATGCAGACGGATATTTTCGTTATTTTTTACAAAAAGAAATTTCAATGATGATTTCTACAATTTCTATCGCCGAATACTGTGCCGGCGGTGATGTCAGCGAGTTACCACTGAGAAATTTACAAGTGCTTCCGTTCAACCTTGACCACTCAAAACGTGCAGGTGAATTTGCCAGAATTATTTTTAATGAAAGAAAGAAAAAAAATTTACAGTTAACTACAAGAAATATTATCCCAAACGATACAAAACTTTTCGCTCAGGCTGATACAGACAAAACAATTGATTTTTATCTTTCTTCAGACACTGAAAGCCTGAAAGTTTACAATCTTCTAAAACAACACTCAACACCAAAATTTCAATTCATTGATTTGAACACTCCTTACAAAGAAACTTTCGGAATACTGCTGGACTAATTTACTTTTCCCTAATTCTGCCTTCAACTTTTGAGTTAATCACTTTCTCTTGCCTTGCGATTTCAATAAAAACATCTCTGTCTAAAATTTCTGTATTTTTAAATTCAAATTTTTCAGGGCTTAACCCAAAGTATTGGTAAAAATGGTCTGTAACGTAATTGTTTGTAAAAACTGTGTAAGTTTGATTGCTCACAAGTGGTTTTTCAGAAACCTCCAACTTTTTCCCGTCAAAAAATAAACCCGAAACCTGCATAAATTCTTCGCTTTTCCCACTTGTCAGGAATTCAACAAGTTTGCTTAAATCTTCACCTAAAATTTTAAACTCAACAAAAGTGTTCCCAAAAGGATTAATTTCCCAAAAATCACGAATTTTAATTTCGCCTTTTGGCAAATCCTTTCGCAAACCTCCTGAATTCATAAAAGCTACGTCGCAACCAAATTTTTTACGAATCGCGTCAGTTTCCCAGTTCCCAAGGTTGCTTTCTGCGTTCCAGTTTTTTAGCCAATCAGTTTCAAGTTTTGCGATTGTTTGGTCAAGTTCTGCAGAAACAAGGCTTTCAAACTCACTCACTTTTTGAACAACAACTGTGTCCACACTGATTTTCCCAACTTCGTTCTCAATCAAAATTCCTTTGTGCCAAACAATTTTTGCGTTTTCAATCTCAAGGTCAAGTTTTCCTAAAAAACGTCCCTGAGAACCAGCCTGACAAATAATTACACCATTAACAACTTGTGGAATTTCAATTGTTGTGTGGCTGTGCCCTCCAATAATTACGTCAATTTCAGGAACTTCTTTTGCAAGTCTTTTGTCTTCCTCAAAACCAGCGTGGCTCAAAACTACAACAAACTCAACACCTTGTTTTTTCAGTTCTTCAATGTATTTTTTAGCTGTTTCAACAATCGGTAAAACTGTCAAACCTTCAATATTTTTTCGCACAACAAGCGTCGAAAGGTCTTCAGCCATCAAACCAATTATTCCAATTTTCAGATTTCCGCGTTCTAAAATCGTGTAAGGGTTTGGAGCAAAAAGTTTTCCTTTTGTTTTGTCCCAAATATTTGCACTCAAAACGGGAAAGTTCAAGTTTTCAAAATAACTTTGTAAAATGTCTTTTCCGTAGTCAAACTCGTGGTTTCCAAGCGTGAAAGCGTCAGGTTTCAGAACTTTAAGGATTTCAATCTGGCTTTTTCCTTTTGTGATTGCTGAAACGGGAGAACCCTGAAAATCGTCTCCTGCATTCAGGAAAATTGAGTTTTGAGTTTTAGCTTTTTCCTGAAGGTAAAGTCCGTAAAGCTCAGCGCTTCCACCAACAGTTTTTTCTGATTTTATTAACTTGTAAGGCAAGTTTGCAGCGTGAAAATCGTTGTAGTGAAAAATCGTCAGCTTTTCCGAAGCAAAACAGTTTAACACAAAAAACAAGCTAAACAGCAAACCAAATCTTTTCATTTTTTAGCCTTTAATTTTGGTAACACAAATTTTTTAAACCTAAACTTAGAAAAAAAACCGCCAAAACCAAAACACTTGTTCGGTTTGACAAAATCCTTTCGTACACACTTCCCGTTTAAAAACAGAATTTTGGTTTTTCCAATTAAAAATTCCACAAAAAATGCTTAACTTCAAGGCAAAAAAATTGGGGAAAAAATGCACAAAAATTTTATTTTAATTCTTGATTTTGGTTCGCAGTACACACAATTAATTGCCCGTAGAGTTCGTGAAATGAACGTTTACTGTGAAATCCATCCTTTTAACATTCCTTTTGAAAAAATCCTTGAGTTTGCTCCAAAAGGCATAATTTTTTCAGGTTCACCTTCAAGTGTAAACTCTGAAAACGCTCCGGTTCCTAATCCAAAAATTTTAGAGTTGAACGTTCCGGTTCTCGGAATTTGTTACGGTTTGCAACTTTTAGGATTTTTTAGCAAAGCAAAAGTTGGTAAAGCTACAAAAAAAGAATTTGGTAAAGCAGAACTTGAAATTCTGAACACGAATTCAATTTTTAAAGGTTTAGAAAAGTTTGAAACTGTTTGGATGTCTCACGGCGACCACGTGGAAGAAGTTCCAAAAGGTTTTTCAGTGATTGCAAGAACTCCAAACGCACCAATCGCTGCAATTGAAAACTTGCAAAAACAAGTTTTTGGAATTCAATTTCACCCGGAAGTCGTTCACACGCTCAGCGGAGCAAAAATTTTAAAAAACTTTGTCGTGGATTTTTGTAAAGCAGAGCAAAACTGGACTTCTGAAAGTTTTGTTGAAACTCAAATCAAAAAAATTCGCGAAACTGTTGGAAACCAAAAAATAATTTGCGGGCTTTCAGGAGGAGTTGACTCGTCTGTTGTGGCGGTTTTACTTCACAAAGCTGTTGGAAACCAACTTACCTGCATTTTTGTTGACCACGGTTTAATGCGGAAAAACGAGCTTGAACAGGTCAAAGCTACTTTTTCCAAACATTTTAAAATTAATGTTTTGTACGTTGATGCTTCGGAAAATTTTTTATGCAAACTTGCAGGAGTTACCGAACCCGAAAAAAAGCGAAAAATAATTGGGAACACTTTCATTGAAGTCTTTGAAGAAACAGCAAAATCACTTGGAACTGTTGATTTTTTAGCACAGGGAACGCTTTACCCGGACGTGATTGAATCCGTGAGTTTCAAAGGTCCTTCAGCAACCATCAAAACTCACCACAACGTTGGCGGGCTTCCTGAAAAAATGAAAATGAAATTAATTGAACCTTTGAGAGAGCTTTTTAAAGATGAAGTCCGTGCAGTCGGAAATGAACTTGGTTTACCTAAAGAAGTGATAAACAGACATCCTTTTCCTGGTCCCGGACTTGGAATCAGGATTTTAGGAGAGATTACAAAGCCGAAAGTCAGAGTTTTGCAGGAAGCGGATGCAATTTTTATGGAAGAACTTAAAAACTCAGGTGAGTACGAAAAAATCTGGCAAGCAGGAGCGGTTTTGCTTCCTGTAAAATCTGTCGGAGTGATGGGAGACGAGAGAACTTACGAAAATACTTTGGCTTTACGGGCAGTTACAAGCGTTGACGGAATGACTGCTGATTGGGCAAAAATTCCTTACGAAGTGCTTGCGAAAATTTCAAACAGAATAATTAATGAAGTAAGAGGAATTAACAGAGTTGTTTTTGACATCAGTTCAAAACCTCCTGCAACGATTGAATGGGAATAATTTTAGTTTTAAGTTAAAATTTTCAGGTAAAAATGGAAGTTTGGAAAGATAATTTTTTAGTCAGCGATGACAAGTCTAAACTTGATTTGCAAGTAATCCATAATTTTTTATCAAAAGATTCTTACTGGGCTTTTGGCGTTCCTTTTGAAATTGTCCAAAAATCAATTAAAAACTCACTTTGTTTTGGCATCTACGAAGGTAAAAAACAAATTGGTTTTGCAAGAGTTGTTTCAGATTTTACAACTTTTGCTTACCTTTGTGATGTTTTTGTGCTTGTAGAATTTAG
>JADZEA010000101.1 GCA_020850775.1 bacterium
CCAACTGAAATTGAAGCAACTTTGAAAGGTGCAAGAACTGGTTGGCAAGAAAAAAGAATCGTCGCAGTTTTCCAGCCTCACCTTTACACAAGAACGAGAGATTTTGCTTCGGATTTTGGAAGAGCTTTTCTTTTTTCTGACGTTTTGGTTGTAACCGACGTTTACGGTTCAAGGGAAAAACCGATTGAAGGAGTTACTGGCGAGCTTGTTTCTCAAAAAGCTAAAGATTACGGACACAAAAAAGTCTTTTACGTTCAAGACAAAACACAACTTCCAAAGTTCCTGAAAAACCTTTGCCAAAGTGAAGATTTGGTGATTACAATGGGAGCAGGAGACATTTGGAAAGCAGGAACAGAACTTCTTGAGGCAGTAAAAATTAAAAATTAAGGTTAAGAATGAAATTTTTACGTTTGTTTCTGATAATTTTTTTGCCGGTTTTTTGTTTTGCACAAGAAAAACAAGTTTACAAAAGTGAACTTTACAACTATTCAATTACTTTACCAAATTCAAATTGGTTCATTCCACAAACATTTGTAAACAATGAAGTTGACGTAGAATTTCACTCCAAAGATGGGAAAGCAGTGAGTTTTGTGCTTGCTGAATTTTTGCAGGAACAAAACCTTGACACAATCAAACAAAACTTACTTGACACTTTTTCAACACTTTACGACTCGGTTGAGTTTTCGCAAACAAAAGAAAAAAATGAAATTACACTTGAAATCACTGGTTACGGAAAAGAGAATTCAGTAAAATATTTGTTTACAGCTAAGACCTTGAAAAACCTGACTTTAAAAAATGTTTGTTACGCAAAACCTGAAGAGTTCTCAAACTATGAAAATGATTTTGCAGAGTTCCAAAACAGTCTGAGTTTTTTACAAGATTACAAGATTTGGTTTGACAAGCAAAAACAAGAAATTACAACTTACTACGGAAAATATTTGCGTTTTCAAGTCAGGTTACCTTCGCTTTTTTGGAAAGAAAGCAATGAAATTTTTACAGCTCCGGACTTAAAATTTGCTTCAACTGATGAAAATTCAAGACTTTACTTTAATTCGTACAAAAACTACACGGATTCAATTGATGTTTTGCTTGACAAGTTTAAAAAAATTGGCGGGTTACAAGAAACAGTTTTTGATTCTTTAATTTTACCAGCAAAAACAATTTACCTTTTAAGTGGAAAAGACACGAACCAAGAAGAAATTTTGCTTGCGAAAAATTTTCTGAAAATTGGTTCAGATTTGGTTGAAATGAGTTTTTTTCACAAAGGAACATTAAACGAAAATCTTAAAAATGAGCTTTTACAAATTGTGTTAAGTTTTGTAGAATTAAATAATTACGAAAACTCACTTTATATTTTTAGCAATTTTAAAGATTACGAAAAGCAAATTAGCAAACAAAGACTAAGAAATTTTATGTTTCCAATCAGTGGAAACATTGGGGAACCGGGTTTTTACAAGGAAATTTTACAAGGTAACAAGAACAGTTTGAGATTTGAAGCTTTTCAAAAGTTTGGTTTTTTTAAGGAAAGTAAGAAGGTTCTCAAAAATTCACTTGAAATTGAAAGCTACGAAAGGTTAGCTTTTTTCAATCCGAAGTCAAATTTCCTGACGATTTTAAGACCGGATTTAACGGAAAATATTTTGAGACCGGAAATTTTATCAAGTGCAGTACATTTTTTACAAAGCCAAAACTTTGACCTTCGCAACGACGAGAGCAATTTTGATGAATTTATTGCGAAAGATTCTTTTGCAAAAGGAGAAAGAAACACGATTTCAATTTTAATTGACCTTGAACGGAGAAAAGACACAAGTAATTTTATTGCTGATTACTTAAATTTTTTTCCAACTTTCCAAAGTTGGCAAGCAAAAGAGCTTCGTGAAAACATTTTTAATTCTGTTCGCAAAAAATCTTCTGCTGATTCAATCAATAAATCTTTATCAATTGACTGGGAAGAAGTGGAAGATTTTGTGTTTTACGAACTAAAAACCCCTGAAATGGCAGGAATTTATGCTTACGTTTTTCTTCTGAAAACAGCAGGATTTTCAACAATTGATTCAGTTTTTCAAAACTCGCCAAAAACAACTGAACAGCTTTTGCATCCACAAAAATTTTGGAACTACGAAGGTTTTGAAAAAATTGATTTAACAAAATATTTTTCAGTTTTAAAGAATTGGAAAGTTGTTTACGAAAATAATCTTGGCGAACTTTACCAACAAATTTTACTCAAAATTGTGTTTGGTGAAAACGAAAAAAACGACCAAAATTCACCTTTTTATCTTTCAGGAACAGAAGGTTGGAACGGAGACAAGTATTGTTTTTTGGCGAATAAAAATAAAACTGGTCTTTTGTTTGAAAGTTCCTGGGACACAGAAAAAGACACTCAGGAATCCTTTGAAAGCTATAAAAAATATTTGCTTAGCAAGTACAAAAATGGAAAAATTCTAAAGGACACTGAAAATAATTTTGGAATTAGGGTTGGAAAAGACTTAAATTGCATTGCTAAAAATAAAAATCACCTTCTGCTTTTGGAAGGTTTTAGTGATAAAGAAAACGAAAAATTAACGGAAATTTTTAACCGAAAATAAAGTTGAAAAGGAAAAATTATGGCTCTTTACGATGTTCCAATGCCACAAATGGGAGAAAGTATTGCTGAAGGTACAATCATTAAATGGCATAAAAATGCAGGCGACAAAGTAGCAAAAGATGAAACAATCCTTGAAATCAGCACCGACAAAGTGGATTCTGAAATTCCTTCACCTGTTTCTGGAGTTATCGCTGAAATTCTTTTTGAAAAAGATGTAACTGTTGGAGTTGGAACAATTATCGCAAAAATTGAAACTGACGCTTCTGCAACCATTTCTACCCCTCAAAAAACTGTTGAAACCCCAAAACCTGAAGTAAAACCCGTTTCAATTGCTGAAGAAAAAGGACACTTAACTCCTGTTTCAATGGAACAAATTATGGGAACAACTCCAGCAGGAGCAAGAAAAAGTGGTTCAAGATTTTACTCACCTTTGGTTAGAAACATTGCTAAAACGGAAGGAATTTCGCAGGAAGAACTTGACAAAATTTTAGGAACCGGAGCAGAAAACAGAGTTACCAAAAATGATATTTTAACTCATCTTGAAAACCGTAAAACTCAAAAAACAGAAACTCAAAAACCAACCCAACAAATTACAGTTAAAACTCAGGTTGTTGAAAAACCACAACCACAACAAATGACTTACGACGCTTCAAAAGTAGAAATAATTCCAATGGATACAATGCGAAAATCCATCGCAAATCACATGAGAATGTCTCTTGACACTTCTGCTCACGTTTATTCTTTAAGCGAAATTGACATGACACACATTGTCAGGTTCAGAGAACAACACAAAAATACTTTTGAGAAAAAATACGGTTTCAAGCTGACTTACACACCTTTTGTGCTTCAAGCTGTTGCAAAAGCGATTGTTGATTTTCCGCTGATGAATTCTTCAGTTGACGGAACAAACATTGTTCGCAAAAAAGACATTAACCTTGGAATGGCTGTTGCTTTACAAGGAAATGGCTTGATTGTTCCTGTAATCAAAAACATTGACGAATTAAATTTTGTTGGAATTTGCAAGCGTTCAAACGACTTAGCTTACAAGGCAAGAGATAAAAAACTTACTCCTGACGATGTTAGCGGCGGAACTTTTACTGTTACAAACCCGGGAATTTATGGAAATCTTTTTGGGTTTGCGATTATCAGTCAGCCACAAGTTGGAATTGTTGGTGTCGGAGCAATCCAAAAACGACCAGTTGTTCTTGAAGGAGACGTAATTGCCATTCGTTCAATGATGTACCTGACACTTTCTTACGACCATAGAATGATTGACGGTTCTTACGGCGGACAATTTTTACAAAGAGTTTGCCACTACTTGAAAACCTTTGATGTTACACAAAACATTTAAATAAAATTTGAGCCTTACACTTAAAATAAGGCTCTTTCGGAAACGTTAAAAATGAGGAAATTGCCTACGAATAAAACTGCTAAAAACTTAATTTGGCTAAATTTTTAGAATGATTTGTTTGAAAAAATTTCAATTGCTTTTCTGTTTTGCGGTTTTGCTCTCGTTTTTGAGTTCCCAAAAAGTAGTTTACTCACAAGAAAAAAAATATGAACCCGGACTCGTTTTTGAGTTCAGGCATCCTTTAATTACTTCTCCTTTTGACTTGCAGGATTTTGATAAAATCAAACCAAAATTTCCTGTCGGATTGTTAGCTTTAGGTGATTCGGTTTCTTACCAAAGACAAATTGAGTATCAAATTTTTATTTCAACCTACTCTAAGAGAAACATAAAAATTGACTCAACACAAACTTACGTTCTTATCACGGAAAAAATTGACGATAAAATAATAAGACTTCCCTGTGTGATGGATTACCAGACTTACAAAACGCTTTACGCTGAAAGAAATAAAAAAATACAAATTGCAAAAACCTTTAAAGAGCAATTTAACAAACCTTTACAGTATGGAAATCAAGGTGTTGAAATCACAATTCCAATCAGGCTGAAAAACAAGGCACTTTTGACAATTTTCGGCGGTGAAAGGGTTTCAGTTCAAGCAACGGGAAACACAGAAATTAGTATCGGAGCTTCAAGAACGAAAAGTTCTAACAGTGCTTTAAGCCAAAACGACAAAAGCGTTTCGTTTGACCCGGAAGTTGAAGCAAGCAACCGTTACAACATTAAAGGAAAAATTGGCGAAAAACTTGAAATTAGCGTGAACGTTCAGGATGCCCAGGATTTTACAAACCAAGATAATGTCAGGCTGACTTACACAGGTTTTGAAGACGATATTATTCAAAAAATTGAAGCAGGAAACACTTCTTTGCAGCTAAAAGCAGGAACAACTTTAATTACCGGAACAGGTTCCGGCTCTTCAAACCTTTTTGGAATAAAAATGGTTAACAAAATTGGCGAAGTGGAACTTACTTCCATCCTTTCACTTGAAAAAAGCCAGCGACAAAAAAAATCTCTAAAAGGTGGCTCTACAGTTGACTCTCTGACTGTTTCCGATTACGGCTACATTCAAGGTAAGTTTTTCTTTGTTGATTCTCCTTACCTGAATCAATACGATAATTTACAAATGGAAAAAAATTCAGGTACAATTTCCATTCCTGCAGGAAGCCAAATTAAAAAAATTGAGGTTTACAAAAGCAAAGACATAATTGATATTTCAGGAACGGGAAGAGTAGGGGAAAAAGTTCAGCTTTTCACAAATCCAAATGACTCAAAAACACTGACTAATGAAAAAGCACGTTGGTTTACAAGGCTTGAATCAAATGAGTACACAGTAAATTCTTCACTTGGAATTATTAATTTAACAACAGCAATTTCTGAAAATGAAATTCTTGCAGTTAGTTACCAAACTGAAAATGGAACACAAGTTGGGGATTTTCTTGAAACGGCAGGCGAATTTTTAAACCTGAGAATCTTAAAACCAAAAAGGAACGTTACTCCTTCAGACGCTCTTTACTATGATTTGTCTCTGAAAAACGTGTACTTTATTGGAACAACAGGAATTACAGCAGGAGATTTTACCGAGTTTGAGAAAAATTTTGACCTGACAATTTATCAAAGTGCTTTGCCTGAAGGAAACAAGTTAGGGAACAACCCGACAGTTGCAGGAATTCCTTTGATTAAAATTTTTAAACTTGATGAAAACTCAAACAACAAAGTTGACCTGACAAACACAAGTATTTTCAGGCTTAACGAAGGTTACTTATTTTTTCCAAGACTCAGACCTTTCAAGTACGAAAACATCTCGCAGGAACTCAGAAACCAAATCAGTTCTGTTTTTTCTGCAACTGACGTAGAAAAATTACAGGAAGCAAATTTAATTTACGAAGAACTTAACACCAATAAAATTGCTGACCACAGCGTTTACACGATTGTAGTAAAATCTAAAAATCTAAAAGCTGGTGGAAACGTTAGTTCTACGATTTCGCTTGGTGGAATTAATGTTCTTGAAGGCTCGGAAGTCATCACTTCAAATGGACAAAAACTCATAAAAGGTAAGGATTACGACCTTGACTACTTCCTTGGTGAACTTACTTTAAAAAGCTCCGAATTTTTGAGTGAAGGAAGAGACCTTGTGATTGAGTACGAAAGTGCAGACCTTTTTTCCTTTGAAAAAAAAGCACTTTACGGAGTTACAGCTTTTTACAGTCCGGTTGACAACACAAAAACAAAATTACAATTTGCAGGAACGGCTTTGTGGCTTAGCCAAACTTCAACAGACCAAAAACCACGAATTGGCAGAGAACCCGTAAAAAATCTTGTTTGGGGATTTAGTTCCGATTACAATTTGAAAGAAATAAACTGGCTGACAAAAGCCGTTGACGCAATTCCTTTGGTTGACACAAAAGCACCTTCAAGTTTTACTTTGCAGGCAGAGTTTGCCCAATCAATTCCAAACCCAAACACTCACAACGACACAAGTACAAACGATAACAACGGAGTTGCTTACATTGATGATTTTGAAGGAACCGAAAAAAGCAATTCTGTTTCCTTAAAACCTCCTTTTTGGCAAAAATCTTCTGTTCCTGACGGTTTTGAGCTAAAAGACAGAAAAGAGCTTTTTTGGTACGAAGGGCAAGTTCCAATCACAGATATTTTGAACAAAGATGTTGCTTCCGGCTCCGACCAACAAAATATTTTGCGAATGGTTTACATTCACAAAGACTCAACTGATTCGCCTTTACGAAAAGGTTGGGCAGGAATGACGCAATCTTCAAGTGTTTTCAGCAACCAGCTTGACAGTAAATTTATTGAAATCTGGATTAGGAATATCAATCCAAATGCAAGAAATTCGGGAAGAATTCATCTTGATATTGGAAAAATCAGCGAAGACGTAAACGGAAATTCAAACGTTACAAATGGTTTTCCTGACACAGAAGACAAACCACAACAGAACTTGCTTACCGGAGACGGAATCTTACAGGACAGTGAAGACACAGGACTTGACAAGTGTTTTGACGCTTACGAAGATGGCTTTGGAAATTGCATTGAAGACAGTGCAATCGCAAGACAAATTCGTGAAAGTTATGGAATTAGCAGCAATGACCCAAACAAAGACAACTACAAATCCGGAAGCGGAGAAGAACTTTTTACTTACCGTTACTCAAACAATCTTGAAGGAAACAGCAAATCTAACATTGCAGAATACAACAAACCAGACAGCGAAGACCTTGACGGAGATTATTCTTTAAACCTTGAAAATAATTACCTTAGCTACACAATTGACCTTGCTTCTGAAGTGAAAAATTTTGTTGGGAACGGAGCAAAAATTTCAAAAGGCTGGAAACTTTACAGGATTCCGCTTGAAGATTACGACAAACTTGTTGGCAACCAAACTGCTGAAGATATTTTATCAGACATTCGTTTTATGAAAATTTGGGTTGATGAAGGTGGTTTTAATGGTGAATACCTGACAAGCCAAATTGGAAACGAAACAATAAATTATTCTGTTTTAGACATTGCATTTTTAGATTTTGTTGGTTACGAATGGCAGGAGCTAAGCCTGATTCCAAACTCAACTCCACCAGTTACAAAGTTAAAAATTAAAACTGTAAACACCGATAAAAATCCCGAATACGTTCCACCACCGGGAGTTGGGCAAGAAACTGATAAAGCTTCAGACGTAAAACTTCGGGAACAATCACTTGCAATTGATATTGAAAATTTGCAACCAAACGAAATTTTTTGGATTGAAAAACGGCTTCGCGGAGATTCAGGAAGTCAGGGACTTGACCTTTCAAACTACGAAGTGTTAAAAATGTTTGTTCATGGAAATGGTTTTGGAAAAGACAGCACGAGCTATTTTGGGAACCAAAAATTGGATTTACCAAACTTAAACATTGTTTTCAGACTAACACAAAACAGCAACCCGGATTTTTATTACGAGATTGAACAGCCAATTTTTCCAGCCAATTTTTCTAACAGCAGTGATTTGGTCTGGCAACCTGAAAAAAATAACCTTGATGTTGATTTTAAGGATTTTACGACACTAAAATCAAGTTTTACAAATTTTACTTCAGCTTCTTACAAAGACTCAACAGTTTTTGTAACAACTGAAAGCGGAGAAATTTTACCAAGGAAATTTGCTTTTCAGGGAAACATTCCAACAATTACACGAGTTGGCAGAATTCAGATTGGCTTTAGGAACGTTTCAAAAAGCGAAATTAAGTTTGCACAAGTTTGGATTAATGAACTGAGAGTTTCCAACGTAAACAGAGACAAAGGGCTTGCTTACAGAGTTAATGCAGATTTGAAATTTGCAGATTTTTTAAACGTGAACGGAGGCTACACTTTTAAAGACCAGGAATTCAGGCAAATTCAGGATAAAAAAGGCTCAAACTTCAATTCACAAGATTACAGAATAAACTCAACTTTACAGTTGGGGAAATTTTTCCCTAATAAATTTGGAGTTAGTGTTCCTTTTACAAGCCAATATTCTTATTCTCACAGAACACCAAAGTACGTTGCTGAAAACACAACAGACATTCTTTACAATTCTGCCATTGAGGTTGCAGGTTCAAACCCTGACAAAGTTCTTGCTGATTCCCTGAAACAATCCTTGGTTGACAGAAGCGTCAGCACTTCAAAAGATTTTAGTTTTTCAACTTCTTATTCAAAATCACCTTCGCGAAACAAGTATTTAAACTATACTTTAGACCCGCTGAAAATCACAAACGTAACTTACAAAGTTTCGGATAAAGTTAATCCGACTGAACTGAAAAACATTCAAAAAACTTATTCCGGAGGGCTTGATTACTCTTTAAACTTCCCGGTTTTAGATTTTAAACCTTTGTTCTGGTTTCCGCAAAAAAGCGTAAAAGAGGTTGGTTTTTCTTATTTTCCAAGCAAGTTAGATTTTGGAACTTCGGGAAGTAAAGTTGTAACTGAAAGGCAACTCAGGAGTTCAAAAGAGCCGGACCCAACCAATAAAACTTTTATTCTTAGCAGAAGTTACGGTGGAGAGTACTTACCTTTTTCAATTTTACGTCTGACAATTGACAGAGAGGAAAGATTTGACGCACTTGCAGACAGCACGAGAAAAATTGGCTTTAGTGAAATTATCAAACTTGATTACGGCGAAAGAGAGTTTACCAAACAAACTACAAGCGTAAACTTAACTCCAAAAATCGCAGATTTAAGCATTGGTAAGTGGAAATTTTTAGCCTGGACAATAAATCCAACACTAGCAGCGAGTTCAAACTTTACTTTTAACCGTTACTTAAAAAGGGATTTGCAAGACGTAGAAATTTCAAATGACAGAAGTTACTCAGCAAACATTCAATTTAATTTGCAAACATTTTTCAGAACTTTTACTTTTTACGACCCGGAGAAAGCAAACGCAGGAAATCCTGCAAGCAAAGACGGGACAAAACAACCAAAAACTTTAAGGGATTTAAACGCTGAAAGCCAACTTGAAAAATTAGACGGCGAAGTTTCAAAGGAAGATATTTTAGAGTTTTCTAACGAAAAGGAAACTTCTGACGTTGTTGAGGATGAAAATTCTAACGAAGAATTTAGCAAAGCAGAAGCTCAGGATGAAAAAAAGCTTCCTGACGAAGAAGTCAGCAAATTAGAAATGCCGGGTGACGAAGATGAAAATTCCAAAGCGGATTCGCTAAAAGTAAAGAAGCCATTTTTCCAACTTCCTGAGTTTAAAATGCCAAAACTGACGATTTGGACGATTCCAAATACCATTTACGGAGTTTTAGGGATAATTGAACCATTAAAAGTCAGAGTTGCTCAAACTATTGGAAGAAAAGATTACGGTTATTCTTCAGACCAGTTGAATAAATCAGGGCTTCCTTCTTTGGATTACCAGTTTGGTTTTACAGGAGGATATTTTAGTGAAAATGCAGGACAAAACTTTACGGAACCAAAAGGTGATTTTACTTACGATACTCCGGATTCAAATTTTATTAACACGGGAACAGTTTTAGGCAGAACGGTTACAAACGACTACAATTATGCAAGTGGATTTCGTTTGGGACAAGTTAATTTTACTTTTGATTACGGGAAAAAGGAGTCAAATGCTGAAGGTTTTACGATTGAAGACACTTCAGGAGCGAGTTTTTTAAAGTACGACCCTTCAGTTTACAGAAAAATTAAAGAGGAAAATTACACAGCTTTGGATTTTGGTTTGCTAACAATCCGCCAACCTTTTGTGAACTGGAGAATAGATTGGTCAGGTTGGGAAAAGCATTTTAATTTAAATAAATATTTTAATTCAATAGCTTTAGCGAATGTTTACTCGTCAAGAATAACTGAAAGTTTTCAACAAAGAACAGATTTTATCAACAGCGATACTTTGAAACTCAGCAAAGACAGTTTTACGATAACTTCTAATTTTTCACCTTTGTTTGGAGTTACGGCTTCTTTGAAAGGTGGATTTACTTTTAATCTTGATTTTAACCTTTCCAAAACGAGAAAAAGCACGGGAACGGGAAAGAGTGGAAGTTTTGACCAAACGGAGGAATGGCAAAGCAGTGTGAGTTACACAAGGCAAACAGGTTTTAGGATTCCGAGATGGTTTTATCTTTTGTGGTGGATTCGCGGAAGAAGTTTTAACAACAGTATGACAACAAGTTTCTCACTGACAAGAACAGTAACGGAAAGTAAAAAAGGTGCAGAAGGAATTGAGTTTCACACTGTTGATTCGCTTTTTGATGAAAAGAATTTTAAAGGAGCGTCTTCAAAATCAAATGTTTTAACTGCTTCAACCAAAGTAACTTACAACGTAAACCAAAGATTTACAAGTGGCGCAACCTTAGATTACAACAATCAAAGCTCAAAAAACGAGTCAAGTCCAAACAACAGTGTTTCAACCTGGAAATTTTGGTTGAACTTTAAAATTAATATTTAGTTAACTTAGAAAATTAAAATACTGTGTTTTTCAGGAAGCAAAATGTTTTCAA
>JADZEA010000102.1 GCA_020850775.1 bacterium
TCTTCTGTTTTGGGTTGTAAAATTGCGTTTAAAAAACTAATCAAAATTTCTTTGCTTTCAAGACTTCCAAAAATTTTCTTGAACGCAAAGTCCGTTTTTGGATTGATAAATTGCATCTTTTTATCCTGCTGTTTAACAAACTAAAGGTAAGTAAAATCTCAACTTTTATCAATTTAAGTTTTTCTTTTTTCAGCGTTCTAATTTGTCAAAGAAAATAAATTTTACCGAATGAAAAAGTTAATTCCTTGTTAATCAAGGGAAAAATTAAGTTTTACAAGGTTCGGGATTTCGGTTTCCACAAAATCGCCTTTTTGGATTTGTGAAACGCCTTTTGGAGTTCCGGTGAGAATTACGTCTCCGCAGTTCAGCGTAAAAATTTTTGAAACGTAACTGACAATGCTCAGGCAATCCCAAAGCATTTCTTTTGAGTTACCGGTTTGTCTTGTTTCGCCGTTCACTTTCAGCGAAAAATCAATATTTTTCAAGTCAACATTTTCAAACGAAACAACTTCGGAAATTGGGCAGGCTCCGTCAAAACCTTTTGCAACTGTCCACGGAAGTCCTTTGTTTTTGGCTTTTGTTTGGACGTCCCGCAAAGTCAGGTCAACAGCGATTGCAATTCCCAAAAGGCAGTTTTGCACTTCGGAAGGTTCAATTCCTTTGCAGGTTTTGCCGATTACAAGTGCGATTTCTGCTTCGTGGTGGCAATTTTCAGAGAAAGCCGGAATCGTGATTTTTGAGCCTGAATTAACAACACTTGAATCCGGTTTCAGAAAAATTACAGGTTCTTCAGGAGTTAAATTTCCAAGTTCTTTCACGTGTTCAGCGTAGTTTCTGCCAATGCAAAGGATTTTCCCGACTTTTAGCGGGTTTTCATAGCCTCTGACTCGTAAAAAACCTTGTTCTGTTAATTTTGACAAATTTTGCTCCTTTTTAAAAATCTGAAAATACAGAAAAATTGAGACCTTGTCAAATTTGAAAAAGTGATTAATCTAATCTTTACCAAAAAAAACTAACAAGTTGACCGTGAAATATTTTAAATTAAGGCTTCAAGTTAAGGACAAACAAAATTTAAAAGACAGATTAAAAATGAGTTTAAAATTTTCCGATGAAGCACAAAAAAAATTTGAAAACCTGCTGACACGTTACCCAAACAAAAGAGCAGCACTTTTACCAGTTTTACACCTTGCACAAGAAGAATTTGGAGGCTGGGTTTCTCCCGAAGCCATCAGTTACATCGCACAACTACTTGGTTTAACAGAACTTGACGTTTACGACACGATGAGTTTTTACACGATGTTTTACAACCAGAAAATGGGCAGGTTTGTGATTGAAGTCTGCAGAACTTTGAGTTGCGAAATTATGGGAGCTTCAACCGTAACAGAGTATCTTGAAAACAAACTTGGAATTAAAAGTGGCGAAACGACTGCTGACGGTTTGTTTTCAATCCGTAACGCAGAATGTTTAGGTTCTTGTGGAACTGCACCGATGATGAAAGTAAACGACGATTTCTACGAAAACCTGACAACCCAAAAATTAGACAAAATCATTGACCTACTAAAACAAAAAGCGTAAAAAAACTATGGCAGAAATTAAAATTTTAATGGCAAAAGAAAACGTTAAAAACTCACACCAAATTGACGTTGCGCTTGCTAACGGAGCGTACTCAAACCTTGAAAAAGCATTCAAAATGAAAAGTGTGGAAATTACTGAAGAAGTTAAAAAATCAGGGCTTAGAGGAAGAGGCGGAGCAGGTTTTCCTGCAGGAATCAAGTGGAGTTTTATGCCAACGGGAGACCGTAAAAAGAAACCAAACTACGTTGTAATCAATGCTGACGAATCGGAACCGGGAACTTTCAAGGACCGTTGGATTTTGGAACGTGACCCACACTTGTTAATTGAGGGGATTGTAATTACTTCTTACGCTGTAGAATCAAACACAGCTTACGTTTACATCCGCGGAGAGTACGTGAAACAGGCAAAAATCCTGCAAAAAGCCATTGACGAGGCTTACGAAAAAGGTTTCCTTGGTAAAAATATTTTAGGCTCAGGTTTTGACCTTGAGCTTACGCTTCACCGCGGAGCAGGAGCTTACGTTTGTGGTGAAGAAACCGCTTTGCTTGAATCTTTGGAAGGAAAACGTGGTTATCCGAGAATAAAACCGCCTTACTTTCCTGCCGCAATCGGGCTTTTTCACTGTCCAACTTTAGTGAACAATGTTGAAACGATTTCAAACGTTCCATGGATTTTGGAAAACGGTGGCGAAGAGTTTGCAAAAATCGGGAAACCAAACAACACGGGAACGAAGCTGCTTTGCGTCAGCGGACACGTGAATTTTCCCGGTGTTTACGAAGTTCCGCTCGGGATTAATTTGTTAACACTGCTTGAAACTTACTGTGGAGGGATTCGCAGCAGAAACAAACTCAAAGCTGTAATTCCCGGTGGTTCTTCAATGCCTGTTTTGAAAGCAGAAGAGTGTAACGTTGAGATGGATTTTGACTCGCTGAAAAAGGCAGGAACAGGGCTTGGTTCAGGAGCTGTGATTGTGATGGACGAAACGACTTGTATGGTTGATGTTTCCTTAAATTTATTGAAATTTTATGCTCACGAATCTTGTGGTCAGTGTACGCCTTGCCGTGAAGGAATGCCATGGATGAAAAGAATGGTTCAGCGCATCAAAGACGGAAACGGGAGACCTGAAGACATTCCTTTGATTTTGAACGTTGCGGATTACGTTGGTGGAGACATTGATTTTAGCCGTGGAAAACTTGGCAAAACGATTTGTGCTTTGGGTGAAGCTGGAAGCTGGCCCACAATTGCGCTGCTTAACAAGTTCCGTGAAGAGTTTGAGTATTTTTGCAACAATGGAAAATCAATGATTAACCGCGATAAATCCATAAAAACACCTGAAAATGCTGTGCCTGAAGTAGTTGCAACTTAAAAAATTATGGTAAAAACGAGGCATAAAATTGTTTGCGGGGATTCCCGTTTGATTGATGAGTTACTGAATGAAAGTGTTCATTTAATTGTTACTTCGCCTCCTTACTGGCAACTTAAAGACTACGGAACACAAAATCAGATTGGTTTTAACGATTCTTACGAAAGTTACGTCAACAATCTGAATCTTGTCTGGCAGGAGTGTTTCAGAATTTTACACAAGGGTTGCAGGCTTTGTGTAAACATTGGAGACCAGTTTGCGAGGGCAGTTTACTACGGAAAGTACAAGGTCATTCCGATTAGAACGGAAATCATAAAGTTTTGTGAAACAATAGGTTTTGATTATTTTGGAGCGGTAATTTGGCAAAAAGTAACTACTTCAAACACTACCGGCGGAGCAACAATTTATGATTGAATCCCTCGTACAATGGACTTTATTAAATAATTCTTCAAAATTAGGAAATTATTTAGATTTTGATTTTGCGAAAATTATAGGACAAGAAATAGCAACTGATTATGGTCGTATTGATTTTGTATTGGCAGATGCAAAAAACAGGCATTTAGTTGTTGAACTAGAAACAATTTTAAACAGTAAATCAAAAATTAATTATTGTTTTACGCAAATATTAAACTATAAAAATATAAAATTTTCTGACACAACAAGCTACTGCATACTTTATGCTAATGAAACAAATCTTAAAAATCGTGAAATAATTGAAAAATTTGGCAAAGAAAATGATATTTTAATTCAAACCTATTCATTAGAGAATGTAAAAGAACTTTATAGCAAAACTGTTGAAAAATTAAGTTTAAATATTGGTTTAGCATTACCTAAGCCCAAAAATTATACCATTTGTTATCTTCGTTGGCTAAATAAAATTATGAAAACATTTGCCGACTTGAATACAAAAATATTAACACAAAAAGAAATATTTATTCCTTTTGAAAATACCAAAAATAGTCGTACCAACTTTAACTGTTACGAAAGATTAGCATTAGATTTTGAATTATTTAAAATTAAGGAAACAAAATATCACCTAACTGAATATGGTGAAATTTTCGTGAAAAATATTGATCCTTTCGTTCAGAATGTTAACAATGTATCGGCTGTTAACTTAACAAATGAACAAAAAAGGTTACTACTTAAAATTTTGACAAACGGAAATTGGGATGATAAAATTCATAAAGTGAATATTTATTGGTTTTTAAGATTTATTGAAATCACACAGGGGAGTTGGTTACCTAAAAAACATATTTTTGAACAAGACAAATTAGATATTGCCAGAGGACTTTTTAATGTTTCTTACAATAGCAGAACGATGAGCGAATTTTTAACTTGGTGCTTTAATTATTGTTTAGAATTAGGTTTGAACGAAAAAATAAAATCAACAACTGATTATGACCAAGTCTTCTTAACTCCACTTGGTGTAGAAGTCAATAATATTTTTAGCTTGGACTTAACTCTCAAAAAAAGTAGAATGAATTTAAGTTTTAAATTTCTTGAATAAAACAAAAAAATATGCTAATAAACCAACTTCTAACACTAAAATTACAAAACTTCGGCGGAAAAGTTTTTATGATTTTTAGTGAAAATGGTGAAGTTGCCAACAAAGAAATTTTACAGGAAATCCAGAAAGAAATCCTGAAAATTAAAGAAAGTTTTAAAAAAATATGACAA
>JADZEA010000103.1 GCA_020850775.1 bacterium
AAAGAAATCGCTCTTGTACGAAAAGAAGTTGACGTAAAAACTTCTGAAATCAAAAGAGAAATCGAAACTAAAATCGCTGAAACGAACAAAGAAATCGCTCTTGTACGAAAAGAAGTTGACGTAAAAATTTCAGGTGTTGAAACCAAAATTGTTGAAGCTAAAAATTCAACAATTATTTGGATTATTGGTTCTTTAGGATTACTACAAACCATTTTCAAGGCTTTAGACTATTTTCTAAAGTAAATTTTTAATGTTCAAAAATCCTACTTCACAAACAGCATTCTTTTAGTTTGGTTGAAGTTGCCACTTTCAAGCCTGTAAAAATAAACTCCTGAACCTACTAAATTCCCATTAGAATCTGTTCCGTTCCAAACAACCGAGCCTTTTTGGTTTTCAAGTTCAAAGTTTTTCACTTCCTCACCAAGAACATTGAAAATAATCAACTTTGCTTTCTCTAAATTTTTAATTTCATAATTAATCGTTGTAGTTGGATTAAACGGGTTCGGGAAATTCTGCGAAAGTGAAAATTTTATTGGAAACTGTTCGTTGTTTTCCAAAATTTCCAAAGGCAAGTTCAACCCATTTGGAGTTGGTTGTAAAAATTGCCAATTGTTGCTTGCGTCTGGTGAACGTCCAAAAGAAACATCAGCGGTTTGATTTCCAAAAACAATTTCATCAAGGATTGTAACTCCATTATTTTCAACAAATAAAATGGTTTCCCCACCTGCACTAAGTTTAAAGTTTGTGTGTAAAATTCCTTGTGTTAAATCATTGTCGCACCAAACTAACAAACGTTCTCCAGCTAAAATTGTAACACCTGGAAATTGCCATTTTGTTAGGTTTGTTGCGTCGTCAGTCAGGAATTTTCCACTCAAAACAAAGTCAGCAGAAGTCGGATTGTAAAGTTCAATCCAATCATCAAACTCACCTGCCTCGTCTGTGTTGATTGTGTTGTTTTGGGCTAAAAACTCGTTAATCACAACTTTTGTCGTGTCAGCAAACGGAGTTTGTAAATCTATTTTTTTTGTTTTCGGGTAAGTTTCGTTTTGTGAGTTCACATCGCTTGCAAAAATTTGAAACGCACCAAAACCATTGTTCCCTAAAGGTGCAATTTTTCCAATCCAACGGTCTGCTTCCTCAACTTTTTTGGTTTGCAGAACTGGTGAGAAAACCATTGGAAAATCGGTGCTTGTTGTGGAATTTTGATTGTAAAATTTTATTTTTACTTCGTTCAGGTTAACGTTGCTAAAAGCAGAAACAACAACAGTAATTGAATCCGTTGGCAAAGGATTTTCAGGTGAAAAATCAATTGCGTAAACAATTGGTTTTGCATTTTGGAAGTTAGTTTGCCCGTTTAAAGTTGAATTTCTTTCGTTAATAAATTGTTTTAAGCCTTTTTTAACGTGCTGGTTTGAGTAACTTGCAGAAGAGTAAGAATTGCTGAAATCACTCATTGTAAAGCCGTAATCAAGAGTTCTGAAAGTGTCAGTTGCTGCAAAAGGTGTGATTAAAGTCTTCAAATTGTTTAAGTTTGTTTCCCAGGGTGGAAGGTAGAGAGTGCTTTTGTAAAACAGTAAAAAATGCGTGTAAAGGTTACGAAACTTTGCGTTTGCCAAAAGTTTTGTTGCCAAAGGTCTCGGTTCCGTCGTTGCAAAAGTGTAAGGGTTAACGTTTGCCCAATTCGTTCCGAACCAATCAATTCCGAAAGTGTTGTCGTAATCGTAAGGAATCAGGTGGAATTTTTGGGTTTGCGGTTCGTGGTAAAGGTAGTAATTATTTTTCAAAAACCAGTAACTGTCCCAACCTCCAACTAAAACATTAATTGCAAAATACTTTAAGACCTCGGGAACTTCCAGGATTTTCTCAAGCGAATCCTCTAAAAGCGTTGCAGAAGTGTTGTTTACGACTTTAATTAACCTTGCAAGTTGTGAGTAATCGTCAGCATTTTCGTTAGTTTTCAAATCGTAAGCTCTTCTGCCATTGTTTTCAAACTTGTAAAGATTTGGGTCATTTCCAAGGTAAACAAGGTCTGCGGGCCACAAACATTTCCATAAATTTCCTGATTTATCATCAAAGTTTTTTTGCAAAAATTCATCGTCAACGTGTTCAACTGAAATGTAAAGCCCGTAGTAAACTCCATTCACGTAAACTGCACAATGAGAAGCACGGCTTGATTTCATTCCAATTGAATTGAACAAATCCCAGCAAAGTTTGCTTCTGATGATTGACGGGTCGTTGTGTTCACCGTTTAGGTTTAGTTTTTCAACGCTGTAAAATTTTTTACCGGGAACGAACTCGTTAAACGAAAGCTGAAACGACTTTTTGTCAGCATCTAAAGAAGTGTTTCCGCGAAGTCCGAAACCAGTTGAATCTATTGTTGTGTCAATGTAAGCATTTGTAAAATGGACACTTGCGTAACTCATTGAATCACTGTAAATATTTTGGTAAAGCCAATTC
The DNA here is from genome assembly GCA_020850775.1 of bacterium. Lineage (GTDB taxonomy): Bacteria > CLD3 > CLD3 > CLD3 > CLD3 > JADZEA01. Next base: position 2,458 of record JADZEA010000103.1, read on the forward strand.
AGGAAATTTGGGTTTACAGTAATTTCAACAGTTGCAACTTGTGAATCATCGTAGATTTTCCAACTTTGGTCATCAGCAAAGAGAAACTTTTGAGAATGGAAAAGGAAAAAAAATATAATTAGCAAATTCATTTTTAGCTTTCTTTCAATTTTTACTTAAATTTAAGGCAGTTGAGAATAAAAAACTAATCTAAAAGTTTTAAAAAAACCAGTGTTAACCTTTCACCAAACAGACTAAAAATTTATGAGCAAAAAACCTAACGACTTACTTTTCCCAATTTTACTGACTATTTTTGCGGTTTTACTAACTATCATTATTCAAGTAACAAACCTTTTTGAAAAAGTAGAACTAAAACTTTACGATTACAGAATGCTTTTTCGTGGTGAGCTTTCAACTGAAAAATCAGACATAATTTTAATTGACATCAACGATGACACTTGTTTAGAACTTGGCGAAAGGTTCCCAATTTCACGAAATCTTTACGCAAAATTGATTGATAACTTAACCAAAGCAGGAATAAAATTGATTGTTTTTGACATTCAGTTTACAGAACCAGACAACAAAAACCCGGAATTTGACAAAGAACTTGCAGAATCCATAAAAAATTCAGGGAAAGTAATTTCCGCAGGAAAGTTTTTTTACGAGGTTCAAAACGGAAATTTTATGCCTGTTGAAGTTAGACCAATCCCGGAAATTGAAGAAGCAAGTCTTGATTGGGGAACTGTTAACGAGCTAAAAGATTCTGACGACGTTTCCCGGAACTACAACCTTTACGTCCAACGGACAAACGGCTCAGCTAAACTTTCCTTAGGTTTGCAAGTGATTAAAAATATTTTTCAAGTGTCTAAAAATGAAAATGTTAAGTTTGAAGAGGGTTTTTTTACTTACGGAAAATTAAAAATCCCGCAAAGTACAGGAACAAATTTTCTAATCAATTACTACGGAAAAATACAGGCTTTTAAGGTTTGGAACTTTTCTAATCTGATTGACACCTGGGATTTTGACTTGCAACCCGACGTAAACGGACAAGAAACAGACACAGATTTTATGGATTTGTACATCGGAGATTTTGAGGGAATTCCCGATTCAATCAGGAAAGAAATTGAGGCAAAAAACCCGTTTAAAGATAAAATTGCAATTGTTGGAGTTTCGCTTGCAGAAGCACACGATTTGAAACTTACACCTTTCTCTGATTCAGACGGACACAGAATTTTAATGCCAGGTTTTGAAACTCACGCACACGCAATCCAAACAATGCTTGACAATAATTTTATCACAAAATTTTCAAATGGTTATACTTTTTGGCTAATAATTTTATTGCTTGGGTTGTTGGTTAGTTTGATAGTTGTCAAAATGAAAAATCCATTGTTGGCATTTTTAGTCGTTTTGCTGATTAGTTTTTCTCATTTTTTAGGTTCTTTCTGGGCTTTTCAGAAATTCAATTTTGCCATAAACATTGTTTCGTTTCAGTTTGTGATTTTGATAAGCTGGATTTCACAAAGCACTTACAAACTTGTTCTTGCAATCAAAGAACGCAGGCAAATTGAAGGAATGTTTGGACACTACCTTCATCCAAAAGTGATTGAACAGCTAAAAAGTAATCCTCAACAACTTAATCTTGGCGGTGAAGAAGTTGAAGCAAGTGTAATTTTTAGTGATGTAAAAGGCTTTACTTCAATTTCTGAAAAGTTAAACAACTACGAACTTGTAGCACTTTTGAACGAATACCTGACAGAAATGTCTGATTTAATAATGAATGAAATTGGAATTATTGACAAGTACGAAGGCGACGCAATTATGGCAGAATTTGGAATTCCAATTCCTGACAAAGAACACGCAATCCGTGCTTGTCGTGCTGCTTTAAGAATGAAAATCCGGTTAAAAAAACTTCGTGAAGTTACCTGGAAAAACACAAACAGACCCGAACTTTTTGTGAGAATTGGTGTTAATTCAGGAAAAATGCTTGCTGGAAACATGGGTTCAAAAAACGTTTTTGATTACACGGTTATGGGCGATGAGGTTAACCTTTCTTCAAGGCTTGAAGGTGCAAACAAACAATTTGGAACAACTGTGATGATTGGAGAAAACACTTACAAACTTGTAAAAGGGCAATTTTTTATTCGTTTCCTTGGAAACATCAAAGTAAAAGGTAAAAAAGAGCCTAAACGAGTTTACGAACTGATGGATTTTATTGATTCACCTTTCGCAGAAACTCTTAAAAAAGTCATTTCCTGGTACGAAAAAGGGCTTGCTTTGTACGTAGAACGAAGGTTTGGTGAAGCAAAACTTGAGTTTGAAAAGTGCATTCCTTTTGAAGTTGTTGACGGGGAACTTTCACCGAGTTTGGTTTACTCAAGACGTTGCGAAGAATTCACTAAAAATCCTCCGCCAGAAAATTGGGATGACATTACAGAACTTACAGAAAAATAAGCACTTAATTTTATTTTTTTCGCTAAGCGTAACTTTCGTCTTAACACGGATTTTTTCACTAACGTAAGCTCCGCCAAGAAGCGTGGATTCCGCAAAAATTTCAGTGAAAGTTAAGTTTTTCCATAAAAATCAGTAACAAAAAATTTATTTTTTTCGTTACCTTTGAAAATTAAACTTTAGAAAGGTAAAAAAATGTTTTTTAAAACAATCGCTATTTTAGCACTAACAATTTCCCCACTTTTCGCGGGAATTGATTTTGTGAACTCCTCCTTTAATGAAGCACTAAAAACTTCAGCAACCAAAAAACTCCCACTAATGCTTTCCATTCACGCTTCCTGGTGAGGACCTTGTAAAAAGTTAGACAGGTTAGTCTACTCGGACAAGGAAATCGGTGAATTTACAAGAACAAATTTTATAAACCTGAAAATTGACGGAGAAAAAGGTGAAGGTCCTGAAATTATGAAAAAATATGGAGTTAAAGGATTTCCGACAATTTTATTAATTGGCGCAAACGGTGAAGAACTGGACAGAACAGTTGGTTTTAGAGAAGTTCCTGAATTTTTAGACGTTTTAAACGGTTTCAAAACAGGAGAAACTCACTTAACAAATTACGTAAAAAAATTAGGCAAAAACCCTGAAAATCTTGAACTTAACTTTGAACTTGGCAAAAAATACGCTGAAAGAAATGACTCACAAAATGCTAAAATTTACCTTGCAAAAGTTAGCCAAAAAGCCGAAATAAAATCAGACTTGAAAAAAGAATCGGATTTTTTAATCGCTAAAATGGACTTGGAAGAAGGCAAAACAGGAACAATGCAAAAATTTCTTGAAGCTTTTGGTGCAACAGAACAAGGTTTAGAAGGCTTTTTTGATTTAGGACGCTACTTTGAAAAGAAAAAAGAAGTTGATTTTGCTTACAAAACTTATTCACAACTGATTGAAAATCACCCTGAAAATGCAAACGCTTTAAATGCTTTTGCCTGGTTTTCTGCTGAAAATAATCGTGAACTTGAAAAGGCACTTGAAATTGCGATTAATGCAGTAAAACTTAGTAATGAAAGCCCACAAATTATTGATACTTTAGCAGAAATTTATTTTAGAATGGGTTTCAAGCAGGACGCAATTAAAACAATTATGCTTGCAATTGAAAAAGAACCAAACGATAACTACTACAAAGAACAACTCAAAAAATTTGAAGATAAAAAGTAAGTAATTTTTAAAGCTACTTCAGAAAAGTGGTTTTTTATTGTCATAAAAAATAGGAATTTTAAAAATGAACTCGTATTTAATTTTTGTTTTAGCTGTCTTAATTTTTAGTGAAATCCTTGATTTGGCAACAAAAATTTTCAACCTGAAATCCTTGTTACCGGAACTCCCTGAAATTTTCAGAGATACTTTCGATGCTGAAAAATACGAAAAATCCCAAAATTACACGAAAGTAACGACTAAGTTTTCAATCCTGAAATCTTTAATTTTAACTACTTTAACAATAGTTTTTATACTTTTGGGTGGTTTTAATTTTGTGGATAATTTTGCGAGAAGTTTTGAACTAAACTCAATTTTTACAGGTTTAATTTTTACAGGAACTCTAATTTTAATTTCATCAGTTTTGAGTTTGCCTTTCACACTTTACGGAACTTTTGTGATTGAGCAAAAATTTGGTTTTAACAAAACTACTGTAAAAACTTTCATTTCAGACCTTATTAAAGGGTTGATTTTAGGTGCTTTGATTGGTGGAATACTTTTGAGCATTGTTTTGTGGTTTTTTGAAACTTTTAAAGATTTAGCTTGGGTTTACGCCTGGGTTTCTTTTGAAATTGTCAGTTTATTTTTGACATTTTTAGCTCCAATTTTAATTATGCCTTTGTTCAACAAGTTTACTCCTTTGTCTGAAGGCAAGCTAAAAACAGCAATTGAAACTTACGCAAAACAACAAAATTTTAAGTTACAAGGCATTTTTACGATGGATGGCTCAAAGCGTTCAAGCAAACTAAACGCATTTTTCACAGGTTTTGGAAAGTTTAGAAGAATTGTTTTTTATGATACTTTAATTGAAAAAATGACAACTGAAGAAATCATTTCAGTTCTTGCCCACGAAATGGGACACTACAAACTAAAACACATCACAAAACGGATTTTCACTTCATTTTTAACGACAGGTTTAATGTTTTTTGTGCTTTCGCTTTTTCTGAACAACAAAGAACTTTTTGAGGCTTTCAAAATGGAAAACATTTCAGTTTACGGAAGTTTAGTATTTTTTGCGTTTCTTTACTCGCCAATAGAATTGATTTTGGGAATTTACGAAAATATTTCCTCACGCAAACACGAGTTTCAAGCTGATGCTTATTCTGTAACAAGCACAAAAACAATAGAAACAATGGTTTCAGCGTTGAAAAAACTTAGTGCTGAAAATCTTTCAAACCTAACTCCTCACCCTTTTTATGTTTTTCTAAACTACTCTCACCCACCAGTTTTACAAAGAATTCAAGCAATTCAGGAAATCAAATTTTCTTAGTAAAAAAGGCAAGGTTTTTAAAAACTTTGCCTTTTTTTTAGCTTGTTATTTTTAGAGTTGAATTAAAAATTCATTTTCACGCCAAACTGAATTTTTCTTGGTGGCTGGTAATTAGTTGGGATGTCCCGCAAACGATACTCATCGATTGAGTTTACAACTTGATTGTGATTTTCTCTGTCAATTGAAGAAATTTCAGTGCTGTTTGCTTCACCTGTTTCTCCGAAGACATTTTTTACGATTTTTGTGTCAAACAGATTAAAAACCTTCACAAAAAAAGTTGTGTTAAACATTCCAAATTGAACGTACTTGTGCATTTCTAAATCAAGGTTAAAGGTTGAAGGTTTGCGTTCTGTATTTTTACGGATAACTGAGTTTCCTTCTTTCCTTGGCGGTTCGTAAGGATAACCAGAACCGTAACTTCCAATCAATCCAGCTCCGCCAAAGTTATTTTTTTCATAGTTTGCATTAAAATTTAATGTGTGAGCCTGGTCCCAATCAAGCAAAGAATTTTGTGGGTAAGTGTAATCGTCAGAAGTAAATCTTCCTGTTGTTACAAGGTAAGTGTAGTCAACACTTGCATTAATTTCATTGGTAAACCTGTTTTCGAAGCTAAACAAAGCACCTTTTGTGTTTCCGTAATCAGAGTTTGTGTTGACTTTGTAGGTTTGAGTGTCAGTTGTGTTTTTCACGTCGTCAGTAGCTTTCAGGTTCACAACATCCCTGTAAAAAAGATTTAACCCTAAAACTAAATTATTACCAATTCCTTGTTTTAGAGCAATTTCATAACTAACGGTTTTTTCGTAATCTAAATCCGGGTTTCCCATTGTTTCAGTTTTTCCATCAAGAAAATCTCTGTCCGGTCTGAAAGAACCATTGAGGTAAAGGTCTGAAAATCTTGGAGTTTGAATAAAATGTCCATAAGAAAAACTCATGTAACCATCTTTAGAAATTGGAAAACTAATTCCAAGTCGCGGACTAAAATTAATCTTTTTTGAGGCTTTTTTGTATTCCACGTCTCTGTTATCCCAAAGGATTTCACCTGTTTTTTGGTTAATCCAAAGGTTTGCCTGTCCTTGTGCAACCCGTGAACTGTCAAAACTTGTAGCTGTTACAAGGTTTGCGTCGTTAATTCTTTTAGGAACTTTTGTGTTTGGGTCAAAAATATCCATTCTCACGCCAGCATTGATTGTAATGTAATCGTATTCAATTTTATCCTGGATAAAAGCTGAAAATTCACGTGGTTTGCGATTGTACTGATCTCTCCAGACATCTCTTCTCAAAAGGTCATCAATGTAAGTTTCTGCTCCTGGAATCGTGTCAACAAAAGATGCGTTAGCTCTCAGAAATTCGTTAACCTGGTTTGCGTTTGTATCAAAAACCCAATAATTTTGAGTAAAATCAGGGCTTACCCAAGAGAAACCATTGTAAGGATTTCCAAATGAAGAATTTGGCGTAATTTCAATATTATCATAATCTAAAATGTGGTTTGTAAGTTCGCCGCCAATTTTTACCAAATGGTGATTATTTAATTGGTTTTCGTAATCAAGTTTAAAATTATAGGAATTTGTTTCTCTGCCAAAAATCTTGTTTGGAACTCCACCGGTTGAGAAATTATCCTTAAAACCTTGTTTTACAAGAACGTTAAACATTTGTCTGTCGTCGTTAATGTTTTTGTAGTTGTACTCATCAAAAACATTGTTTACCGCCGAAAATTTTGCGTTCAGGACCGAACTTTGAGTTAAAGCGTGGTTGTAAGCTAAAATGTGAGTGTAGCCGTAACCTTTTTGAGTTGGTCTTGCGTCAATATTGTAAAGATAATTTGCGTCCCAGCTTGTGTAGTTTTCCGAATCAAAAATTCCTGTGTAGGAAAGGTTATTTTTTTGTCCGATGTTCCAGAAAAGTTTTCCAAGTGCAAAAACGTCAGTTCTTTTGTTCATTGATTTAAATTTATTTTCGCCACTTTTTCCAATGTAGTAAGTTCCTGCCGCTGTTGTGTCCGGTTTTAATCCAGCTTCTTCAAAAGTAATTAACTGACCTGCATCGTTAATCGTTCTCAGTTCTGCAAGGTTTTGAGTTGCACCTTCTTTTACTGCTTCTTCTTTTGCCGTAACATCCCATGGATTGTAGGTATTTTTTCCGTAAAGAAATCCGTCATCTGATTTGTAGCGAAAATTTGAGTAAAAAGTAAGTTTGTTTTTTAGAATTGGTCCTTCAATGTTTGCTTGAAAACTATAATTATCTTGTGGAGTAATTTTCCCAACGTGTTGCCAGATTTTATCGTGAGAAGTTACGTAATCACCGGTAAAAATTTGGATTCCACCATTAAATTTTTCACCTCCGGCTTTTGCAACAGAATTTATCACTCCGGATTGAGCCTTTCCGTACTCTGCATTAAAAGCTCCTGTAATCACTTGCAATTCTTGAACTGAGCCAGCTTCAAGCTCAACAGACTGCCCGCCGTCAAAAACATCTGTAACAGAAATTCCATCAATCAGGTAAGCGACTTCACCTGTTCTGCCTCCGCGAATGTGAATTGCTCCGTCAGAACTTTTGGTAACTCCGGCTTCAAGTCCGATGAGTTCACCAACTCCGTCGATTGGTGCAGACTCAATTTGTTGAGCGTCTAAAAACGAGGTTGTAGCAGTTACACCTTTTTGCACAAGTTCTTGTTCAGCAACAATCACAACTTCCTCAATCTTCAGGTCTTCTTGTGAAAGTGCAAAATCTTGTTTTGTTGTCAGGTCAATTGAAATTTTCAGGTTTGAAATTGTAACGTCTTTGTAACCGATGTAACTTGCTTTCAGAGTGTAAATTCCTGGTGGAATGCCTAAAATAAAATAGTTTCCTTCAATGTCAGTGCTTGCTCCAAACTGTGTTCCGACAACGACAACGCTCCCACCAATTATTTCTTCGTTTGTTGTTTTGTCTTTGAGAGTTCCCGAAAATTTTCCTGTAGTTCCGGCACTTGCAAACTGAAACAAAAACGTTCCAAGCAGGATTGTAATTAGTAAATATTTTTTCATTGATTAAGCCTTTTTTTAGAAAAACTGAAAATGGTTCTGTGGAATTTACTAATTGCAAGCCAATTTTTAAAGTAGTTTTTAAAAAAATACTTAGAAACTGTTTAGGTCAATCATTTTAATTTCACCAAAGTAATCAATGTACTTTGGATTTTTGAGTTCCCGTAGCTTTTCAAGAATTTCTGTACATCGGTTGGAGGCTTCAAAAAGGTTATCAAGGTATCTTTTCAGGTTTTCATCAAGTTTTTGGTAAGAAGTCATTTGGATAAGTGTGATGTTTCCCAAAATAGCTGCAAGAGGTTGATTTAACTGATGATTTGCGGTTACAACCATTGCATAAAACATTTTTAGTTTTTCTGCTTCAACCAATTTAGATTGTGTTTCTTTGAGTTCTTTGTTGAGCTTTACAAGTTCAATATTTTTTAGCCGATAAATTTCTTTTTCCTGTTCTTTTTTTTGTGTTTGGAATTTTACCTCAAACTCAGCAATTTTTTTATTTTTTTCCTCATTCAAAATTTCTTTATTCTTTTGCAGGTAAAGGTTTAAATACTCTTCAGTTTTTTCGTAATTTTTTTTGATTAGGTAAGCACGAAAGGTAAACTCATAAATTTTCTCTATCAGTTTATTAGCTTTTAGTTCAATTGCAATTTGCAATGCTTCTTCTAAATGTTCTAACGCCTCGTCCGCTTTACCAATTTCAAGCAAATCGTGAGCTAAATTTGCCAAAGTTATGCAATGATTGTAATCATTATTTTTATGTTTATTCAATTCGTATGCTTTTGAATGAAAATAAAATGCTTTTTCAAAATTTTTTAAAATAATGTAAGTGTTTCCAAGGTTTGCAAAAGCGGTTGAAAGCAGAGATTCATTCTCTTTAACCATGTCCAACACTTTTTCAAAGTAAGGCAGGGCTTTTTCAGGATGCTCTAATTCGTTGTAAACTAAACCGATACCGGAATAAATCTTAGCTATTTCTGTCTTATCAATATTTTCATCAAAATACTTTAAGGCTTTTTCGTAAGTTTCCAATGCTTTAGAATGTTCATTTTGTACCCTTAAAATTGCTCCGTAAAGGATTAAAGAACTGCCAATCCCTGTTTTATTTTGATATTTTTCTGATAACTTAAGACATTGTAAACAGTTTTTAAGCGATAATTCGTAATTGCCTTTAAAAAAATATATCGTAGAAATTTTTATTAAAAACTGCCAGGCTAAATCTTCTCTGTTGTATTTTTTTGTTAACTTAGTAGCCTGAGTCAAAACATCAATTCCCTCATCAAATAAATTATTACTAGCATAAACTTTAGCTAAGTCTATTAAAATTTCTATTCTTTGCTGTTTTACCGCACCCTTAAGTTTAGCCTTTAATTCTTCAATTTTTTCCGGTTGAAACGACATTTTTTTCCTTAAATAAATTTTCAAGTTTCACCTTGTCAAAAACAAGATTTCCATTTTCCCTTGCAAAACTCTCTTCCCTGCCAACAATCCTTTTAATTTCTAAATCTAAGTAATCATTCAAAATAAACTCTTTTCTCTCAACAAAACCAACTCCTTTTTCCTTTTCTAAAATTTCAAAGTAGATAAAAACTTGCTCCTTTTCAAAAGCTCCAAGAATTTCACCTGCTTTAAAACTAACAACCTTTCCACTATCTTTTATTTCAATAATTTCTGCAACATTCACAAAACCAAGTGTGTCAACCTTAATTTTATTGGTGTTAACAAAAATTTTGCTCCTAAGTTTTTCCCGTTCAACTTCCTTTTGGCAAGCAAACCTGACAACCTTAAATTTTTGTTCACTCTCAAAACGATACTTGTTTTTCTCAAAGTGTTCCTTTAGTTTTTGCTCCGAAGTATCAATTTTTGAAATTTGACTTGCAAGGTAATTGTTTTTCAAAATCCTGTCCCGTTCAATTTCCATTTTTTCCTGCAAAACTACGTTTTCAAAAAGCCCTGATTTTATCGCTTCATCCGAAAGTATTTTTTTCATAATCACTGATTCAACAGCTCCAAGTGGGTTTTCTTTCATTTCTCTGTGAGAAAGAAAAGGCACAAAAGCTAAAAAATCTTTTACTTTTAATTCTTCCCCACCAAAGGTTGCTAAAACATCTTTCTCACTCAAAAGATGCTCAATTTCATTAATTTTACTCTGTGGATTTTCCCAATTATTTTTGTTCAGGTAAGGTTGCAAATTTTTAAAAAGGCTCTTTAAAACCGCCGTTTTAATCCTAACATCTTTTTCAGCAAACAGTTTTTGGACAAATTTATCCGAAGCATTTTTGTTCCGCAAGTTTTTGAATTTTGTGGAAATCTTGGATTTTTGTGCCTGAAACTCACTTTCAGGAATAAAAACCTTACCTCTTAAACTTTTTATTTTAAGCAAGTGGTAGCCAAAAGCAGACTTGAAAGGCTTTGAAATTTCGTCTTTTTTGAGCTTGTAAGCGTTCTCTTCAAAATCAAAATCCATTTCCCCAAAACCAAAAAATTTATCGTAACCTGCATTTTGGGCAAGGCTTGAGTCTGTTCCGACGTAATGCTTAAAAGCTGCTTCCTCAAAAGTTATTTTTCCACTTTGAATTTCCTCAAAAATCGAATCAATTTCAGCTTTGTTTTTTGAAAAAATATTTCCAACCTTGATTTCTGTGTTCATCCTTCGGAAAGTCTCACGAATTTCTGCTTCTGTTGGTTCAGGAAATTTTGCATCAATTTGCGCCTCAAAAAATTTTTCAGTCAGCAATTTTCTCTTGTAAAACTCAAGTTCAACCTCATCTTGTTCCGAAAATTTTATCCCTGTTTTTTTTGATTTTTCGGCAATTCCTTTGTTTTGGTAAAGTGTGTAAAGATACTCAACTCTGTTTTGGTAAGAATCCATTAACGGAGTTTTTGCAAGCAAATTCGTGTAAAGCTCCTTAAAAGTCTCAACCGAAATTTCTCCGTAATCAGAACTGAAAATTTTTTCCTGCTCTCCCGAACAAGCCAAAACTAACAACAACAAAAACAATATTTTTCGCATTAAATTTTTTCTTTATTTTTTTAACTTAGCTTTTGTGAACTAAAAATAATTAGCCCATTCCAATTTAAGGAACTTTCAATGCCAAAAAAAAACCTTTTCTACTCTGCACTAACCTTTTTACTTTTTACAAACTTAATTTTAAAAGCACAAAACTTTCCAGAAAATTCACAAATTTTGGGGCTTGCAACTCCAGTAAACTTGCAAAACGGAGAAACGGAAATCAGACTTGGTGATTATTTTTCTTCAAAAGTCGATTCAATCGCTTTCCAAAATTTCTTCTCTGCTGAAATCTTAGAAAACAAACTTTTACTCAAACCTTTAAAAACGGAACTGCCAAAACTAATTGAACTAAAAGTTTGGTCAAAAGGTTTTGCCTACTCACTTCTGCTCAAAAAATCCCGTAAAATCCAACAAAAAATTACCTTTTCAACAAACAAAACTTACTCAAAAGTTCAACTTGCAGGTGATTTTAACGGCTGGAACCCAAACTCAACCGAACTTCAAAAAACTAAAAATGACTGGGAAACAACTCTTCTTTTGGAACAGGGAAAGTATCCTTATCAGTTTGTCGTTGATGGAAAATGGATTCTTGACCCGACAAATCCTGATTCCGTTGACAACAATCTTGGCGGCTTTAACTCGGTTTTGAAAGTTGGAAAAACAAACAGAGAGCTTTTACCACAACTTTTTACCGAAAGTTTTAAAAAAGGAAAATTGATTGAGCAAACTCAAACCTCGCAAAAAGAAAGAAGAAGAGGTTTTGACCCAATCAAACCTGAAAAGGCTGAAATTACAATTGGAACAAAAAATGAAGTTGACGAACTTTTTGTTTTTTGGCAAAATTTTAGAATTCCTTTTAGAAAGACAGGTAAAAATAAAATTTTAATTGAATTGCCAACAGAAGCCTTTAACCTTGAACGTTCATTTTTGAGAGTTTGGGCTTTTAACAAAGAAGGAGTTTCAAACGACCTTTTAATTCCTTTGTGTGTTGAGAAAAACGAAACAGAAAATCTAATAAAAACAACTCTTTCAGTTGTGGAAAATCCTTCGCAACTGAATCAAAATGACACGGAAGCAACAATACTTTACTTTGCAATTGTGGACAGGTTTTTTAATGGAAACCTTGCTAACGACCAAAAAGTTTTGGATAAAGATGTTCACGAAAAAGCAAATTATTTTGGCGGAGACCTTGCAGGAATTACCCAAAAAATTGAAGAAGGTTACTTTAAATTGCTTGGAGTAAACACACTCTGGATTTCTCCAATCGCACAAAATCCTGAAAATGCTTACGTTGAATTTCCCGAACCTCACAGAAAATTTTCCGGCTATCACGGTTACTGGCCAATTTCTTCTTCAAAAATTGACCATCGTTTTGGAACAGAAAACGAGTTTAAAAACCTTGTTAACGAAGCTCACAAACAAAAAATGAACGTTTTACTTGACTACGTTTCAAATCACGTTCACGAAAACCATCCTGCTTACCAAAATCACAAAGATTGGGCAACACAACTTGACTTAGCTGACGGAAGAAAAAATATCAGAATTTGGGACGAACACAGACTCACAACCTGGTTTGACACTTTTTTACCAAGTCTTGATTACTCAAAACCTGAAGTCGTTAAATCAATGACTGATTCGGCACTTTTTTGGATAAAAACTTACCAACTTGATGGTTTCAGACACGATGCAACCAAACACGTTCCAAACAAATTTTGGCAAACCCTAACGGAAAAAATCAAAAATGAAATTGCAATTCCACAAAACAAACGCATTTTTCAAATTGGTGAGACTTTTGGAAGCCGTGAATTAATCGGGAGTTACGTAAACAGTGGCGAGCTTGATTCTCAATTTGATTTTAATCTTTACTTTGACGCAAGGTCGGTTTTTGCAATTGACAGCGAAAGTTTTACAAAAGTAAAAAATTCAATTTTTGACAGTTTTGATTTTTATGGAAATCATTCTTTGATGGGAAACATTACGGGAAATCACGACATGCCAAGATTTATTGCTTTTGCAGGTGAAGACTTGAGTTTTAACGAAAATGCTAACGAAGTTGGTTGGGAAAGAGAAGTAAAAATAAAAAATCCCGTTGCTTACAAAAAATTGCAAAGTCTGACAGCTTTTATTTTGACAATTCCGGGTGTTCCGGTAATTTTTTACGGAGACGAAATCGGAATGGTCGGAGCTGGCGATCCCGATAACAGAAAGCCAATGAAATTTTCAGACCTGACAAAAAACGAACTGATTACGAAAGCAAGCCTTCAAAAATTAACTCACCTGAGAAGCAGGAATTTATCCTTAATTTACGGAGATTTTGAGGTTTTAGAGTGTTCAGACAAGACTTTTGCTTTTGCGAGAACTTACTTTGATGAAATCTCAATCGTGGTTTTTAACAAAGATTTAGTTGTGCGAAACTTTGAGCTAAAACTTCCTGAAAGGTTTAAAGATGCAAAACTAATAAATAATTTTGGTGAAAGAACAATGCAAAGAGACGGAACTTTGCTTTTGGAAATTCTGCCAAACTCGTTTGAAGTTCTAACTAAAAACTAAAATCACAAAAAAAATTTATAAAGAAAGCGGTTAAAAAATGACAGTTACAGAAATCCAAAATTTTTGCGAAAAACTTGAAGATTCTCACGAAGTAATTCAGTGGGGAAACGACCTTGTTTTTAAAGTTGGCAAAAAAATGTACGCAGTTTTAAACTTCACAGACCCTTTGCAGGTTACGGTAAAAGCGACTTTAGATGAACAGTCAGAGCTTGTAACAAACTACAAAGAAATTTCAGTTGCAAGTTACGTTGGAAGGTTCGGTTGGGTAACCGTTAGTCTTACAGAAGGTTTTGACAAAGATTTTTTCTTTAGTTTGCTAAAAAAAAGCTACGATTACGTTGCTAAAAAGAAGTAGAATTATTTTAGCTTTTTTTAGAAGAAGTGCTTCCACAAAAAACCTTGAAGGCTTTCTTTCACCTTCAAGGCTTGGTTTTGGTAAACTATTTTTTTAGTCTTCCACTTCGTCGTAATCCATTTTTACTTGTTTTTCAGTAACATCCACAAAAAGTCCGTGTTCTTTTTCCTTTTCAGTGCGAAGCTGCCTTGTGTAAAGATTGTAGTAGTTTCCTTTATTTTTCATCAATTCAAAATGGCTTCCATCCTCAATGATTTTACCTTTTTGGATTACAAGAATTCTATCGCAATTTTTGATGGTTGAAAGCCTGTGAGCAATAATTATTGAAGTTCTGCCTTTAACTAATTCCTCAATTCCACGTTGAATTTTTGCCTCTGTGATTGTGTCAATTGATGAAGTTGCTTCGTCCATCACAAAAATTCCCGGGTTTGATAAAATTGCTCTCGCAAAAGAAACTAATTGCTTTTCACCCATTGAAAGATTAATTCCGCATTCACCAACTTCTTCCTCAAGTCTGCCAAGGAAATTTTCTGCTCCAACCAAACGCAAAGCATTTTTAATTTCGTCTTCAGTTGCATTTTCTCTGCTGTACTGAATGTTTTGTTTTATCGTTCCCGAAAAAAGGTGTGGAGTTTGCAAAACAATACCAAGTTGACTTCTCAAACTGAACAAGGTTTTGGTTTTGTAATCAATTCCGTCAATTTTTACTTTGCCTGCTGTTGCTTCGTAAAACCTGCAAACAAGACTTGCAATCGTAGATTTTCCACTTCCTGTTGCTCCAACAAGTGCGACAGAAGTTCCTTTTTTAATTTTCAAACTAAAGTTTTCTAAAACTGGTTTCCCTTCGTCGTAAGAAAAAGACACGTTTTCAAAATCAATTTCGCCTTCAATTTTTTTAAAATCAGTAACGTTTGGCTCATCAAAAATCCTTGTTGGAGTTTCTAAAAGTGAGAAAATTCTTTCACCTGCTGAAATTGAACCTTGCACTTGGGCATAAAAACCAGAAATGTCAAAAATTGGTTCGTAAATTTGAACAGCGTAACTAAAAAATGCGGTTAAAACTCCAATCGTAATTTCAGGTGGAAAACCCAACGACATTTTACCACCAATAAAAACAACAACCGCAGCAGCAACCGAACCGATAAAAATCACAAGTGGTTGGTACAAAGCTGTGTAAAAAGAAGCGTTAAAGGAAGCAACACGCATTTTTTCACTCAAAATGCTAAATTCTTTTCCTGCTCTTTTTTCCTGAACTGTGCTTTTGTTTACCTCAACTCCATTAATGTGTTCGTTGTAGCTTGCAGTAATTTCACTGTTCAATTTTCTTGCTTGCCGTGAAAAATCAAGGATTAAACGCTTGATTTTAAAGGAAACAATCAGCAAAACCGGGATTGAACTCAGAACAATCAAAGCAAGTTTCCAGTTGAGAAAAAACATCACACCTGAACAAACAATAATCATCACCGTTCCCCAAATCACTTCAATAAATCCCCAGGAAATTACTTCTGAAACTCTGTCAGTATCGCTTGTAATTCTTGACATCAGCCAGCCAACAGCCATTTTATCGTAAAATGCGAAAGGTAATTTTTGCAAGTGGACAAAAAGTTCTTCACGAATATCAAACATTACCTGTTCCTGGATGAAGCCTGTAAATTTAATAAACATAAAAACCGCAAAAGCCTGAAGCATTCCAATAGCAAAGTAGTAAAATGCAAACTCTGTTAAAGGTGCAAAATCAATGTTTGGCTCAGTTTGTTTTGTGTAAATTTCAGCAAACGGAACAACAACTTTATCAATTAACTGCATCCAGATAATTGGGAAAACTGCGTCTGTAACTGCAACTAAAATTATGAAAAATATGAAGTTTAGCGTAAGTCTTTTGTACTTAAAACTGTAACTAAAAATCTTCTTAAGAAATGGAATTAATGCTCCTTTTGAGCGAAATTGCATTTCGTTTAATCTTGCCATTTTATCCTCAAATTTTTACCTGAAACCTGTTGGTTCAGGTCTTGTTTAAAACTCTTCTTTTTTGATTTCCTCTTCTATGGAAACCTGAATTTCATAAATCCTTTTGTAAAAACCATTGTTAGCGATTAGTTTTTCGTGAGTTCCATTTTCAATGACTTTGCCTTTTTCAAGAACAATAATTCTGTCTGCATCGCAAACGGAAGTAATTCTGTGAGCAATTACAATGCTTGTTTTATCTTTCATTGTTTCCCGCAAAGCTGCCTGAATTTCAAATTCTGTTTCTGTGTCAACAGCGGAAGTTGAGTCGTCAAGAACTAAAATGTCCGGGTTTGCAAGCAAAGTTCTCGCAATTGTAACTCTCTGTTTTTGTCCGCCAGAAAGTGTAACACCTTTTTCGCCAACAACTGTTTCGTAGCCATTCGGGAAAATCTCAATAATTTCGTGAATTTTTGCAGCTTTCGCAGATTCAATGATGTCTTCGTGCAAAGAATCCGGTTTCGCGTAAGCAATGTTTTCCTTGATTGAATTTGAAAACAAAAACGGTTTTTGTAAAACAACTCCTATTCTTTTTCGCAAGTAATCCTTTGAAAAAGTATTAATATTTTTCCCGTCAATTAAAATTTCACCTTGTTGAACATCGTAAAGCCTTGTTAACAAAGCAATTATTGTTGATTTTCCAGAGCCTGTCGGGCCAAGAAGTGCAACTTTTTCGCCTTGTTGAATTTTAAAACTAACGCCGTTCAAAACGTGATTTTCATCGTCTTTTTTGTAACGGAAGTAAACATCCCTAAACTCAAGTGTTCCTTTAAGGCTTTTCCCATCGTTTTCGTGTCCGTGAGTAGCTTCTGTTTCCTCGTGCAAAATACTTGTAAGCCGTTTTAGAGCAACGTTTGTCATTCCCATTTTAGTAATAATTTCGGCTAAACGTCGCATTGGCCAAGTAACCAAGTGTGCGTAAGAAAAAAAACTTACAAGCTCACCGACAGAAATTTCACTTTTAAAAACTAAGTAAGTTCCGTAAAGCACAACAATAGTTAGTTGTGTGTTTATCAAAATATCAGTTGTTGACCAAAACGAAGCATTCATGTTTGCTTGTCTGATTCCGATATTTTTTTTCCTGAGGTTTTGATTTGCAAACTTATTAATTTCAAAATTTTCTTTTGCAAAAGCCTTTACAACTCTAATTCCTGAAATATTTTCCTGAACAATCACAGCAAGTTTGTCTTGTTCTTTTTCGTGTTCGTCCCAAATTATTTTCTCCTTTTTGAAAAAACTATAAGAAATAAAACCGAGAACCGGAGAAATGACTATCGCAACCAAAGCAAACTTGAGGTTCACAGCAGCCATCATTAAAAATGCTCCAACAAACAAAACAGACAGCCTTAAAATGTCAACTAAGTGTGCTGCAATAAAATTTTTAATCGTCTCAATATCTCCGGTACACCTTTGAATTAGTTCGCCTGTCGGTATTTTGGTGTGGTAAACAAGAGGCAAATATTGAATGTGATTGAAAAGTTTGTCTCTAAGTTTTTTGATTGCTTTCTGGCTACTGTCATACGTAATCGTACTTGACGCAAACATAAAACCCGCTCTGAAAAATGAAACAATCAGGTACAAAGCTCCTAAATAAATTAAAATCACAGAAATATTTTCTAACTTCATTTCAGGTAAGATTTTGTAAAAAAATTGAGTTACAAAATCATTCGAAATGTGTAATTCTTTGCCATTACTTTGGGCAAAAACAACAACTCCATCCACAGCAATTTGTAAAATTTTTGGTTCTAACATTCTGATTCCCGTAGAAAGAATTAGCAAAACAGCGGAAAGAACGTAGTAGCTTTTCCATCTGTCAAGAATTCCCATTAGTATTTTTAGTTTTTCCATTTTCAATCTTCCTGAATTTTAAAAAGTTGTTTTACTTAAGTTTTGGGCAAAAAAAAACCGTGAACACTTTGCTAAAAGAAAGTAACCACGGTTTTTTTCAAGATTAGTTTTTGACTAAAAAATCATCTCTTCTTTAACTCCTTAAACCGTGGACGGACTACTCCAGTGTCTGGATTGGTTGCTGACAGAAGTAGTCTGTAAGCTTTTATTTTATCGCTAAAGTTTCTCATTTTTTTTTTAAACCTCAAATTAGTTAAAACTGCTTAAGTCTTTTTTGCCCAAAACAATTAAAATTATTTTGCGAATGTAAGAACAAAATTTTAAGTTGTCAATAATTGATTTTTATTTTTTTATGAAACAGGTTTCTTTTCTTAACTCATAATTCTTAATTCATTGAAACAAGCATTTTTATTGTTTAACTTAATCAAAAATTTTGTGGGAAAAAATGCTAAATCAAATCCTCGAACGGCTAAACTCTACCGCTTTAATTTCAATTTTTGTTTCAAGAATTAAAGGCTCTTTTCAAAATGAGTTAGATTTTTCAATCATTGAAAACGAAAAAATTATCTACTCGGATAAAGGATTTACTCAAAATGTTTTCCGTAAATTGCCAAAAGAATTCAACCGGTTTTTAGGAAAAACACCTGTAATTTTTGCTCACGAAGTTGGGCTTGAAAACGATACAAAACTTTTGCTTGAAGACCTTGAAACGCCATTTTTTTGGGAAGTTACGGAACTTGCAAAAATTTCTCACCCTTTTGAAAAATCTTTTGAACTACAAGATTTATCGCAAACTTTTGAACTTGAAGACTCTGGTTTTAAATCAAAAACTCTCTGTGAAATTTTTGAAAAATCCATTCTTTCGCTCAGAAACCGGGAACTAAAAACTATCCAGTTGCTCCAAAGAATTGCTGAAAAAGGAAAATCTGAATTTGAGCCACTCTTCAAATCACTTCTTGAAGTTAAAGTCCGTTTTATCGGTGAAGAAACTATCGGAAAAAATAAGCAGTTTGCAGCTTTAGACAATGTTTTTGGCAGTACTTCGCAAGGTTTTCTCCAAAATAAAGCTGCAACTACAAGATTAATGGCTCTGAAAATTGATAAAATCCTTGAAATGTTTAGCGAAAACGGAACAATTTCACAAAATTTTCAAGGCTACGAAAAACGTCAGGAACAAATTCAGCTTGTTGAAAACATTGCAAACGCTTTCAACAACGGAGATTTTTTGATTGCAGAAGCACAAACCGGAACAGGAAAATCAATTGCTTACCTCGTTCCTTCAATTTTCTGGACAGTTAAAAATTCTGAAAGTTTTGAAAAAGTTGTTGTTACAACACGAACAAAAAACTTGCAGGAACAATTGTTTTTTAAAGACATTCCTTACCTTGGAAAAATCCTGAACTTACCTTTTAAAGCCGTTTTACTCAAAGGAAGAAGCAATTACCTTTGCCTGACAAAATGGGATTCTTTGATTTCAAACTCCTCTAAGTTTACTGAAGAAGAAAGAAGAAAACTTTTATCGCTTGTCGTTTGGTTTGAGGAAACCAAAACGGGCGAAATTTCTGAAAACAACGCTTTTAACTCCGAAAAAAATACTCAGCTTTGGTCAAAACTTGCTTCTGAAACAGGTTTTTGTTCAATGAACACTTGCAAACATCCCGAAAAATGTTTCATTGGCAGAGTTCGCAACGAAGCAAAAACTGCAAACCTTGTTCTGATTAATCATTCTTTGCTTTTTTCCGACCTCGTTTCTGAAAATAATGTGATTGGGGAATACTCAAATTTGATTGTTGACGAGGCTCATTCCTTTGAAAAAACGGCAACAAATTATTTTGGAAAAGAACTAAACATTTGGCTTTTCCGTTCTTTGAACAGTAAAATTTACTCAAACGAAACTCACGAAACAGGTTTTGCGATAACTCTGAGTACTCAGCTAAAATTTGCTCACGAAATTGGACAAAGCACTTTAGCATTGTTGAACAATCAAGTTTTAGCTTTGAAGGAAAGTTCCGAAGCAATCAAAAGTAAGGGAACAAATTTTTTTACCGCTTTAACTGAACAAGTTAAAAAGTTAGACACAAACTCAAAAAACCAGGAAAATATTCGTTTCAAAATTCGCTACCTGAAAGATTCTGTTGTTTGGAAAAATATTGAAAAAGAGTACCAAAGTTTACTTGGCGAACTGGGAAGTTTAACCGACAAACTTAACACACTTGGGCTTTTGTTAAGTGATTTAAAAGACGGGATTTTAATGGAAAAAGATGAGATTTTGCAAGAACTGAAAAGTTGTGTCCAAAACTCTCAGGAGCTTCTTGAAATTCTTTCATCTTTGGTAGAAAATTTTGATGAAGAACAGGTTTATTGGTTTGAGCTTTCTTCTAAAAAAGATACCATTGACACGAGAGTTTTTTCTGTTCCGTTAGATGTTTCGTCTTTGCTTTCGGAAAGTATTTACAAAACTTTACAGACTTTAGTGTTCACTTCTGCAACTCTTTCGGCAGGTGATTCTGAATTTTCTTACTTTCGTGAAAGGCTTGGTTTAGACTTGGTTGCGCAAGAAAAAATTGTTACAGCTTCGTACGGTTCACCTTTTGATTACGAAAATAATTGCAAATTAATCGTTCCGTCATTTTTACCGGAGCCTTCGTCAAAAAACTACAATCCGGAAACGTTAAAATTGATTAGTGAAGTTTTGGAAACTACAAACGACAAAGGTTGTTTGATACTTTGCACTTCTTACGCCCAACTAAATTATTTTGCAAAGGGGCTTCTTGAAGAATTGGCAGAACAAAACAGGACTTTGCTAATTCAGGGAAAAGATGGCTCAAGAACAGCTTTAATTTCACGTTTTCGTGAGCTTGGGAACGCAGTTTTGATTGGGACTGACAGTTTTTGGGAAGGAATTGACGTTACGGGAAATTCGCTTTCAGTTTTAATTATTACAAAGATTCCATTTGAAGTTCCTGATGAACCAATTGTCAAAGCACAGATGGAAAAAATTGAAAAAGAAGGTGGAAACAGTTTCAACGATTACTACTTGCCGGAAGCAATTGTAAAGTTCAGGCAAGGTTTTGGGCGGCTAATTCGCACAAAAACAGACAAAGGTGTTGTAATTGTTACAGACACAAGGGTTGTTTCTAAAGGTTATGGGAAAAAACTCACTTCAACGCTTCCGTTAAAAGTTACCAAAGTTCCAAGTATTGTTGAGTGTAGAAAAGAAATTATTAATTTTTTCAGGCTCAAAAATTTAGATTAATAAACTTATTGTTTTTTGAAATCAATTTGTTAAATTTGTTTTTCTAAAAAAGGTTTGTAGCAAAAATTTTTGGGAAGGCAAAGTCAATCTATGGAATCGCAAATTGATAATGAAAATGATAATATCAATGATGAAAATATCTCTGAAGAAAAGAAAAGCAAACAAAAAATAGTTGTTGTGGAAGAAAATGCAAAAAGCATTAAGGACGAAATTTATAACCTTGAGTTTGGGCATATTCAAGGTGAACATCGTAATTACAAAGGTTTTTTCATTCACGCCAAGCAAATAACTGAACTTTTTAAATCTTTAGAAATTCTTAACGAAGACAGAAAAACTCTTTGGAAATCTTTTAAGCACCTTTGCGATAAGGTTCGCTCTGAACAAAAAGAAAGTCAGGAAAAATTTTCCGTTCAAAAAGAAAGCTCCAATCAAGTTAGAGATGAAATCATTGCAATTATTGAAAAAGCAAGTGAAATTGGATTAAATGCTACAACTCAAAGTGAATTTGATAAAGCAAATAATTTGCTAATCAAAGCCTTGGTTCATCTTAAAAAGCAAAATCCCCAACTTATAAGAATTGACAGCAAAAATTGTTGGAACACCTGGAAAAAGGTTAAAGATGAACAAGAAACACGAAAAGCAAAACTTGGTCAGGAATCCTACGACATTCTTGCAAAGATTACAAACACTGCCTTGGAAACAGCTAAAGAAGGTAATCCTCACGAAGCACTAAAATTAATCAAAGAAATCCGTTCTCAAATTAGAAATGCAATCCTGACACGTGTACAGTACCGGGAACTAAATACAACTTTGCAACAGGTTGGCGACATTGCAATTGGAAGGATTAAAGAGAACAAAGAAGTTAGAGAGGAAAAAGAAAAAGAATGGTTGGAATACCAAAAACAAAAACTCCCCGCTTTAAAACACAGATTGCAAAAACGTGAGGAAGAACTTGAAAAACTTGAAAACGAAATTGATTACCTTGATGGATTAATTGCGAACTACGATGGAAACGATTCAACTTACAAAGATAAAGTTGAAAGCTACATTTTTGAAAAAGAAGATAAAATTGATGTGGTTTACAAGGACATTAAAAATTTACGAAGTAAAGTCAAAAGACTTGATACCAGCTTGGAACAAGAAAGCAAACCCCAACAAACACAAGAAAAAAATTCTTAAAACAAACATTAAAAAAATGCCACCTTTTTGAGAGAGATGGCATTTTAAAAATCATTTTTTTATTTACACTTTAATTCTTGCAATTTTTTCAAACAGTTAATTTGAATGTCTGTTTTTTCCACACCTTTTGCTGCAATTGAAAGGTTCATCCAACCTTGACAATCTTCAGCTTTTAATTGTGTGTACTTTTCAAAATTTGCAAAAGCCTTTTGCGCATCGCCTTCTTTTCCACGTTTCAGGTAAGCGTAACCAATATTATTAATCACTGCTTCATTGTTTGGCTCTTTGGCAAGCACTTTTTCAAACTTTTCAACAGCACAATCAAAATCTTCCTGCTCCAAACAAGTGTTCCCTTGTTCTGCAATAATTCCAGTTGAGCCTTCAGGGTCAAGCTCTAAAAGTTTTTGTTTAAACTCGTTGGATTTTTTCTTGTCGCCAATTTTTTCGTAGCAGTAAGCTGAATTATTGATTGCGTCAATATTTTTTCCATCAATTTTCAGAAGTTCGTCGTAGCTTTTGATTGCGTCTTGAAATTTTTCCTCTTCAAGGTCAAAAGAAGCAAGTCTTCCTAAAATTTTCACCTTTTCTTCGTCCTTTTTGGCAATTTTCAGAGCTTTGTTGTAAAATATTTTTGCTTCACTTTCTTTGTTAGTTTGTTCAGCAGAAATTGCGTAGTTGTAAAGATTACCAAAACTCTTGGAAAACAATTCTTCGTTAATTGAGTTTGCAACTTTTAGGTTTTCGTAAGCATTACCAAAAAACTTTTGTTGAATTTTTTCATCGGTTTGTTGTGCAGCTGTTTTAATGAAAAAATATCCCATTCTTTGAGTTTCAGCAAAAACCCTTTCTTCTTCATTTGCAATTTCTTTTTTCGTTCCACCGTCAGGCTTAGAGTTTTTTGCTTTGTTCAAGTAATCAACTGCGCTATTAATGAATTTCCAGTAATTTGTCCAATAAGTGTCATCATTTAATTTAGCAGTTAAAATTGCGGTTTGTTTTTCAGTATTTTTTGCTTGAATAACTTCTGGTTTTACGTCCGGAGCTTTCATTTCTGCATCAAGTTTAGACAAAGTTTCACCGAGTTTTCCTGCTTCCTCATATTTTTTGTTGTAAGAGTTGTAGTAACCAAACTGAACTTTTCCCATCAAAAACAGTCCTTTGGGATCGTTTGGTTTTTCCAACAGGTGAGTTTGTAAAATGCTGTCTGCGTAAGCCCAATCATTTTGTGAAATCCTTAGTTCTGCCGTTGTAATTTCCACTCTTCCGGCAAAAGAGTTTGTAAAAGTTAAACCTGAAATCGCTAAAAAAAATAGGTTTCTTTTCGTGAGGAATCTCATTTTTTTTCTCCTAAAATAAAGTTTGATAAATCGTTAAAAGGATTGTAAAACACTTGCCTTTCAGTAATGATTGCACTAATCAAGTCGTTTGGCGTAACGTCAAAAGCTGGATTGTAAATATTTACTTCTTTGGGGGCAATTTGCTTATCTGAAATTAAAATTATTTCGTTTTTATCCCGTTCTTCAATTGGAATTTGTTTCCCGTTTTTTATTGAAAAATCAAAAGTTGAGAGTGGTGCCGCAACATAAAAAGGAATTTTATGCTTTTGGCAATTCACCGCAAGACTGTAAGTTCCGATTTTGTTTGCAGTGTCTCCGTTTGAGGCAATTCTATCCGCTCCAACAATCACCGCATCAATTTTTCCCTGAGCCATACAAAAAGCTGCCATTCCGTCACAAATCAAAGTTGTGTCAATTTTACGTTGCGTCAGTTCCCAGGCTGTTAATCTTGAGCCTTGTAAAAGTGGTCGTGTTTCATCAGCAAAAACCGAGATTTTTTTCCCGTTTTCAATTGCTGAAAAAATAACGCCAAGTGCCGTTCCGTAATCAGCTGTTGCAAGTCCTCCTGCGTTACAATGAGTTAGAACAGTCATCCCGTTTTTCAAAAGAACCTGCCCGTTTTTCCCAATATTTCTACAAATTTCTTTGTCTTCCTGCAAGATTTTTTGAGCCTCACCAAGAATTATCTTTTTTAGCTGTTCAATTTCACCTGAAAAATTCTCAACAATTTTTCCAATTCTTTCAATTGCCCAAAAAAGATTTACAGCAGTTGGACGAGTTTCTCCAAGCACTTTTGCAACTTGTAAAAAATGCTTTTTAAACCCAACTAAATCTCCGTTAAAATCACGTGTTCCAAGATAAAGCGTAAAAGCTCCTGCAATTCCAATTGCCGGCGCTCCTCTGACTTCAAGCCTTTTTATCGCATCGCAAGCAACATCAAAATCATTAATTTTTAAGTAGTTAAATTCAACGGGAAGTTTTGTTTGAGCAACAATTTGTAAGGAATTTTCAACCCAGGAAACAGTATCAAAATTTTTCACTTTCTCTGACTTTCAATTTTTTCAAGACTTTGGAATTTACTCAAAAAAATCAAAATCACAAAAGCTAAATTAATTCTTGAAAGAGTTAGAAAACAAGTTTTGGTCTCTTTGCAAGAGTTTTTCTTCTCTATTTTTACCTTTTTCCGCTACTCATAGAAACGCCAATCATAAATCCAATTCCTGAAAGGTCAACTTCTGTTTTCCTGGAAACTGTAAAAGTATTTTTTACCTTTGTGTAGTTATCGTCTGAAATTCCTGAATCGTCAAAGCCATTAACTTTTGGTTTTCCATCAAGTTTTACTGCCTGAAGCAGGTTGTACTTTACCCCTAAATCAAGTGCAAAAGCATCCGTAACTTGAAAAGTCATTCCTGCTTGTGTGTTTAGTCCAAAAGCTCCGCCACTGTAATTTGTGTTGACAGAAAGTTTTCCGTAATTTTCCAGTTCAAAATTAAAATCTTCAAATCCCCAAATAAAACAATAATTCAGACCTGCTCCAAAATAACCGGTAAAAAAACCAAAAGTATAGTAAGTGTAAGCATTCACTGCAAGTGGAACCGCTTGAGTTAAGTAAGTGTAATTCCCGGTTCCCTTGTTTCCGTCATTTGTGTAAGTGTTTGCAAAACTAAACTTGCCTTCGTCAGCTTTGATAAAACCAAAACCTCCGCCAACAACTAAGTTTTCATGAATTTCATTGAGAATTTCCGCTCCAATTTGCCAGGTTGATTCAGTTTTTGTGATTTTAGAACTATTCCCAAAATTAACATCTTTTGACCAGGTCTCAAGTGAGTTGTTCAAAAAATCAATTTTTGTTGGTGAAAAAGTTCCCGTAACCCTGAAACCACTTGAACTTTGTGCGTTTGCCAAGTTGTAAAACGCTAAAACAAACAAACATAAAATTAACTTTCTCATTTTTTTTACCTTCTAAATTTTTTCTGATTTTTCTAAAAGCCTGTCAAGTTCTGACCATAAATTTTCAAGTTCTGCTTTAGAGTTTTTTGCTTTTTGAGTGAACTCTAAAATTTTCTCCGTGCTTGTGTAAACTTCTTCCGTTCCTAATTTAGCTTCAATTTCCAAATTTTCTAACTCTTTTGCTTCAATTTTTTGTTCAAGCTCAGAAATTTTTTTCTCTAACTGGCTTCGTTCCTTTTGAAGCCGTTTTTCCTCTCCGCGTTTGGCAATCCGCTCTTTTTTATCAAGTGAAAATTCCCTGCTCTCCTCTACTTTTGGCAAAGAAAATTCAATTTCTTTTTGTGCTAAAAATTCGTCAAAAGTCTTCAGGTGAACCTTTAATTTTCCATCTGAAATTTCAAAAACCTTTGTTACAAGCCCGCTCAAAAAATCTCTGTCGTGAGAAATTATCAAACAAGCACCTTCAAAATTATTGATGGCTTCCTTTAAAACTTCCTTTGTGTAAATATCAATGTGGTTTGTTGGCTCGTCAAGAACTAAAAAATTTGAAGAACGAAACATCATTTTTGCAAGTGCCAAACGGCTTTTTTCTCCTCCGCTAAGAACAGAAACCTTTTTGTTGACCTCTTCGCCACCAAACAAAAATGCTCCAAGAACATTCCGAACCATTGGAAAGTTTTCAACGTTTGAAACACTCTCAAGCTCTTCAAAAACAGTGTTTTCAGAATTCAGTTTTTCAGCCATTCCCTGAGCGTAAAAATCAAGGTCAACAAGTTTTCCCAAAGTTCGTTTTCCGCTTGCCGGCTCTTCAATTCCTGTAATTAATCTGCACAAAGTTGATTTTCCAGCTCCGTTTTGCCCAACTAAAGCAATCTTTTCGCCACGTTCAATTTCAAAATTAATCTCTGAAAAAATTTGCTTTTCACCGTAATTTTTAGAGACATTTTCAAGTTTCAAGACTTCACGGCTTCCTCGTTTTGGTGGTGGAAAACGAAATTTCACCTTTGAAACTGAGTTGTTTTCCACTTCCACAATTTCAACTTTTTCAAGGAGTTTGATTTTGCTTTGAACTTGCCTTGATTTTGTCGCCTTGTAGCGAAAACGCTCAATAAATTTCTGCACTTTCTCAATTTCTTTTTGCTGATTTTCAAATTCGGCAATCTGTCTCTCAAGATTTTCTACTTTTTCAATTTCAAATTTTGAATAATTTCCGCTGTACTCAACAAATCTTGAATTTGAAATTTCAATAACTTTATTTACAACATTATCAAGAAATCGTCTGTCGTGTGAGATTAAAACTAAACTTCCGTCAAAATTATTAAGAAAATTTTCAAGCCAAAGTATGCTTTCAATGTCAAGATGGTTTGTTGGCTCGTCAAGTAGCAAAAGGTCTGGTTTTCCAAGCAAAATTTTTGCAAGTGCAATTCTCATTTGCCAGCCACCGGAAAAATTTTCAACTGGTTTTTGAAATTCGTTTGTTTTAAAACCAAGCCCAAGTAAAATTTTTCCTGCTTCTGCTTCCATTAAAAAACCGCCTTTTTCCTCAAAAAAATGCTGTACTTCACCAAGTTTGTACAAAATTGTTTCGTTCTCGTGGTCTTTTTCAAGTTGGTTTTGCAACTCGTGAATTTTTATTTGGGCGTCCAAAAGTTCAGGAAAAGCATTTAGAGTTTCACCAAGCAAAGTGTTGCCTTTTACTTCAATTCCTTCTTGTGGCAAGTAACCAATTTTTGTGTCTTTAGCAATCCCAACTGAACCTTTGCTTTCCATAATTCCACAAAGTATTCTTAAAAAAGTCGTTTTTCCTGAACCGTTTGGACCAACTAAACCAATTCTGTTCCCTCTGAAAATTGAAAGCGAAGCGTCTTTAAAAATGTCCTTTGAACCAAAGTTCAGGTTTAAATTTGAAACGTTAATCATTAATTTTTTCTTACTTTCGGGTCTAAAATATCTCTTAAACCATCGCCTAAAAGATTAAATCCAAGCACAACCACTAAAATTGCAATTCCCGGGAAAGTGATTGTCCACCAGGCACTTAAAATCAAAGGTCTTGCCTGAGCTAACATCAAACCCCATTCTGCATTTGGAGGTTGTGCGCCAAGTCCTAAAAATCCAAGTCCGGCACTTTCAAGGATTGCAGAAGCAAACCCTAAAGTGCTTTGAACAATGATTGGAGCAAGGCAGTTTGGCAAAATTTCAACAAACATCGTGTGAAAATCACTAAAACCAAGTGATTTTGATGCTTCAGTGTACTCGTTGCCTTTTTCTACAAGAACACTTGAACGAACAAGCCTTGTGTACTGCGGAATTCCAACAATTCCAATGGCAATCATTGCGTTTGTAAGACCTGGTTTTAGAACCGAAACAATCATTATCGCAAGTAAAATGCTTGGGAAGGAAAGCAAAATATCCGTAAACCTCATTAAAATATTATCAATTTTTCCTCCGTAAAATCCTGCAAAAAGTCCTAACGGAATGCCAAAAATCAAGGAAATTCCAACTGAAATAAAACCAACTGAAAGCGAAATCCTTGCTCCAAAAATTAATCTGCTTAAAATGTCTCTGCCAAAATCATCAGTTCCAAGCAGGTTTGAGTTTGTAAAAGGCAAAGATAAACGGTTCGCAAGTTCTTGTTTATTCGGGTCAAAAGGTGCAAAAACCGGTGCAAAAATTGCAACAAAACTTACTGCCAAAATTATCAGTAAGCCTCCAAAAGCAATCGGGTTTTTCCTTAAATCTTTAATTAGTTTCATTCTACTCTTTGAATTTTAGTGAAAAATTTAACCTTTTTTCCCAAAGTTCCCAAAACAAAACTAAGTAAAAAGGAACAAACTCAATCAAACTTACAAATAAATTTTCCTTCCAAATTCCCAAAATCACAAAATCCTTCAAAACGTAGTAGGAAACGAAAACCAAACAACTTAAAAGCAAAAAACTAAAGTAGCGGAAAATCGGTAAAAATGGCAAAATCCAAATCAGGTACCAAGGTTGCAAAGTTGCAGTTAGTAAAAAATAAGTTGCCCAAACCCAAAAAAATGCTTTTCCAAGCCAAACTTTTCCTGTTTTTTGTAAACTGTAACGAGTAAAAAAATATAAAACACAAGACAACCAAAGCCCTGAAACTATCAACTTTGCAAGTTCTCTTGCAGGATTTTCAAGCCGAAATTTGTTAAAAAGAAAAATTTCTTTGTCGGTTGGAAACCCAAAAAACTCAAAACATTTTTGCACAATTCCAAAAACTGACTCGTTGAAACTCCAATGTTTTGAATAAATTAAAAAGCCTTCAAAAAGTTTTTCCCTTGCTTCCAGAAAAGGTAGGTAAGCTAAAAAAATTACCGCAAAACAAAGCAAAATCCCTTTTGGTGTCCTTGTTTTTTTGAGAAAAAGCAGAAAAACAAAAGGAATAAATTTTGTCAAACCTGCCAAACAAACAAAAATAAGGCTTGCAAAATTTTCGGAATTTTTCAGGAAAAAGTAAAAAGCTAAAAATAAAAAAAACACTCCAACAACATCACTGTGAGCTTGACCTGAAAATTCTAAAATTGCTAAAGGATTTAGAAAGTAGTAAAAGAAAAATTCTTTTTTTTCACGAAGCAACAAAATCGTTTGAAAAACTAAAAAACCAAGCCCAAATTCAAAAAGTAAAATCAAAACTTTCATTCCAAAAAGCGAGCTTCCAAACAAGCCATTAATCGCAAAAATAAATTGTAAAACTGGCGGGTAAACTGTTGGAATTTCATTGTGATTAATTTTGGGAAAAATTTTTGTGTCCCGTAAGTGTTCTAAATTTTGTGAGTTTGGTGGAAATTCGTAAGGATTTGTTCCACTAACAAAAACTTTTCCATCCCAAACGTAACGGTAAACATCGTCAGAAAGCGTTGGAGTTGTGAACAAAAAAAGGAAACGAAAAGCAATTCCAAGTAACAAAGCTAAAGTAAAAAAGCGTTTTGAAAGCTCCAGTTTTTGCAAAATCAAAACCGAACAAAGGTAAAAAATGCTCAAAAAAAGCGCTAAAAGGAGGAATTTTTCAATGTTCAGGCGGAAATCAGACAACCAAAAAAGCACTGAGTAAGTTGTTGTTTGAAAAAACAAAAGGATAAAAAATAAATGTTCTAAAATTTTCATTTAATTGTCAATTGTCAGGCGGAAGCTGACACTAAAAAAAATCAGTGTTACTAAGACAAAAACTGAAATTAACAAAGCCAAAAGTGTTTTTTTGTGGTTAATTTTGTTTGGTGAAAAGGCTAAAAGATTTCCGTCAGAGTCATAAATTACCTGGTAAGTTGGAACGAGTAAAAAACTTGTAAAAAGTCCGCCGAGCAATCCGCCAACGTGTCCAAAATTATCGATTCCTGAAACAGAAAATCCAAAAAGCAAGTTAAAACCTGCAATAAAAAGTGCGTTGTTCAAACCCGATTTTCCAATGCTTCCAAACGAGTTTTTATTTTTCCCAAAAAATACGATTGATGCGCCAATTAATCCAAAAATTGAGCCGCTTGCTCCTGCTGAAATTGAAGTGTTAAAAGCGTAGGAAAGGATACTTCCTAAAAGTCCTGAAACAATGTAAATAATTGTAAAACAGATACTTCCATAAAAAGTTTCAATCTCTTTTCCAAGAATAAAAAGCGAGTAAGAATTTACGAGAAGGTGCAAAAAACCGATGTGGAGAAAAGTTGCTGTCAAAAACCTCCAAAACTCACCTTCAGTGATTAAAGGGTTGTGCTTTGCACCAAATTTTAGTAGCGTTTCGGTTGAAGTAGAACCACCTTCCAAAGTCATCAAAATCCAAATCAAAATTATTACAGCAAGGAAAAATTTTGTGATTGGAGTGTTTTTTGAGCGAACTGCAGAAGAAAAAGGGTTTTGTTTTTGTTCAAAAATTTCTTTTTCCGGTTCTGAGGTTTGTTCTTTTTCCGGCGAAAATTTATAGTTACAACGAGGACATTTTTCAGTTTGTTCCAAGACTGTCAAGTTACAAACCGGGCATTTTTTAGTTGGAATCATTGGCTTTCTTTAAATTTACACCTTGCAAATTTAATAAAAAACTTAGTCAATTGTTAAAAGATTTAGCAAGCGGAAAAAATAGTAAAACTTTTTAAAATTCTCACTGAAACCTTGCGAAAGCTAAAAAGGCGTTCCTTAAAAACCGTTTAACGCACAAATTTACAATAAAACAATTGTTGCAATTTTTGGTGAAGTTTTATAGCTTTAAGTCCAAAAGTCCTGCAAAATAAACTGCAAAACAATTATTAAACAATTTTCAACCCTTTGCCCTTTGACGGCAATTTTCCTTTCTAAAAACCTCTGAAACTTACAGAAAAATTTTAGCCTTCAAATGCTTGCAATGAAGGCTAAAAAATTAAAAATTACTTCGCTCTTTCAAACCAGGAATAAAGACTTGGCAATAAAACTAAAGTAGAAAAAGTAGAAGTAATCAGTCCACCGACAACAACAATTGCCAAAGGTTGTTGAATTTCAGAACCTATTCCACTTGACATTAGCAAAGGAATTAAACCGAGAATCGTTGTTAAAGAAGTCATTAAAATCGGTCTTAGCCGTAACATCGAACTGATTTTTATTGCATCCAAACCTGAATGACCTTTTTCGCGGTGTTCGTTAATGAAACTTACCATCACAATTCCATTTTGCACCGCTGTTCCGATTACTGCGATAAACCCTACGGAAGTTGGAACTGAAAGATAAATGTCCCAAATCCAAACTCCCAAAACTCCACCAACCAAAGAAAACGGCAAGTTCATTAAAACAAGTACCGAACTTTTAACAGAGCCAAAAGTGATAAAAAGTAAGACGAAAATTAGAACAAAGGTAATAGGTAAAATTACCATCATCCTGTTGTTTGCTCTTTGCTGATTTTCAAATTGTCCTCCCCATTCCAAAAAATATCCGGTTGGTAAGTTTAATTTTTTGAGCTTCTCCTGTGCTTTTTCAACAAAAGTTCCGATATCAACACCATCGACGTTGAGTTCAACTGTTACTTTTCTTTTCCCATTTTCACGGCTTACTTGTGACGGACCTTCTTCGGTATAAATTTCAGCAAAAGTTGAAAGTGGTAGTTTGTAGCCTTGTGGAGTCGAAACCAAAATGTTGGAAATTGCCTCCAAAGTGTTTCGGTGATTTTCTTCCAAACAAACTACAATGTCGAATTTCTTTTCACCTTCGTAAAGTGTTGAGACTGTTTCGCCACCGATTCCAATCGAAATGTATTCTTGAATGTCTTTGACGCTGAGACCGTAACGCCCTAAAGATTCACGATTAATCTTGATTTGCAAGTAGCCGAAGCCCGTTGTTTGCTCAACTTTTACGTCTTGCGCACCTTCCAAAGTCTGGAGTTCCTTAATGATTTCTTCAGCAATTCCGTTCATTACTTCACTGCTTTCACCAAAAATTTTCACTGCAAGTTGGGATTTTACACCTGAAATTAACTCGTCAACTCTTAGTGCAATCGGTTGGCTAAAACTGTAGAGGACTCCGGGAATTTCCTCAAGTTTTTCTCGCATTTCGTTGACAATCATTTTTTTCGTGTAGCCTTCCCGCCATTCTTTGAGTGGTTTCATCATCACGTAAATGTCTGAAATGCTCGGCAACATTGGATCAGTTGCAACCTCCGCTCTTCCTGTCTTAGAAACAACAGTTGTAACTTCTGGAATCTCCTTAATTCTTTTTTCAATCAAATTACAAATTTCAACTGAGCCTTTTGTCGAAATACTTGGAAGTCTGAAGGCTTGAACAGCGATAGAACCTTCTTCCAAAACTGGTACGAATTCAGTTCCCAAACGACTAAAAAGCAAAGCTGAAAGAATAAAAACTACTACCGAAATTCCAAGTGTTAAGGCTTTTTGCCTTAGCCCAAAACTCAGAATCGGTTCATAAATTGAAGTTGCAAAACTTAGAATCGGGTTCGATTTTTCTTTGGCATTTTTTTCTTTCAAAAAAGTTGCAAAAGCAGGCAGCATCGTCAGCGACAAAATCAAAGCAATTAGCAAAGCAACACTAATCGTAATCGCGAGAGGAGTGAACATTTTCCCTTCCAAACCTTCCAAAGTAAAAAGAGGAATGAAAACAGTAACAACAACTAAAACTGCAAAAAATGAAGGTCTTCCAACCTCCTCAGCGCCACGAACGACAACTTGCAAAAAATGCTTTTTGTTAGCATTTTCTTTGTTTTCCTGAATCAGCCTGTTAATATTTTCTATTACAACAATACCTCCATCCACCATCATTCCAATTCCGATTGCAAGACCGCCAAGGCTCATCAAATTTGAAGAAAGTCCAATCATTTTCATCACAATGAAACTTAGCAAAACAGAAATCGGAAGAATCAAAGATACAATTAACGAACTACCCAAACTTCCCAAGAACAAGATTAGAACTAAAATAACTAGAATTGCTCCAATTAACATTGCGTTTGAAACAGTCGAAATCGCTTCGGCTACAAGTTCGGTTCTGTCGTAGAAAGGAACGATTTTCAAATCTTTTGGAAGTGAAGACTTGAGATTTTCTATCGCTTTTTTAACATCTAAAACGACACTCTTTCCACTTTCACCTTTGAGCATCATAATAATTCCTGCCACAGTTTCGCCTTTTCCATCTTTCGTCACAGCTCCGTAACGAACTTGCGGTTCAGTTTTCACTTGTGCGACGTCGGAAATTTTAATCGGAATTCCATTTTCAGTTTTAACGACAATGTTTTCGATGTCAGCAATTTTCTCAATTAAACCGATTCCACGAACAACGTACTGTTCAAAATTTCTTTCAATGTAATTTCCGCCTGCATTCGAGTTGTTTGTTTCAACAGCCTTCCAAACTTCCTCCAAAGTAACGTCGAAAGTTTGCATCGAAGTCGGGCTCAAAAGAATGTGAAACTGCTTCACAAATCCGCCAAAACTGTTTACCTCAATTACACCTTTCACAGAACGTAAAACAGGAGCGATTACCCAATCCTGGATTTCACGCAATTCCATCGGTGAAAGAGATTCCGACTCCAAAGTGTATTGGTAGATTTCTCCAAGTCCTGTCGATACAGGTCCCATTTCTACTTCTGCTCCTTTGGGAATTTCATCACGGACAACAATTAATTTTTCAAGAATCTGCTGTCTTGCCCAATAAATGTCTATTCCATCTTCAAAAACAAGTGTGATTGCTGAAAGTCCAAATTGAGAAATTGAACGATTTTCAACCAAACCAGGAATAGAACTCATTTCTACTTCAATCGGGTAAGTGATTAATTTTTCCACTTCAAGAGGCGAAAATCCATTTATTGTTGTGAGAATCTGAACTTGGTTGTTCGTTACGTCAGGAAAAGCGTCAATCGGAATTTTTTGATAAGAATTCAAGCCCCAACCAATGAAAAAAATCAGAGCTAAAATTATCAGAAGCCTTTGACGAACCGAAAATTCTATGATTTTATTTAGCATTTTTCAATCTCCTTAATGGTTGTGTCCGCCAATGTTTTCGCTTGCAAGCCTTGATTTTAAGTAAAAACTGCCTTCAACAACAACCTTTTCATTTTCTTCCAAACCTGAGACAATTTCGGTGTAGTTTTCAAATTTTCTTCCTACAAAAACTTCTCTCCTTTCAAAAGTGTTGTGTTCTTCTTCAACAAAGATGAAGTATTCTTTTCCATCAAAATGAATTGCTTTGTCTTGAACTGCAAGAGTCGATTTCTCATTGGAAAATATTTCTACCTCAACAAATGAATTTATCAAAAAATGCTCTGGGCTTTCAATTTCTGCAATTAACGGAATTGTTCTGTCTCTTTCAGAAAGTGTTTTACCGATTCGCAAAATTTTTCCGCTAAAAATTGAGTTTTGTGTAGAAAGCTTCACTTCCACTTTGTTTCCTGCTTTTACTTTCGGAAAATCCTTTTCAAAGAGTGAAATTTCAACCCAAATTTTTGAGAAATCTGTAATTTCAAAAACCGTAACGTCTTCCGAAATGTTTTGCCCAAGTTTAATTTCTGAAAAAGAAATTTCTCCTGAGATTGGAGCACGGATTTTGAACAAAACTTTCGTGTGCATTTCCGATTCAAAAATTTCGTCTAAATCATCGTCTGTAAAACCGATTGTGTGAATTATAAGGTCAGCTCCTTTTAAATTTGCCAAAGCAATTTCAAACTCTGCTTTACTTTGCAAAAAATCTTTTTCAGAGCCAATTTGAGATTTTCGCAAATTTTCCAATCTTTCGAAACTTGCTTTTGCAACTGCAAACTCACTTTTTGCTGTAATGTAATCTGAAATTGATTTAATAATTTCGGTGCTTTCTATTTCAAAAAGAACTTCGCCTTTTTGCACAGAATCGCCCAATTTAGAATGGATTTTAGCGATTCGCCCTGAAATTAAGGAACCGACTTTTGCAAAATTATTTGGTTTGGTTACAATTTTTCCTTTTGCAGAAATCATTTCACCAATGTTTTTTCGGATTGCAGGTTTTGCTGTGATCCCAAGTTCCTGAACAATTTTGTCAGTAAATTTTAAATCTTCTTCGTGTTCACCGTTTCCTTCGTGGTCTTTGTGTTCTTCTGTTTTTTGTTCGTGTCCTTCTTGAGATTCATGGTCATTTTCAGAAAAAGCGAATCCGATTAAGCCTAAAAAAATGATTAGGCAAAGAAATTTTATTTTCATTTTTATCCTCATTAATATTGTTGGAAGCCGGTTAAAGTTAGAAAGTCTGCTTTTGCAATTTGAAAGTTGAATTGTGAAATCAAGTATTCTTTTTGAACTTCAATCAAAAGTTGCTGTGAGTCGAAAAAGTCCAAAAAACCGATTTCACCTTCTTTGTAGTTTTTCTCCGAAATTTCAAATGCTTCTTTTGCTTCTATTAAAATTTCATTTTTAAAAAGTTCAATTTGGTTTTGTGCTTTTTGGAGATTCAATTCAATTTCTAAAAACTTATTTTTTAAAGAAAAATCAACGAAAGATTCATTAAGCTTTGCTTGCCTTAGTTTCGCATTCGCTTTTTGAATATTTCCTCTGTAGTTCATTATCCAGATTGGGACAGAAATTCCCAGTTCAATTCCCCAAGATTTTTCAAGATTTTTCGGTTTGTCTTGAAAATACGAAAAAGAAAAATTGGGTAAGATTTCACTGTAAACCAGTCTTTGGTTAGTTTTTGCAAATTCTTTTTGATTTTTGGTTAATTGTAAAATCGGGTTAGCCAAAAATCCATTCGTCATTTTTGGAAGAGAATTGTTTCCAACGGAAAGTGAATCTAAAAGAGTTAAAGAATTAACTTTTTCTGCATCAAAGCCCAAAAGATTTAAGAATTTGTTAGCAATAAAAACAGAATCATTTTGGATAGTTTCAAGTTCATTTTTTGCAATGGACTTTTTGACGTTTGCTTTCAAAACAGACAGTTTATCCGTTTCACCGAATTTATTTTGCTTTTTAACATTTTCGTAAAATTGTTTTGTTTGCTCAAAATTTGCTTTTGCCAACTTAATCATTTCTTTGGCAAGAACGACCTCAAAATATGTTTTCATTACTTCATTTTTGAGTTCATTTTCTTCTGCCCTAACTTCAATTTCTGTTTGTATAATTTCAGAATTTAATGCTTTAGCCTTGAAAAAATAATTGGTTGGAAATTCAATTTCCTGAGTTACTGCAATCCTCTTTTTTTCATAGCCACTTAGAGCTTTATCTTTCGGAATATCTTCAAACTCCCAACTTATTTCAGGATTTGGAAGTGATATCTCAGACCAAAATTCACCTTTCTTGATGTTGATATTTTCTCGATGAGAAAGAATATTTTTGTTCTCCCTTAAAGCAATTTGAAACGCTTCTTTTAAGCTTAAGTTGGTAAAGTCTTGAGCAAAAAGAGTTGTACAAACAACTGTAAAGGATAAAATCAAAATGAAAATCATTTAATTATTCCTTTTTAGTTTTCTGGTGAACACTAAATTCACCTTTACAAAATTTGTTTACTTAGAAAATGAGATTTTAGAAGGAATTGAAAATCAACTCAGATAAGAGGAGTAAAGAATGAAAAAAGGAACTTTGTGTAAGGGTGCCTTAATTTCATTTTGGAAATGATTAAGAGTAATTTTCTTTAAAAATCTAACTTTGTTAAAGCTATTTGTAAGACTTTTAACAAAGTTATGAGTCTTTTCTCGTTTTAACTCTTTTGTAGAAATAACGACAAATTGATGCATTGATTTGTGGTTTAATTCACAAATTTTTGCAGAACATTGGTGATTGTGAGAATCTGCTTCAAGACTTATTTGGGAAAAACATTCAAACAAGTTTTCACAATCGGACTCACAAAAAAAATTACTTTCAATCGAAATGAAGGAAAATATAAAAAGCGAGATAAATATTTTTCGAGCTAAAAGATTCATTTTATTCTTTACTTAAAAATTTAATCTAAAAAACTTAAAAAGTGATGTAAAGGTATTATTTTCAAATGTTTCATTAAGCAAATAACACGAAAAAAACATCTCTTTTCTTTTTAAGTGAAAAAGATACATCTTTAATTTTGAAAACACAAGAAATTTATTCTAACTTTACAGGAAAAACCCTTACGAAATACTCAGGCTTGCCCGATAAAAGACTTTTTGGAAGAAAAAAGGTTTTCTTAGAAGTCTCGGCAAAACTTTATACTTCCAAAAAGTTCAACCCTCTTTTAAAATCTTTTTTTTACTACTTCAGCAGAACCATTTTTTTCGCTTCCGAAAAGCCGTTTTTTGTCTCTAACCGGTAAAAATAAATTCCCGATGAAACTTGTTTCCCACTGAAATCCGTGCCGTTCCAGTTTGATGTGTGTGAACCTTCGTTTTGGTTTTCGCTGACCAAAGCCCTGACAAGCTCTCCTTTTGTGTTGTAAACTTCAAGTCTTACATTGTTTGTTTTTGCAAGCGTGTAGGAAATCGTTGTCGTTGGATTGAAAGGATTCGGAAAGT
The DNA here is from genome assembly GCA_020850775.1 of bacterium. Lineage (GTDB taxonomy): Bacteria > CLD3 > CLD3 > CLD3 > CLD3 > JADZEA01. The sequence goes on from JADZEA010000103.1 coordinate 39,826, forward strand.
TTTGCTTAAGATTGTATCGAAGTGTTGCTTGTGAATTTTCTTCTGCAAAATAAACTGAAAAATTTAAGGTAAAAACAACAATGCTGTCTAAACCAAAAATAAAAAATCAAACGAATTTATATTTTTCTCTGAGAGATACTCTTAACAAAAAACACCCTTTGTTCATTTTAGCCGAAAAAATTGACTGGGACAGGTTTGAAAAAGCATTTTCTCAACTTTATTGTCAAAATAATGGACGTCCTGCCAAACCAATTCGTTTAATGGTTGGACTTTTGATTCTGAAACATCTGCGAAATATTTCCGATGAAAGTGTGGTTGAACAATGGTCAGAAAATAATTACTATCAATATTTTCGGTGAATGGTTTCATTTTTCCACAGTTTTCTCAAAATCACTTGCTTGTTTTTTTGTTCCTGCCGTTAACACTTTTCCCTTTTAGTTTTCAACTTTACTGTTTTTTTGTGCTTTGAAACATCTTAAACACCGAACTTACGGCAACCGACAAACTTTTCTGCTAAAAAAATCGTGTCAGGTATTGATTTTGCGTATTAATTCTTCAAGGTCGTAAACCCGGTCGTATTCTTTTTTAGCCCTATTTTTTTTTAAGACCCCTGCTTTTCTAAAAACTTCCCTGCAAATTTACTTCCCTTTTTCCTGTTTCTAAACAAAAAAAGCCAAATCAAAAACTTGACCTGGCTTTAATTTTTTCTAAGCTAAAAAGCGATTTATTTTAGTAAAACCATCTTCTGCGTCTTAACAAAACTGCCTGCTTCAAGCCTCGCAAAATAAATTCCGCTCGCTACACTTCTGCCTTTCGCATCCGTGCCGTTCCATTCAAAAACATGGTAAGCGGCTTCTAAATTTCCATTAACCAAACTCTTTACAACCTGACCTAACGCATTGTAAATCGTCAGCTTAACAAAAGCCCTTGCAGGAATTCCAAACTTAATTTTTGTGTTTGGATTAAATGGATTTGGGTAGTTTTGCTCCAAACTGAAAGCCTTTGGAATTTCGTTTTCTCCATTTTCTATCGCATCGGTAACATCCGCAATTAAGTTTACAACGTAGTTTGGTGTTGCCGTTGTGTTGTTTGCGATTTCCAAAGTGCTTGTTAAATTTCCTATTGACATTGGAAAAACTGTCAGTTCAACCAACACTGAATCACCAACTCCAACCGTTAACGGGAAAGTCGGCTGATTTGTAAATTGTGCGTTTAATGGGTTTGTCGTTCCAAAAGTCATCCCCGAAATTGACAAAATCCCCGTTCCCGTGTTTTTGACTACTAAGTTCGCTGCAGAAGGTTGTGTTACCAAAATTACTCCAAAATTCACCTCGTTTGCAACAATGTTTGGTGTTCCCGTAGCAATTCCCGGCGTTGCCACAACAAGATTTCCGGGGTGCGATTCAAGGTTCGTTCCGTTCACGTCGTAAACTACTGTCGCTGCGTAAGAGTACTGGTTCGGATTCGTTACGCTAAAATCATCGTAATTTTGTGTCGTTCCTGTAAAAATTACTGAACCGTTTGTTACTACTTCTTCAGAATTTAAAGCAGCACCGTTTAGCTTGTAAAGTTTGTAGGAAACAATGTTCCAGCTTGGATTTAAATTGATTTCGTTTCCACCCTTTGAAAGTTTTTTTCCAAAAATTTCTGCTTTTGGTGAATTTACAACCGGAGCAACTACAGCCAAAGGTTCAACAAAGCAACGAATCATCGGAATTATTTGTCCATAAATTGGAGCAAGCGTTTCAATCGGTGCCCAGTTTCCACCTGTCCCCTGAATAAAATGAGTGTTCACGTTAAAAACGTAAGGCGGATTTAAGCTCGTGTCTCCTCCAAGTGAAATCGGGTCACTTCCAATCTGTTCAACTCCAATTCCAAAAGCACCACTTCCAATTGCAAATCCAATTCCCGTAACCGGGTTCACAAAATCAAAGTTTACAAAACTTCCTGAAGTTGTTTGTGTGAAAGGTCCAAGTTCCGTAAGTAAAGCTCCGGGAACGTTTGTTACTGTGTCCCAACCGTAAATTTTTACTTTGTAAGTTGAAGCAGGCAAAGCACCGTTATCAATAAAAACCTTAGCAGAGTTTAATTGTGCATTCCCTGAAATTTGCGTTTGAGTTGCGATGTCAAACTTACTTATAAAAATTGCTGGTCCCGGACTGTTTATTCCTGGTGGAGAGTTTGGTAAAATTGACTGAAATTCACTCGTTCCGTCATCGTACTTGATTTCAATTCCGTTTTCGCCAGGCTGTCCCCAAGCCAAAGGAATGTGGTTTGGAACAAGCGATTCCGCGTTCAAAGTTCCTGGTGGAATTAGCCTGATTTCAAAACTGTAAGGAGTTCCTGTTCCGTTTGTCGGGTTGTACGGAAAGTAAGCCGTGTTTTCGCCCGTGTCTGAGTCCGTTGCACTGATAAAATACTCAATCACTACGTCAAAAGCGTTTGGTGCAGGAATTTGAGCGTAAAACGAGTCGTTAGCCGCTGCGGTCATCGGAACGTTGTTCCAGGTTGTGTTGCTTGCAAGTTTCCAGAAAAGCTCAACGCTGTCCGCCTGAACTCCTGAAAGTGTGTCTGTAACTTTTGCCCAAACCGGGAAATTTTGGTTGTGAATGTCTGTGTCGTTTTGGTTGGTAAGGTTTACTACGCTTGGTGGAAAGTTGTCTTCAGAAGTAAACCAGACTGCAAGTTGGTCTTGTAAAAAAACATCGTCGTTAATCACTTGCAAGCCATCAGTTGCGGCAAGATTTTCAATCCCGACTGAACAGAAAGTTGCATCATTTTCATCAATGTCCAAGTACTGAAACTCAATCGTTCCGTCCTGCCACAAAATAATTTCCATCGTCATCGGAACGCTTCCACCGAAAGCTGGAACCTGATTCCATTGAATAATTACACGCGGAAGGTTTGGGTCAGCGTAGTACCAAACTTGCCCACCTGAACCAGGATTCAAATCGTCCCAAAAAATTGAAATCATTCCGTTAGGTTGCTGAGCGTTTGGAAAAGCTAATCCACCGGGTCCACCAAGTGAACTGCTTCCTGCATCAAAATTTACGTAACCGTTTGAACCGATAAACATCGTCGTGAAAGTATCGTTGTAAAGCGGAAAAGCCCAGGGCAACGTAACTTGTGAGAAAGAATCATCAGTTAAATTTTGGTTCTGTGAAGCGGGATTCGTTGAAACGTCAACAAAACTGAAAGAAACCGCTCCGTTTAAACTGCTGACCCACGTGTGTCCGTAAAGGTCAGGTCCGCCGGAAGCTGCAACGACGTTTGTTTGTGAACTTGCTGAAAGTGCGCTTTCGTTTCCTTCAACGTCCAAAGCCGTAACAAAGTAAAAATTCGCTCCGTTTGCAGGGTTGCCGTCTGTGTAAGTTTGGTTTGAAGAAGAAAGTGTCGTTAACAAAACCGGCGTTCCGAAAGCACTCGCTCCTCTGTAAACTTTGATTGAAGCAAGGTCGTTCAAAGGTGTTCCGTCTGCGTTTGTTGTTGGGTTCACCCAGGTAAGGTCAACTCCGTTACCTGTGTTTAATGTTGAAGTTAATCCAGTTGGTGAAGCCGGAGCTAAAACATCGTTTGGAGTTGCTGAAGCAATGTTTGAAGGTAAACTTTCAACAATTTGTCCGCTAACATTATCCACAAAAATTGAAGTTACAACGTAAAAATACTCTGTTCCGTTAGCCAAAACAGGGTCGTTATCCAGGTAACTGATAATTAATGGGCTTGTAGTTTGATTAATCTGGTAAGTTGCTGTTGGCGGAATCAGGTTTGAAGCAAGTGTTGAACGGTAAATTTTGTAAGAATTAAGACCGAGAGTTGCGATTTGGTTCGTGTTGTTTTTTCCGTTTGGAAGTGCTTTTTTCAGAAAATCATTTAAACTAATCGGTTTAACGTTGATTTTTTGAGCATTTTTTACGACGTAAGAAGCGATGTTTTTACCTTTTTCAAGTTTATCGGCTTTTGGTGAGTTGCTAATTTTTTCAGCAATTCCGTTAAATCTTGCAAAAGCGCTTGTTTCCTTCGTCAAAATTTTAATCTGAGGAATAAAAGCAAGGTTCAGGCTTTCAAAACTTTGCCAGTTGTCCGTATTTTTTCCTGAAACAAAAAACGTGTTTGCAGGGATTTCACTTTGAACTTCGCTTGCAAGCGAAACAAGGTTTTCATCTTCCTGAGTTAACACTACAAAAAACTTTCCGTTTGAAAGCCTCACAGCCTCCTTTAGTGAAAATTTAATAGTTTCATTTTTTCCACTTGTAACTCCTTTGCCTAAAATTCCAAGCAGTTTTCCTGGTTTTTCTCCTGCACCAAAACCGTAAAGGCTGACCGTGTAGTTAGTTTTTACTCCTTCAAGAAAAGTGATTTCAACTGTTTCAAGACCTTTATTTTGTGCAAGGAAAAATTTTGTTGCAACGTTTCCGCTGGCATTGTTAAAACCAAAAGGAACGTTTCCGTTTGAAGTGTAAGCAAAAATATTTTGGTTTTGCTTGAACTGTGGAGCAACTACATTTGGAATTTGCCAGGTTAGCGGAACTGCTAAATCCACGTTGGAAGTTGCGACAAGGTTGTCTGGTGGAAGTGTTAAGCTAATTACAAAGGAGTGAACGTTTGTTGGAGCGTTTGTCGGGTGAGTCGTAACGTCTGAACTGTCGTCAATTGCAACAAGGTAGTACTCAACGTAAGTTCCGTTAGTTTGAGCCGGAATTTGAGCTGTGTAATTAATTCCTGTTGTGTTTGTCATCGGAACTTGTGTGTAAGTTCCCGTTGAATTAATTCTCCAGAACAAATCGGCTGAAATTACTGTTCCTGAATCAAAAATTTGTGCTGTTACGGTGTAAGGATTTGTAACGTTTGTTGTGTTTCCGAGCGGTGTGTGAGTGATAAAAGGCGGAGCGTCAGCAGTGATTACAACAGACAAATTGCTTTGCAAAAACGGAGAGTTGTAAGCCACCTGAAGTCCGTCGGTTGCAGTTGAGTCTTCAATTCCAATCGTAGCTTCGGTGAGCGAAGTTGAGGTTAGTGTCTGGTAGTTGTAATCAATTTTGCCGTTAGGGTAAAGAATCATTTGGAAAGTGTTCAGGTTGGTTTGTTCGGCAAGTCTTGGAACGTTGTTCCACTGAATCACGAAACGGTTGTTGGCTGCGTCGTTGTAGTAGTAAATTTCGCCCGTTCCCTGGTTAACAATTAAGTCGTCCCAAAATGCAAAAATACAATTTTCAGGGTCTCCGACAGTTGGAATTGGTTGATTCCAGTAAGGAGTGGCAACTGCCCCAAAAGTGATGTAGCCGTTAGTAGAAACCTGGCAACTTGTGTAAGAATTTGTGTAAAAAGGAAAAGACCAGGGAAGGTTCAGAGCATCCTGATTGTCGTCTCCGTAAACACCAAGTGCAGTTCCAAGCGTTGCAATGTTAAAAAATGTTGCCGGAATCGTTCCGCCGGTGCTGCTGAACCAAACGTGTCCGAAAGCATCCGGTCCGCCGGAATTTGCAACGACGTTACACTGCGAGGAAGTAGCGTAAGCTCCGACGTTTCCCGATAAATCAACGGCAGCGACTGTGTAGTAGTTTGCACCGTTCAGCGGAGAGTTGTCGGTGAAAGTTTGGTTTGGAGCAGTTACGTTTCCAAGCAAAGTAAAATTTAAATTATCCGCACTTCTTAAAACATTGATTGAAGCAAGGTCGGTTAAAACTGTTCCGTCTGCGTTTAAAGTTGGGTTAACCCAAGTGATGTCAATTGTTCCGTTAGTATTCAAATTGCAGGCAACGTTTGAAGCAGTTCCTGGTGGAGTGATGTCTCCGCTGAGAGTGTTTACAGTAGAAAAATCACTTACAGTCGGGTCGCCGGCAGAAGTTGCGGTAACAGTTGCAACGTCTGTAAAACCAATCGGTGTGCCGGCAGGAACAGAAACTTGCACGTTAAAAACAAGGTTTGCACCTGCACTGATGTTTCCCGTGTTGGTAATCTGGTTTCCGTTGAGCCAAAAAGTAGTCGGGAAAGTGTTACCCGAAACTGACAGGTTGTAAGAATCACTTAAAGCTCCGTAGTTGTAAGCAGTCAGGTTGTAATTTACGTTACTTGTTGGAAGTGCGTTACCGTTAAGTGTTTGCGGAGCAAGTAAAACCACATAATTTTGTGGCGGTCCGGCAGTGTAGTGAATTGTACCGTTCCAAATTCTTGGTTGAAACGTACCGGCAAAAGGATAAGCTACTCCGTAACCTTCCTTGATTTGCAAGTTTGTGTCAGACACGTAAACATTGCCGACAGCGGTTCCGTTTGTGTAGTTCATCATCGTACCTTGAGCGGTACTCGTGATGTAAAACCCGTAAGTCTGACCTGGCTGCAAAGCCAGATTCAAGTTTACAGGAAGCGGTGTCGGAGCGTTTGCAGCAGTTGCTGTTGCTGTCGTGGTTGCAATTAAAGTCCACGCTGCCAGTGTTGTGTCAAACCCGACAATCGTTCCGGTTTTGTAATAAATTTCGATGGTCTGTGTGCCGATTGCAAGATTACAGTCAAAACCTGTAATTACAACCTGGTTAAGCGTGGTAACATCAAACATATTTCCGGATTGACCGTTCCCACCAACGTAAGTAGTTGTCAAATCCAAGACTTGAGCACCAACGTTAATGCTAAAAACTGCTGTAAAAAGAAGTGCTGAAATTCCTTTTACTTTCAAATAGTTTTTCATTTTTTTTACCTCAATTATTTTTTTAAAAATTTAAAGTTAAATTACAAAACATTTTTACTTGAGTGGAAGTTTTTATTTCCAATTCCGACGTTTACGTTTCTAAATCTTGTCGGAGAACTTCCGTGAGACATTTCGGCAATTTGCATTGGCTGACCTTTTCCGCAGTTGTGAACGCCCCAAAGTGTCCAGTAATTTTCGTTACAAATTGCATCACAGGAATTCCAAAACTCAGGTGTAATTCCCTGGTAAGAACAGTTTTTCAGCATCGCACCTTTTTTACCGTTTTTGATTTCCCAACCGATTTCAGTCCCGAACTCAAAATTCAGCCTCCACTGGTCAATGCTCCAGCACTTGTTTGTTTCCATAAAAATCCCTTCTTCCGTGTCTGAAACTAAGTTTTCAAATTCCCAATCTCCCGGCATTAAACTAAGGTTTGTAATCCTGACGATTGGAATGTTGCTCCAACCTTGAGCACGATTGTTTCCGCTGGATTCTTCGGCACCGATTTCGTGAGCTGTTTCTCTGTTGAACTGGTAACCAACTAAAATTCCGTCTTTTACCAAATGCCAACGTTTAGCACGAACTCCGTCGTCGTCGTAACCGATTGTAGCAAGCCCGTTTGGAACTGTTGAATCACAAACTAAATTTACAATTTCCGAACCGTAGCGAAAGTTGTTCAGTTTTTCGGTTGTCGCAAAACTCATTCCTGCGTAGTTTGCTTCCATTCCCAAAACTCTGTCAAGTTCCGTAGCGTGTCCGACAGATTCGTGGATTTGCAAAGCCATTTGGGTGCCGTCAAGAATTACATCTTTTTTACCTTCCGGACATTCTTTTGCTGTTAAAAGTGCGATTGCTTCTTCGCGGACACGTTCAGCATTTTCCAAAAGCGAAAGCCCCGGAATCAGTTCGTAACCCATTGACATAAATTGTCCGCGGAAAGAATTTGGGAAAGAGCGAATTTGAACGTCGTTGTTTCCGATTGCAGTTGCAGAGTAACCGACGCCGCTACGCATTAATTTTTGGTCAATAAAAGTTCCTTCCGAAGTTGCAAGCCACTGATGTTCACAAGTAAAATCCATTCCGATAACAGTTCGTTTAATCAGTTCTGACTTTCGTAAAACTTCGTCAATTTTGTGCATCAAAGCGAGTTTTTCATAAATCGGAACTGTAAAAGGGTCAATCAAAAAAGGAGTTTGCCATTTTTCGTTGTAAACAGGTTCTTTGACGAGTTTTACGTTTTGTTTTTTTAGTAGTGAGCTTGCTTTTGCGATTTTTACGGCAAGCGTAGAAATTCTTTGGATTTCTTCGTTTGTAAGAAGGTTAGAGCTTGCAAATCCCCAGGAACCGTTTGCAATCACTCTAACTCCAAAACCAATATTTTCGCTTGAGCTTGTTTCAGTAACTTTTCCTGTAGTAATTTCAAGCCCTTCATTTTTTGTCAAAATAATTCTGATGTCTGCGTAAGTTGCACCGAGTTTTGTCGCTGTGTCAAGTGCAAGTTGTGTGTAGTGTTTCATTTTAAAAAAACTTCCTAAAGTATGATTTTTTTTTGAGCTAAAGCTAATTTCAAATTTTCCGCAAAACAATAAAAAGACTTTTTTACGTTGTAAAAATTTTGTGTTGGAAAACCGTCTGCAACAAGACCAAGCATAATTTTTGTGTTTTTTTCTCCGCTTCCGGCAAACTTGATTTTGCCGATTTCGTCAAGTTTTTCCAAGTAAGACTCTGACGATAAAACTTGTTCAAGTTTCTTTTGTGAAGAAGTTTCAATTTCACTAAGTTTATTTGAAAGTTCTTTTTTGTTTGCACAACACCAATTTTCAATTGCACTGCAAGGTATCATTTCTGCGAATCTGTTTTTTATGTTTTTTCTAATTTTTAGAATAATTTTATTGTTTGTTATGAAAATTTGAAAATTATTGAATTTTTCATCTGCATCAATGTGAAAGCAAAAAATACAATCTTTTTCTGTCTTTAAAGTTGCTAAAGCATACTGAATGAAATCATTGAGTTTAGTTTGATTAAAGATGTCGGAACCTAAAACATCTTTAAAAATTTCTTCAAACTCTGCCTGTTCCTGCCCTAAAAATTCTAAAGCAAGTTCAATAAATTTTTGTGTAACTTTTTGAGATGTTTTATCTTCTGTAAAAAAATAAATTTTCAATTCCAAACTCCGTCATAAAACAGAACATTAGCTAAAGAAATAATTTCAGTTTCAACCTTTTTAAAAACTTTTTCTAAATCTTTTCCTTTCAAATTTGAGAAAGCAAGTTTTTCGTTTGTACCAATTTTACAAAGCACAACCGATTTACCGAGTTCTTCCATTGAAACATATTTTAAATTATTGATAATATTATGGCTATGAGTAGTGATGAAAGCCTGTTTTTTTTGCTCGTAAATTTTCTTCAACAAATCTTCAACCATTTTAGGATGAAAGCCATTTTCAATTTCATCAATCAAAGGGATTTCGTTAAGCTCAACCTTGCTCAACAAGTAAACAAAGCGTTTTTGTCCCCAGGTCAGAACGTTATCAATTTTAATTTCCCTTTCTTTTTTTAAAAAAATACATTTTCCATCTCTAAATTTTCTGGATTTCATAGAAATTTGGCTGCTACCAAAACTAATTTTGTAACTATCAAAAAATGGATAATCTTTACTAATTTTTTCTAAAAAGGAACTTTTAAATTCTAATTTAAGATTGAGAGGTTCTCTAAAATCTTTTGGCGGTCCTTGTTTATTAATAAAATCAGTTAAATCTTTAAGAATAATAAAACTAAATTCATTCATTTCTGCCTGGTTTTCTGTACCAGACCATTTTTCTTGTAATAAATTATTTTCAAAAGGAATGCTTCCTTTTTCAAAAAAATAAATAGTGAATGTTTTAATATTTTTCTCAAATAACAACTTTGTTTCAGAATTGTCTTCAACACCTCTTCCACAAAATTGCGGGAATTTTAAAAATTTCAATTGAGCAAAAACCTCATTGCTCAAATCTCTTAAAATATTTTGCAAATTAAAATCAATGCCTAAAGCAATCACGTTACCAACTAAATTTTCTCCATTTTTTAAAATCTTAAAGTTTTGTCCATTTTTTTCAATTGAAATTTTATCGTTTTCAATAGTGAAATTAATTGAAAAATCTAATTTCTCTCTCTTTGCCATAAAATTAGCTTCAAAATTTCCATTTTCCAACTCCCCTTTTGTCCTAAAATGAAAATCATTTTTTTCTTTCAGTTCATTAAAATTAAACGAAACACAAGCCTGCAAAATTTTTAGCAAAGTAGTTTTTCCACCACCGTTTGGACCAATCAGTAAATTTATTCCTTCACCAAATTTTAACTTTTGGTTAACGATGATTTCATCTCCGTAATCGTTTGTAAAATTAATAATTTCAAGTTCTTCTAAAAACATTCCCTTACCTTTCAGTTTTGCTTGAAAAATGAAAATTTTTTACCTTGGCAGCAGGACAAACTAAACTTCCGTTTGCAAAAAAAACTTCCTTTGACAAAAGCTCTACATTGTTCAAAACCCTGACCATACTGTCGGTAAAACGTAAATTTTTTACAGGTTTTGTGATTTTTCCGTTTTCTACAAGCCAAAGTCCGTCTCTTGTCATTCCTGTCAAAATCAAATTAAAATGGTCAAGCGTGTTCGTGTAGTGAAAATGAGTTACCAAAAGCCCGCGTTCCGTTGTCTCAATCATTTCCTGCAAACTTGAATTTCCACCATAAAATTTAACACTCGTTGGAAAAGGTCCCGCATTGTTTGGAAAAGGCAAAGCGTGTCCTGTTGACTTCGTTTGCATTTTTTGGGCGGTGTAACGGTCCTGAACCATCTCTTTTGCAACGCCTTTTTCAACTAATTTTACAGTTTTTTTAGGCATTCCTTCAAAATCAAAAGAAGTTCCCGGAAAAATTTCATCGTAAGGGTCTTCAAAAACCGTAACGTTTTCACCAAAAATTTTTTCTCCGAGTTTCCCACTCAAAAAACTTCTGTTTTCAAGAAAAGCCAAAGTTCCAAAAGCATTCCAGTTCAAGTAGCCTAAAATGTTTGCAAAAGCTGTTGGCTCAAGAATCACGTCGTAATCGCCTGCGTCAATGCTTTGCGGGTTTTGGCTACTCAAACATTTTTGAATTGCCGTTTCAGTTGTTTCCTGTAGTTTAATTTTTGAAACATCGTGAGCAGTTGAGTTTGCCCAACCGTAACTCGTTTCGGAATTAGTCGTCAGAGAAAATTCTGCGTTGGTTTTGTTGTGAAAGGCAAAGACGCCGTTTGAGTTTGCAACGCCAAAATTTGTGCTTGTTGTGGAAAAAATTCCCGCTGCCTGCAAACCTTTTGCTTGTGTTTTTCCAACTGAAAAAGCAATTGCTTCAGCACGTTCTTCCGGTGAAAAAGTCGCTGTGTTTTTGTAAAAAGAATGCGGAATTTTTTGGTAAACCTGTTTTTGCGGAAGTGGTAAAAAATCATCGTGTTCTTTTGAAAGCTCTAAAATTTCCATCCCTTTTTTAATTGCAGTTTGGATTGTCTGGTCGTCAAAAGAATTTACGTCAACACGATTTGTTTTGCCATTTTTCACGAGTAAAATTGAAACCGAATCACTTTTTTTTACAACATTTTGAGTAATAAAGTTGTTAGAAAACCTTGTTAGTGAATTTTCAAAATTTAAGTAAGAAATTTCTGTTTCTTCAGCGGGAGAATTTTTTTTGATTTTTTCAGCTAACTCTGAAAATTTTTCTTCTGTAAGCATTTTTTTATCCTTTCAAAGTGATAAAGAATTTACAAGCATTTTTCAGAAAATCCATCCCAAAAAATCAACTTATTTTTTAAATTTTTTCAGCCCAGCCACCAACTAAAAGATACTTAACTTTGTGATTTTTTTAGAGAATTCAAAAAGTCTTCCGGTAGTTGCTTCAATACCATAAAAACACTCTCTCAAGTAAGTAATCATTCTCAATTTTTCCTCAATCGTTGCTTTTTTCCAATAATTTAGTCTTCATCCTGCAAAATTTTTTCTTTCGAAAAGCTAACAAATTTTCTGTCTAATTTCATTTTAAAATCTCAATTAAGTAAAAGACTTCCAACTAAATCACTTAAATTAATTTTGTTTTCACTCAAATAATTTTCAATCCCGCAAAGAATTTCAAGCGGAGCGTTTGGATTGATAAAATTTGCAGTTCCAACCTGAACAGCACTCGCTCCAACAATCAAAAATTCAACTGCGTCTTCCCAAGTCAAAATTCCACCAATCCCGATGACCGGAATTTTAACAATTTTTGCGACTTCCCAAACTTTTGCAAGTGCAACGGGTTTGATTGCAGGTCCCGAAAGACCGCCTGTAATATTTTTAATTTTTGGTTTGCGTGTTTGAACGTCAACTGCCATCCCGACAAGCGTGTTGATTAACGAAACTGAACTCGCACCGGCATTTTCACAAGCGATTGCAATTTCTGAAACAGAAGTAACGTTTGGAGTGAGTTTTGCGATTAATGGGCGTTCCGATTTTATCACTTTTCGGATTGCGGAAACCATCTCAAAAGCAAATTTCGGGTCTGTTGAGTAGCGGATTCCACCTTTTACGTTTGGGCAGGAAAGGTTAATCTCGTAAGCTGCGATGCCTTTTTGTTCCTCAAGAATTTCAGTAACTTCCACGTACTCTTCAAGAGTTGAACCGACAATGTTTGCAACAACAGAAGTTTTTAAATTTTGCAAAAAAGGTAATTTTTCGCTTACAAATTTTTCAACTCCAACGTTTGCCAAACCAATTGCGTTAATCATTCCTGAAGCAGTTTCAACGACTCTTTCGGGTGGATTTCCTTTTCTTTCGTAACGGGAAACGGATTTTGTAACGATTCCGCCGAGAAGTGAAACGTCGTAAATTCTGTTAAATTCATTTCCGTAGCCAAAAGTTCCGCTTGCGGTCAGAACGGGATTTTTCAGGGTTAGCCCGCCAATTTTTACTCGTAAATCAAGCATTTTCACTCCAAATTTTACTTCTGAATTTAACAGCAAGTCAGCCTAAAAAAACTTAGTTTTTTGGTAAGTTGCAGATTTTGAGTGAAAAGCATTTTCTCTTGTAATCCATTTTTTGGGTTCAAAGTTTGAGCTTAACAAATCCCGTAAAATGGAATTTTTTGTGTTAAACTCAATAAAATCAGTTTTCAAGAATGGGAAAATTCGTGTGTAGCCACTAATTTTTGCAAAGAAAAATTTATCTTTTTCAGGTAAAAAAACTGCTCCTTCAAAACCGTTTTCACCTTCCTGTAAAATTTCACGTTTTTCAAGCATTTTTGCCTGAAAAATATTGCCGACCTGAATAAAAAAAGGAAAAGAAGTTGCTAAATTAACCTTTTCAAAAAAGTAAGGAGTTGAGAAAAAAGTTCGCTCACAAAATGCAAAAAAACGGTCAGAGCTAAAGGCATAAATCAGGTAACTACCTTTTAAGATATTATTTTTATGAGAGATAAGAAGTGAATAACTAACTTCACGAAACCTAACACCTTTAAACTTCAATTCGGCTGAAATTATTAAAATTTGAGCCTTTCCATCCGGAGTCAGGTCAAGAGTTAAGTTTGTGTTTTCTAATAGTTTTTGCCAAAAATTTGCGTTTGCCGTTCCAAGCAGGGTTACTTCCTTTACATTTTTTATCTCTGCTACGTAGTTAATTTTTTTAGCCATTTTAAAGAAACCAATCAATTTTTTCAAGTAAAATTAGTAAAAAATTAAGTGGTTTGCTAAGAAATTTTTATTTGAGCAAAAGCATCTTTTTAGTCTCTGAAAAACCATTTAACACACAAATTTACAATAAGTAACCCAAAATAATTGTTGCAATTTTTGGTGAAGTTTCATAGCTTTAACCCCAAAAAAACACTTTCTAAATTTTGTAAAATTGGTTTGTGTAATTTACGAGATGGAAAGGAGTGGTAAGTGTGAATAAAATTTAATCTTAGAGAAAAATGAATAAAAAACAAGAAATTAAAAATGCAGTTGTTTGTGTTGTAGGTGGACAGTTTCACAACACAAAGAACCATTTCATACAATGCTTAATCAAACTTCAACTTATTATTATTAATACCAATGAAAATTAAAGATATTAGTCAGTATCGGACTTTCTACAAAGAGGAAGTAAACGGACACGGTGCAAACCGTGACGAACACTTTATTGGTGTAACTCACACAGACGGAGAAAATAAAAAGTGGGGATTTTTCAGCATTACTCATGGCGACAAGGAGAAACTTCAAACTGACGGCATCAGAGGATTTCTTGAAGGGTTTCTTGACATGGCAAGAGATGCACAGGCAGTTTATGAGTTTCTGCAAAACTCTGTTGATGCAAACAGCAGCAGGTTTGCAATGTTTTGGGGCAAAGACGAGCTTGATGGCAACGAATATTTACTTGTTCTCAACAATGGAAAACAATTTGACTTTGCTGCAGTTCGTTCAATCCTAAATGTTGGAGTTTCTACCAAGAACGCAGAGGAACACACAATCGGAAAGTTTGGAATTGGTTTCAAGTTGGCTCACAGATTAGTTGGTAAAGATAACGGACTTGATGAACTACTAAATAAAAATTATGGACCTATTTTATTCAGCTGGAAAAACTCAGAACTGAAAACCCTTTTTAATTTGAACGGTGAGGAGATTCAGCCAATTAAACAGAAATACAATCTTTCAAAAAATCAAGAATGGGAAATATCAGGAAATGAACCCTGGTTGTTCAAAATTTTAATCACAAATTTTCCGTGTCAACCCAATGAAAAAACCATAAAGGACATACAATACAATGAAATCGCTCCTCCATTTGCCTTAGAAGAAATAAAAGTCCTTTCAAGATGGTTGAACAAATATTCTTCTGAGATTCCTGTGGAGGAATTTCAAGAAGGTTCTTTGTTTTTTATTCGCTTAGGTGAGGACAAGAAAAATCATTTGCAAGATGCAAATCTCAAAGAGGGTTTGAGATTTTCCCTTTCTGTTTTGAATCACACATCGCAACTCAACACAAGAGGTTTAAAACACATGAACCTTAACAAAGAGGAACTTGAAAGTGTTGATTTGAAATTTTTGCCTTTCACCATTTCAAAGGAAAAGGACAAGGACAAATATAATTGGATTCGTTTCGGAAAGACCGAAAACCTTTCGGAAGATGAATTGAAGTTGGCTGAGAAAGATTCAGACATTCAATTCCTGATGGGTTATTCAGACTTTGAAAAAGCAGAAGAAATATTTAACAATGCACCAAACTTCTATTTGTATTTTCCTTTGAGTGAGGAAAAACACAATCTAAAGTTCATTATTCATTCAAATGCTTTCTACAAGGCAACGCACAGAACTTCGTTGCACATTGGAAGTCAGGAAAAATTTGGCATTAACGAGCGACTGCTTTACACATTCGCAAAAAAAACTCTTACAGATTATCTTACCACTTGTGCAACTTCAATAAAGGAAGCAGACAAAGAAATATTCAAAGAGGTTTATGCAAACTTGCTTCTTTCAGATGAAAGCAAAGAGCCAAACCGACATTGGGTAAACAAACCATTGGTTGAACCGATTCATAAATTCTTAAAGGAAAATATTCCTGTAAAGTCAAATGAAGGATTTGAGTTAGTAAGTGATTCCAGCAAAGTCAAAATCAAGACAACAAAAATTCCGATTGATTTAAACGACCTTCATTGGTTTTATTGGAGCGACAACAAAATTTTGGAATTACCAGCCATAACCAAGTTAGGAATTTCAACTTTTTCAATAGTTGACTTTCTAAAAACACCAAAGGCATTTTCAGAAATCAACAAATTTATTGGTAGCAAAAGTGAAAACGCTTTTGCTACACTTACTGAAATTGACATTGCCATTGTTAGCGAAAAGTCAGAGGAGGTTTTGAAAGAAAATTTGTCAAAGATTAAAGTGTTTGAATTTGAGGATGGGCAATTTTTAAGCATTGATGATTTAAAAACGAATGCTGAATATTCCTCTCACTTAATTCAATTCAGTAAGATTGATGAAATTTCTATTGAATTACGAAAAGCAGGTTTCATTCTTTCTAAATGTTCGCTTTCACAATACGAATCGCTTTACAAGTTTCTTAACAGTGTTCAGATACTTGAATATTTTGAATCGGCTGAGTTGATTAAATTGCTCAGTAGTGGTTTTGAGAAAACACATTTCTTAATTGAGGAAAAGAAGAAAATATTTGCGACATTAGAAGCACCAAACAGAAATGAAAATGCCGAGACAAGGAACAAGCGAATGAAACTTCTGAGATTGTTCAACAACAAACTTGGTTACACAGTTGAACTTGGACAGTTGATTAAAGACACGCAAAAATCGTGGCTAAAAACTTTCTGCATTGACGAGAAGGAACACTTTGAAGAATTAGACAGATACTTAGTTCCAGACGACAAAACAGTTTTTACAAGTATTGTAATTCCATTGTGGGATAAATTCACAGAAGATAAGACAGGAACCATCAGAAGTAATCCTTCAGACTTCTTTGCGGAGATTGTAAAACTTCAACAAGAAACCAATCAAAAAGAAACGCTTTCAAACAGAAAGCACATTTTGATTGACAACAAATTTCACGAAGCAAGCGAAGAAATATTTTACTCTTCTGATTTGAATTCTTTGTCTGACGAAGATTACAAAAAGGCAGAAGATTTATTTGCAAAATATTTTCAGAAAAAATTTCCCGACAAAAGAACGCTGCCCTTTCTGAATCAACAACCGTTTCTTTTGCAGGTTTCCGGTTTGACAAAATTGAACTTGTTGTCAGAAACAGAAATCACTTCTGACAAAGTTGAAACTTTGGCAAAAGCATTTGCGACAGCAAAGCTTGAATTGTTTGAGAAATTTATTTTGCAACCCAAAGAAGCAAAAATAATTTTCAGACCAATTTCAGAGAATGAAAAACAAATCGGCAACTTACAGTCAGACGACTTGAAAAAATATGTTTCAAAGAATCATTCTGAATTGGTTGTTGCACCAACAATAAAATCGCTGAGTGATTTCATCTATTTAAAAGACAGTGAACTTTCAAAATATTTAATCACTGAATTTGATTTCAAAGATGAAAGCAGAAAACATTCGCTTTGCGGAATTATTTTGTCTGAGGACGACAATGTAAAATTTGAGTTCATCAGCAAGCATCCGAATCTCACTGTAGAACAAGAAGACGAAAATTCAGTTAGTCAGTTAAGCGATATTGTAAAAACAGCTTTGTTTATTAGCGATGGACAAAAGGCAACTGAGATTTTAACTTCAAAAATTCTATTCAAGACAGCTGAAGGAAAAACATTTTCTCTTAACAACCTTCAAGGATTAAACGCAAACAATATTTATTTTGGAGAGAACAACGAACACAGTATTCAACTTTCTGAATTGTTTAAGCAAGACGACTTGAACAAAGTTGCTTTTGTAGAAAAAGTTTTGGAATCACTTTCTGAAATTATTTCTATTGAGAAACCAAAGCTCCTTTCACTTTTCAATCTCAGCAATGAAGCCGATAAGAAAGATATTTTTCACAAGCTGAACGCTGACTACAAAACAAACGGACACCTTTCAAATGCTGCACAACTTGCTTTCATTCTTCTTTACAGAAAATTTGCTGACGAAAACATTTCAGTAAAAAGTTTCAAGATTAAGTCAGGCGAAACAACTCAAAGCATTGACGGCAGTTTTGGAATTTCAGTTTCAGATTTCGGTTTGTTTAAAAGTGAATGTTACTTACCCCAAGAATTTTCGGGCATAAAAGACATTCTCAAACTCTCTTCAAACAAACCAGTATTTGAAGTTGACAACACAAAACTTTATTTGCATCCTCTTGTTGTTGGCAGTTCATTTTCAAGTCCGCAGTTAAAGGAAGGATTGAGTGAAGATGAACAGATTGAACTTCTTGATTTCTTAGCTACAAACTTTAAAGGGAATGAAATTTTACAATTCAACCAAAGTTGGGAAAATGTATTCGGCATTCTTTTAAATGACAAAGTTATTTCACGCCACCGCCTATCACCTGTTGAAGATTTGCCAGAACATTTGGCAAGATGGAGGATAGACAAAAACGATGAAAGACGAAGGACTAAAGCACAGGTTCTAACTGCAATAGGAATTCACACAAGAATATCTGAGATACATAAGTTGAGAAGGTTTTTGATTGAAAACAACACTAATGAAACTTTTGAATTGAAAGAGATAGAAAAAATTTCCGTTCAACTTTTGGCAAACACACTTCAAGTGTGTAAAAATTATAATTCAGATTTTTCTTTTGGTTTTTCTGACAAACCATTTGAAATTATTAAAGAAATTACAAGAAAAGTTTTGATTCAAAACTTAACAACTTATCCTTTGCCCGTATTGAATCAAGAATTGAAATACTCTTTGGAAATTCTAAATGCTAATCAGGATTATTATTTGGACTTCACCGCAAGTCAAAATATTTCTTCAAATAGCGTTGACAAATCCGAGTTGGTAAAATCAATTCCTCAAAACATTTATGACGCAATTCTATTTGTTGATTCTCCTGAATTAAAATCCATTCTGAAAAAGGTTGAAATAATTCCTGTTACCGATTTTGAAAAACTTGAAACGCTTTCGCAAGAATGGAATGAAAAATTTTATTTGGAATGGAAAGAAAAGCATCCCACTTTGAAAATAAATCTTGTGGATTTTATTCCCATCAGACTTTATGTAGGCGATAATTATATTCAAAATTCTGAAAGTCATGAAATTATTAGAAACGAGAATGTCCTTTTTATCTCAAAAAAGCATTCTTTTGAAGAAATAAAATTTCAGATTAACGAAAGGGGATTGCTTACAGAATCTGAACTGAATGAACTTACGACATTGTTTGAGCACTATCAAATACAGTTTAGAGAATTATTTGAGAACTATATTGCAGATGATGAAATTAGAAATAAACTTGAAGCGATAAAAAAAGAAGCAGCACAATTAGCACAAAAGAAAGAACTTAAAGAAAGCTTGTGTAAGGAGAAATATACTTATAAATGGTTTACCGATTTCTTAGAACTTGAGCTAATAAATAATTCAGAAGCAGATTCAACTTCACCTGAAAAGGAAATTTCATTTTTCGCTGCTGCAAAGGAAGAAGATTCTGAAAGAATAATTATCCTTCGTGACCCAAACAGAACTGTTACCCCAACCTTAGAATTTTGTGCTGATTTTCATGCAAAGTTTTATAGAGATACAGGAAGTCCTATTGATGTGAAAATTCAAGGCGTTTCAAAAAAGGGGCAAACTGTTTTAGCAATTCTTGCAAATCCAAATGACTTACGAGGCATTGACCTTAAGAATGAAATTAAGAGGGTAGAACTTTTGTTTTCCCGTTCAGTTGATTTGCTGCGAAGATTATTAAACTCTTTCAAGAGATTAGGTGATAACAATCATTGGGATCCAAAGTTCAGTATCAAAGATAATTTAACAGAGAACATTAAATTCATTTTTGGACCGCCAGGAACAGGAAAAACAACAACAATTGCAAATCGTGCAATTGAAATAATGCAGAATGTTCCACAAGCAAAAATTCTAATTCTTACACCGACCAACAAAGCAGCAGATGTTGTTGCTCATAAAATTTTTACCAATTCAAGAGACGACAATGATTGGCTTGTCCGCTATGGTGCAACATTTAATGAGGAGTTGATTCAAAACGAAATTTTGAAAGATGCCAATTCGTTTTTCTTTTCTGATTACAGCAGATGCACGGTTGTAGCAACGATTCAAAGATTCCCTTACGAGGAATTCATTGATAAAATTGTTTCGGAACAGGAAATCAAAATCCGAATGTGCGATGCTGATTGGGATTACATAATTTTTGATGAGGCATCAATGATTCCGGTTACTTACATTGCTTTTGGTCTGATGAAGTGTTTTGAAAAAACAGTTGGTTCACAAACGAAATTTTTAATTGGTGGCGACCCGAAACAAATTCCACCAGTGATAACAATTTCAGATGAAGATTTGCCAGCCGATTTTGAGAAGGAAGAAAATATTTACTCAATGATTGGACTTGATAGTTTCATTGAGAAGGAACAAGCAATGATTCCAAAGTTTGGAGATAAAATAGAAAACTTAAAAACTCAATACCGAAGCACTGAAAACATTGGAAAACTTTTCAGTCATTTTTCTTATGGCGGAAAGCTATCTCATCATCGTTTAAATGAAATAAAATCCTTGCCGAAAGATTTTGCAGCTCTTGGAATAAAACCAATAGCTCTCATTCGCTTTCCAGTGAACTTAGATGAATCAATTTACAAACCTGAGAAGTTGAAACAAAGCCCTTATCATCTTTACTCAGCACTTCTGATTTTGGAATTGATAAGAAAGTTTGATTCTTCTCTCACCGACAAAGATGAAGTTTGGACAGTAGGAATTATTTGTCCTTACCGTTCACAAGCAACGCTTGTAAACAAAATGATTGAATCGCTAAACCTAAATCACAAATTGAAAGTGATAACCGATACTGTTCATGGTTTCCAAGGTGATGAATGTGATTTGGTTTTCTTTCTGATGAATCCGTCAAGCTATTCTATTTCATCCGATGTGAGATTGTTCTTGCACAAACACTATTTGATAAATGTTGCAATTAGCAGAGCAAAAGATTACTTGATTATTCTTTATCCAGACGAAAATACAGAAGGAATTAAAAACCTTATAAAGATTCACAAGGACCATCAGGAAAGTATAGAATATTTGATTGAAAACCTTTTAGGAATCAAACTGACTGAAATTACAGTTCAATCATCTGACATTGAACAAAAACTGTTCGAAGAAAAAAATCACATTGAGAAAAATATTTTCACTAACAAACATCAACTTGTTAATGTTTACCATACGGCAGAGAAAAAATATTTAGTGAGAGATAGTTCAACAGCAATAGACATTCAAATCAGAACTGTTTCTTCGCCTTTATAGAAAAAGCCGTTGTTTGCAATGCTCCCGTAAAACCCGTGAAACTTGCGGAATCCACGCTTCTTAGCGGGGTTTACGCTTTTAAAACAAAAAAAAGAGCAAACTTTTCAGCTTGCCCTTTTCATAAAAAAAACTGTTAACAATTGATACCTTGTTCCCAAATTCGTGTTTTTTGTGAGTTTTACCCTTGTTCAGGAAAGTGTTTTTGGGTTAAAGTGTTAGAAACTTTGCAAAAAATTGTTTTTTCTGAAA
>JADZEA010000104.1 GCA_020850775.1 bacterium
CCGGTGCAACTGCTTTTCAGGTAATGCTTGCAACGAGTTCAGCAGGATTTGGTGCGGGAAACACTTACTTTGACATCGTTTTACGCGGACAAGGACCAGTAATTCAGCAAGCGATGGTTCAACAACCAACTTTTGCAAGTGTTTGGCTTGGAAACAACGAGGTTTTGGGTTACGCAACTGCCGGAGGTTTGATGGACCTTGACCCGAACACAGCAGGATTTTCTCCTTTTAACAAAGATGCTTTTGCACTTTACTACTCTGCAATTTGGGATTCTTTGAAAAAAGTCGGAACAACGAAAGGGATTACTTTTACAGTTCCGAAAGTTACAAACGCACCGTTTTTTACGACCTTAAAACCTTACTTTACCCACGAAGACAATCCGGCAATTCCTGAAAACGTAAAAGTTCCCGTTTGGGGACAGGAGTTAGACGGAACTTCAAGAAAACTTAAGGAAACGGAGTTTGTTTTACTTACTGCCAGCGATAGTTTGAAAGTTGGTTACGGACAGGATTCTTTGAAAGCACTACACAACCAGTTCATTCTTGATGAAGCAGAAATTGCGATAATTACTGATTTTACAAATTCTTACAATGCGACAATTACAACTGTTGCACAGACAAACGGGATTCCAGTTGTTGACATCAATACTTTCCTTGAGAAGTTCCTTCCCGAAAATGGAGGTTACGAACTTAACGGGATTACTTTGACAACAGAATTTATCAGTGGCGGACTTTTTGGGCTTGACGGAGTTCATCCAAACGTTGTTGGCTACGGACTTTTAACAAATGAAATTATACCAAAAATTAATGAAAAATATGGAACTAATCTTCCTTTGGTCAATGTGAATGAGTTAATCGGAACTGCAAAATAGCATTAAAATTGAGTATTATTAAAAGCCTTACCCAATCACAAAAGTAAGGCTTTTTCATTTTTAAAGAGGAAATTTTATTTAGGTATTTTTGGTTTTAAAATAAAATGAGGAATTTAAATAAAGGGATTTAGATAATGAAAAAAGCAATTTTTAGCTTTAGTAAGGTTTTATGTTTATTGATTTTACCAAGCCTTGCTCAAAGCCAGGTAACGACGAGTGTTTCAAATATTATTATTGATGTTTCAACACCTTCGCCAATCACGGTACCAATTTCAACTTCGGATTTAACAGCACAAAACATCACAAGTTACACAATCAACCTGAACTACAATCCTTCAATGATTGCTTTTAGCAGTGTTTCTGTAAACGGAACTCTCTCTTCAACTGCTTCAACTGTTACTCCAACTGAAACCGTACAAGGACAACTAATGATTGACGCGACTTTTCCGGCTGCTCCAGGCGGCTCCGGAACTCTGCTCAACCTCCTTTTTACACTCGTAAACAACACAGGTTTTACGGTTCTTGACCTTGAAACTTCAATGAACGCAGGTTTAGTTTCTGTTACTTCTGTTGACGGAAGCCTGAAAATTAACAACTTACCGGTTCTCATCGCCGGAATTCCTGATTTTACTTTACCAGAAGACACAAACAATTCCACACTTTTCAACCTGAACAACTTTTTCTCTGATTTTGACGGAGACGTTTTAACTTTTCAGGTTGAAAACAGCAACGCAACTTTACTTTCTTTTAACGTTGACGGAAGCAAAAATTTTATCGTCTCTGCTTCGCCGGACGCTTCAGGAAACGCAAACTTTGTAGTTACCGCTTCAGACCAAACCGGAACCGTTTCGGATACTTTTCAGGTTACAATCAATCCCGTAAACGACGCTCCGTTTGTTTTTTCTCCGATGCAAAACAAAGTCGTAAACGAAGACGCAACTTTTTTTCTTGAAGACCTTGAAAGCGTTTTTAGCGATGTTGACAATCCAAGTTTAACTTTTTCCTTCAGTTCTACGAACCAGGCAAACATCTTTGTCAACCTTTTGCCTTCAAACGTTCCACAAATTACACTTGGACCAAACTACAACAATGCTCCGAACCAGGATTTTTTGATTGTTACGGCAACTGACTCACAAAATGCTTCCGTTAGCGACACGATTTCAATTCTGATTTTTCCCGTAAACGACCCGCCGGGCATTGTAACTCCTTTGGGAACGAGAATTGTCAGCGAAGACACAAACACTGACCCGCAACTTTCAATTGTTTTGTCTAATTTTTTATTTAGTCCTGACGGAGATACTTTAACTTTTACAGGTATTGAAAATTCTCTCGGTTTTAATCTCACACTTACAGGAAATTACAATCAAAATGCACAAATTACTCTTGCTGCCGATTACAACAACTCTCCAAATTTAGCTACTCAAAACCCTGAAAGTATTGTTTTTACCGCAACAGATAAAAACGGGGAAACGGTTTCGGATACTTTACACCTCGTAATTCTTGCCGTAAACGACGCACCAAGAGCAAATTCTTATCAAAACAAACAAGTTTTAGGAAACACAGCTTCAACAGTTAACACTCCGCCAATTTCTTCTTTTACACCTTTAAACATTGCTTTTACCGACCCGGAAACAGACGCGATCGCTTCTTTTAATGTTGCAAGCTCAAACGTAACGATTGCAACTGTTACGCTTGACCCAATCTCAACAATTCCAACAATTACGCTAACTCCTGATAATTATGGAACAGTAACAATCACTTTTACGGCAACTGACATTTTTAACGCTGTCGGTTCAACAAGTTTCCAACTTACAACTTACAACCCAAACACTACCGGTCCCGGAGTTGAACTTTTAGACGGAACTTTTGGCTCATTTTTTAATCCTTTCATCGCAAGTGCTTTGCGAACAAGAGTTACCGAACTTGGTGGAGTTGACGTCTTGCAAAACAGTGTAAAAATCAACTACTACTCGCTTCCTTCAAACAATTTTCTTTACTCTTCTTTCCCTTTTTACACGGTAACAAACGGAACAAACACAAGCCAGGTTCTGACGATTACAGACTCGCTGAACTTTAATTTTATAGGTTCAACAGGAGATTTTTTAGCAGAAGCAGTAGCTTACAACGCAGCAAACGACACAACAACTGCTTCAAGAGTTTACAGTTTGGATTCTGCTCCACCAACCTTTACAACTTTTAACCTTTCGCCTCAAAGCGTAGTTTTCCAAACAGGGCTTAACACAAACTTCACGATTACAGGAACTTTCTCAGACGGAAGCGGCGCCGGAGTGAACACTTCGGATTTAACCTTTTTCACAATCACGGTTTACGCTCCAAATGGAACAGTTTTATCCAGCGCAGTGCCAACAATCGTTGGAAATTCTTTTTCAAGAAACATTACAGGAATAAATTCTCTCGGAACTTACACAATCGTTTCGCAAATTAAAGACAGAGTCGGGAACACCGGAACCTACACAAACACTTTTGTTGTTACGACTCCAACTCCAAACGTAACTTTTGCAAACACAACTTTTCAGAACTACTTTAACCCAAACACAGCTACAACTTTCAGTTTTACAGTTTCGCAACTGACCGCAGTCGGGATTAGCACAAACTACAAAATGCTTGCACTTAACTCTTCAAACGTTGTTACGGATACTTTGCTTGCAGTAAACAACGTTAGTGCGACCACTTCGGTTGTTAACGGAAACAACACAAACAGAACTTACAGTTTCAGCGTTCCTTCAGGTGTCTTTCCGGTAACAACAACTTCAGTAAGGCTTGAAACAAGCGTTACAAACCTTTCTGACGGTCTTGTTACGAACTCACAGCAACTTTACATCCTTGACGACCTCGTTCCGGTAATTTCAAACTTTACAGTTTCTTCAAACATTGTCGCAAAAGGCGGAAGTGTTACACTAAACTTTAAGTTTAAAGATTCAGGCATTGGAACTTTAACAGGTTCAGGAATCAATCCCGCGACTGTTTCCATCCAACTTATCCGACCAAACAACACGGTAAGAAACGCAAGCATCGTAGCTTTTACGGATACTTCCGCAACTGCAACCTTTAACGCAACTCAAATCCCGGGAAACTACAACCTTTCAGTTTCTTTGCAGGACAGAGTCGGAAACATCGCTCAACTTAGCCAAAACGCTGTTTTTGGAGTTAGCAGCACTGAACCAACACTAACTTTTTCACCTTCCGATTTTAATTTTTTCTTCAATCCAAATGCTCCGAACAATTTTAACTTTGCGGTTTCAGGGCTTGACAGTGCAACTACTCTAACAGTTAAAGCAAGAGTTTTTGATGTTTCAAACCTTCCGGCAACAACTTTGATTGACTCAATGAATTCACAAACTTTCGGTTTT
The DNA here is from genome assembly GCA_020850775.1 of bacterium. GTDB lineage: Bacteria > CLD3 > CLD3 > CLD3 > CLD3 > JADZEA01. Next base: position 4,244 of record JADZEA010000104.1, read on the forward strand.
ACGGCAAACTCAATTCCAATTTCTTACGGAGCTGCAAACATTAATGCTTCAATGAATGCAATCCGTTTGGAAGTAACAACAACAAACAATCTTGACAGTACAAACGTTTTTTCCCAGGATTACCTGACAGATGGTTTTCAGCCAATAATTTCACTTTTCACAACTCAAAAAGATACTTTTGAACTCGGAAACCAGGTTCTGTTTTCAGCAACAACAAGCGACGCACTTTCAGGTTTAAACTCTTCTCAAATCACTGTGCTTTCTCCACTCGGAACGCTGACAAACTTACTTCCGCCTTTAGGAAATTTCACAAACTTTCCTTTTAACTCAACCAACGTGGCAGGAACTTACACAGCAACTTTGAACGTTTCAGACAACGTCGGAAACTCTGCAAGTTTGCAAAAAACATTTTTTGTTAAAGACGACTCGCTGCAAGTCTCATTTTTGCCTGCTGACTTTGGATTTTATTTTAATCCGCAGGGAATTAACAATTTTAGCTTTAACGCAATCAAGGCAGGAACAAGCAACCTTAACTCAGTTGAAGTAAAAGTTTACAACCTTGCAGACTCAAGCCTGATTGAAAGCGGAATTTTCCCAAGTTTCAACGCAACAGCAGACACAAACCTCGTTAACGTTTCAGTTTCAACCGCTTTGAGTTCGCTTGACGGAATAATTTTGGAAGCAAAACTCACAAACCAACTCGGAAACACAATCACACGAAAACACAGTTACCTGACAGACAGCGTTTTGCCAACTGTTTCTGCTTTTACTGTAGCAGACACAGTTTACCTTACCGAACAGGCAAACTTTTTTGCTGCAATGTTTGACAGCCTTTCAGGTTTAAACTTGTCAAGTTTCCAGCTTCAGGTCGTTTCGCCAAACAACACTTTCAATTTTAACCTGACTCCAAACTCACTGACAAACAACCTTAGCAACAGTTTTAATTTTGTTTTCACAAACAACAACGTTCTCGGAAACTACAACGTAACGCTGACAATCACAGACAACGTCGGGAACTCTCAAACTTCGCAAAAAACTTACTTCGTGAAAGACGCTCCTGCTCCAATCATTAATTTTTCAGACGCCGACTACTTAAATTTTTACAACCCTCTTCCGCCAAATATTTTTAAGTTCAGCGTTTTTGACCCAAAAGATGCGATTCACCTTCCGCAAACAAACGGAATTTTTGTTACAGTTACAAACTCGCAAAACGGAACAGTTTTACAAGGACCGGAAGCCGTCAGCTACAATCCGAACTACTTTTTAGTCAGCGACACTTTAAATTTTGATTACGCAGTGAATCCAAACTTAACAGGCGTCAGCGGAGTTACGGTTTCAGTAACTGCAACAAACTCACTTGGCTTTTCAACAACTCAAACTCAAAGTTACGTAGCTGACGCAAACGCTCCGGTCGTTTCAAACTTTACGGTAAACCCAAACTCAATTGCTTTCGGACAAACAACTACTGTTTCAGCAAACTTCTCAGACGTGCTTTCAGGAACGGACAGCGTTTTTGTCAGAGTTTTAGCTCCTCAAAGCACAAGTTCAACTTTATTTTTTGCAGGTTTTGAGCTTGCAAGCCTTCCAAACTTAGTTTTCAGTAACACACAAACAGCAGGAACTTACCAGGTTTCGCTTGAAACACGGGACAGAGTTGGAAACATTTTAGTTTCAAACACAAGTTTTACAGTTACAGCACTTGCTCCCGTTGTTACACTTTCAGACGTTGACTTTTTGAACTTTTTTAACCCGCTTCCACCAAACATTTTTGGTTTTACAGTTGAACCACAAAACAACGTCCCGCTTTCACAAATTACTGTCAGTGTTTTTGACGCAACAAACTCAGGCAACCCAATTTTGCTTGAAGGTCCAAATCCTCCAACCACAACTAACGGAAACAACTACACTTACCTTTTCAACGGACAAATCACAAGTTCAATCTCAACTGTTCGTGTCAGTGTAACAGCAACAAACACACTTGGCAACTCAGCAACTCAGACAAGGGATTACACAGTTGACGGACAAGTTCCAACAGTTTCAAACTTTGTTGCAAACCCGAACTCAATCCAAATCGGCGAGCAAACAACGGTTTCAGCAGATTTCACAGACGCACTTTCAGGAACGGACAGCGTTTTTGTCAGAGTTTTAGCTCCTCAAAGCACAAGTTCAACTTTAATTTTTGCAGGTTTTGAGCTTGCAAGCCTTCCAAACTTAGTTTTCAGTAACACACAAACAGCAGGAACTTACCAGGTTTCGCTTGAAACACGGGACAAAGTTGGAAACGTTTTGGTTTCAAACACGAGTTTTGAAGTAAACGCAAACGCTCCGATTGTTCTTTTCCCAACTTTAAACAGTTCTTACTTCAATCCTGCTCCACCAAATTCTTTTAGTTTTAAAGTCATCAAACCGCAAAACGTTCCTTTGAAAACTCAGGGTGAACAAGGCATTCAAATCCGGGTTTACAACACTGCGACGAGTGCTTTGCTTGAAACAATTTTTCCAGGTTACACGGTCAGCGACACGGTGAACATTGATTTTGAAGTTTCGGCATTTTTAGCAAACACGCTTACCGAAATTGGAATTGAAGTAACGGCAATCAACGTTTTGAACGACACAAGCGTTGTAACTCAAAATTATTTGCCTGATTTTTTTGCTCCGTCAATCACTTTGTTCAACACTTCTCCTGACACAACAGGAATTGGCGGAAGCGTAACGATTAACTCAAACTTTAACGACACAGCTTCGGGAATCGCTCAGGCAAAAATCACAGTAATTCGTCCTCTTCCGCTTAACAGCTTAGTTTTTACGGAAACAGTTTCGCAAAGCTCTTTCCAGGTTGTTTTTGATTCCACACAAGTTGCGGGGAACTACCTGATTACACTTGAACTAACAGACAAAGTTGGAAACGTTGTTACAAACCAAATTCCTTTTGTCGTGAAAAGTTCTCCGCCGGCAATTGTTTTTGGAAGCGGTGAGTTTAACAACTTTTTCAATCCTGCTCCGCCAAACGTTTTAACTTTTTCGGTGATTGAAAAAGATAACGTTCCGATTTTGGTTTCAAACGGAATTGTTTACAGCATTTTTTCAAAACCTTCAGGAAGTTTGATTGTCGGACCTCTTCAGCCGGTTTACACGGTCAGCGACACGATTAATTTTTCACAAAACATTGGTTTGACAATTCCGCAAAACGATGACGCGATTGAAGTGAGAATCACGGTAACAAACGTTTTAGGTTTTTCAAACACAAGTTCGCAAACATTTTTGATTGATTCAAAAAGCCCGACTCTCGTTGTTACAAACCCGCAAGCAAACGTAACTCAAAACAAAAATTCAACTGTAAATTTTACAGCAACTTTTGTTGACGAGTCAAGTTTTGCTTTTTCAGGTAAAAAACAAGTTTCTAAGGTTTCAGCAGTTGGTTCAGGAATTGATTTAAGTTCTGTAAAACTTGAAATTACAGCTCCGGACGGAATAAAAACAGACGTAACAAGCCAGACAGTTTTAAGTGCGGAAACTTTACAGTTTTTGAGCCAGCCTTTAGACCAGGTTGGAAACTACATTTTCAAAGTTAGTGTGAAAGACAACGTCGGAAACCTTTCAAGCGTTTCACGAACAATCAAAATCAACGAAGACAAGCCGACTTTGGTTTTTGGAAACGGAGGTTTTGGAGACTTTTTTAATCCTTCTTTGCCAAACACTTTTACGATTAATTTTACAGAAAACGGAACGACGCAAGTCAGCCAAAATCACGTAAAAATTAATCTGAAACGAGTAACTCAGTCGGGAACTTTGAACGCTTCCAACAACATTGCTTTTGGTTTTGTCAGAAACGGAAACGAAGTAAACATCACTTTCACGCCAAACGTTGTTTTTGGAACCAACGACCTTGGAATGCTTGTTGAGTTTGTTCTGAACTCGCCATTTTTTGCAGCGGATACTTTGACAAAAATTTACCTGACTGACACGGTTCCACCACAGTTGGACGCAGTTTCTCCACAAGCAAACGCAGTTTTCAGCCAAAACTCCAAAGTCAACATTTTCTTTAACTTTGCTGAAACAAGTCCGCCGCTGCTTCCAAACAAAAAAGGAAACTTGTTAAACTCTTTTAAAGGAAAAAATAAAATTTCAGCGGGTTCGGGAATTGACACTTCAAGCATTGTTTTCAAACTTGAATTTCCGGACGGAAACCAAGTTACCGTGCAAGGAATTGTTACTGAAAGTTCTTTTTCTTACACAACAGACTCGCTTAAAATTTATGGAAACTACGCTGCGATTTTGAGTTTGAAAGACAAAGTCGGGAACGCAGTTTTGCTCAGACGGGATTTTAAAGTAAGCAAACAAGTTTTGCCAACAACGATTCCACAGGCAAACTTTTTAGGACCTTTCACGATTGGAAAAACTCCTCACAAATTTGATTACTTTGTAACTGACGACGAAGGGATTTCAAACGTTTCGCTCAAAGTTTCAAGGCTGAGAGCAAGCACGGAAAATCCGCAAGGACTTCTTGAAACCATTGAAACAAACGCTCAAATCGGTAAAATCACAAGTAACGACACAGTTTTTGTGAGCTATTTTTCACAGGTTGAGCTTTTGAACACTAATGAAATCAGAGACCTTGAACTTATTTTGGAGACGAGTGTTTCGGATTTTGAAGGCAACGTGAACGTTGTAACCCAAGTTTATCAAATTGACCAGGACGCACCAAAAATTACTGGCATTTCACCTGCAAAAAATTCATTGGTTGAAGCACTTTCAAACTTTACAATTCGTGTGGATTACGAAGACGCTGGAATCGGGATTTTGAGTGCAAAAATTGATTTGCAGGACAAAGCAGGAAATTTAATCAGGACAGTTAACGGTTCGGTCAGCGGGAAATCCGGTTTTGCGGAAACACAAATCACGGAAGACCTTGCAAGCGGAACTTACCAAATTATTTTTACCGCTTCAGACAGCCTTGGAAACAGTGTCCGTGAAGTTTCAGAGTTTAGGATTAATGCTGCTTCGCTTGAAATTTCTGATTTTCATAATTTTCCGAATCCGTTCAAAATCGGTGAAACGACAACTTTTGTTTTGGGAATGACAAAAGACGTTTCAGTAACGATTAACATTTTTGATTTTAGCGGAAGGAAAGTTCGCACACTTGTAAAAGACAAAACATTCCAACCACAAGGCGGAGCAATCCAAATTGTTCCTGTTTGGAATGGAAAAAATGATTCAGGTGAACAGCTTGCAAAAGGTGTTTACTTTGCAAACCTTGTTGCAAAAGAAACAAACGGTTCAACAACAGTTAAACAAACAATCAAAGTCGCTTTGATTAAGTAAAAAGGTAAAAAAATGAAAAGCACAAAAATATTTTTAGGCATTTTGCTAAGTTTTAGCACAAACGTTTTTGCTGGAAACAACTCTGCTCTTCCCTACCTTAAAATTAATGTCGGAGCAAAGTCAGATGCTTTGGGAGGAGCTTTTACAGCTCTTTCTGACGACGTAACAGGAATTTACTGGAATCCGGCAACGACAGTTTTTGGTTTTGAAAAGCAGGCACAGGTAAGTTACCAACACCTGACTTTTGACAGAAAGCATAATTTTTTAGGTTACTCACAAAGGTTTCCGGTAAAAAATTTCGCACTTGGTGTAATGCTAATAAATTCAGGAACTACCGGCATTAAAAGTTATGACTTAAACAATCAATCTACAGGGAAAATCAGTTCTTCCGACAATGCTTTATTTTTTTCCGGAAGTTATGGATTTAATCAATTTTTCTCGCTTGGCGGGAACCTGAAATTTCTTTACAACAGTATTGACAATCAATCTGACACAGGATTTGGATTTGATTTGGCGAGCTACTACAGACCTTTAAAAGAAGTAAAATTTGGGCTTGTCGTTCACGATGTTTACACAAAAGCTGGTTCTTCAATCGGAAGGGTTCCCTGGAACGTAAAGTTTGGCGCCGCTTACGAATATTTTCCAAAAGGTTTGACAGGAACGGCGGACGTTTCCAAAATTGAAGGCGACAGCAAAGTTGCTTACAGTCTTGGTTCACAATGGAAATTCTACGACGAAGGAACAAACATTGAAATTGCCTTTAGAAGCGGTTTGAACACGATTTCTTTTGAAAATTTTGGTTTCAGTGCAGGAATTGGGTTTAAGAAAGACAGATTTGGTTTTGAGTACGCTTTTGTTTCTAACAGCGAAAATATTTTTGGGCAAACTCACGTGATTTCTACTTCATTTTCAATTGGTGAAACTTACAAGTACATTGGAAGAAATGATCAGGCGGAAGACGTGGATTACGAACTACAGGAAATCCGCAGGCAGCGAATTTTAGAAGAACAAAAACTTGAAGAACTGATGAAAGATTTAAATAAAAAATAGTTCTTTACAGTTTTTTCAGTGAGCAAGTTTACTGAAAAACAACAGAATTTTTGAAAAGGGCAGGCTGAAAGGTTTGCCCTTTTTTTGTGTTCTGAAAGTGGAATTCACGCTCAAAACTTGTCAGGCTCTCACTTTTGTCTCTGGTTTTTTTAAGGTTTCAGTGAGTTTCTCACTCAAAATCGTTCAGGTTCAGGTAGTCAAAAGTTTCTTTTTTGCGTGAAAGATAATTTTTCCCATTTTCAACAACAACAATTGCAGGTTTTGGGAAACAAAAACTGTTTGCGTAAGAAACAAAGTAAGCTCCGGCGTCAACAACAACCAAAACGTCTCCAACTTCAAGTTTCGGGAAAAATTTTGCTGCGTAAAGAACGTCTCCCGGATTACAGGTTGGTCCAACGATTTTGTAAATTTCACGTTGCCCAAAATCCATTTTGTTTGCAACGAACGCCTCACGAAACTCACCACGCAAGGGAGCTGCAATGTTTATTCCGCCGTCAAGAATTGCAATTTTTTGTTTCCTTTGCTTGGTTTCTACAACTTTTAACAAAAGAAACTGTGCCGAACTTGAAACAATCCTTCCAGGTTCAGCAAGTATTTTTGGGAAAATTTTTGTTTTTGTTGAAAGCTCCGAAATTTTTTTGCCAATTATTTTAGCAAAATCCTCACAAGTTGGATTTTTAGTGTTTTCCGGCGGTAGAAATGGAATTCCAAACCTTTCTGAAATTTCCTGTTCGTCAGTTGTAAACTGTCTGACCTGCGGAACACCAAAACCTCCGCCGATGTCTAAAATTTTAGTCTCCAAACCCAAACTTGCTCTGATTTCAGAAGCAAAAGCAAAAATATCTTCAAGGTTTTGGAGGTATTTTTTGAACTCTTTAATCGAAGTTCCCAAGTGAAAGTGAAAGCCTGCAAAATTTAAGTTTTTTGTTTCCTTGATTTTTTTCAAGGCTAAAACTGCTTCCACAAGCGTAAAACCAAACTGACCTTTCCAGCTTTTTGCAGTTTGTAACCTGATTCCAACATCAATTTTTTGGTTTTGAGTTAGTTCTTTTAGCTTTTCAATTTCTTCAAACGAATCAATGTTAATCAATCGGATTTGTTTTTCAACAGCTGTTTTCAGGCTTTCAATTGATTTAGCTCTTCCGTCAAAAATTATTTTTTCAGGTTTTACACCCAGTTTCAAGGCAAGCCAAAGTTCGTACTCTGAAGTTACTTCCGCACCAAAACCTTCCTCGTGAAAAATCCTTAACATTCCCGGAACCGGGTTGGTTTTGTAGGAAAAAAATGCTTCAAAATCTTTACAATTTTTTTTGAAACCTGACAAAAATTCTTGTGCATTTTTACGGGTTTTTTCTGCGTTTACAATAAAAAGTGGAGTTCCATAATTTTCGGCAAGTTCTGTAAAAACAAAATTTTCAATTGTCAGGTTTGAACCTTTTGTTTCCAAATCCCAGATTTTTGGTTCAAGAAAACCGTAATCTTTGATTTTAGCTTCTTGTCTTTTTGCTAAAAAACTTTTGATTTTTGTTTTTAATCCCGTTTTAAACATTTTTCACAACCTTTTTTTTGAGTTTCGTTAGAAAAAATTTTGCTTGCGATTTTAGATGAGTTAGTAAAAGTTTTTTGTCGTCAAAAGGTAAATCCTGCGAAGTTTGTAAAAAAGGTAGCCATCTTTTTAGTAATTTCAGGTCAAAATCTGTCAAAATTCTTTGAATGTCTTGCGGAAAAAGATAAACTGTTCTTAGTTCTTTTTTTGGTAAAGTTGGTTTTTGGACAAATTCTTTTCCTTCAAGCATTTTTTGAAAAGCTAAAGAAAAATTTACGTCTGCGAGTTTGCCCAAGTGGTAAGCCGGAGTTGTACGGGCATTAAACTCAAGCAATTTTACCTTGTTTGTTTTTGTTTCCAAAATCCAGTCAATTCCACCAAAACCCGTAAAATTTGTCATTTTTCCAACTTGCAAAAGTATTTGTTCTACCTCTTTTTGTTCGCAAATTTCACGAACACAAGACATTCCGGTTCTTTTGGGAAGGCAAACCAAAGAAAAACTTGAGAACCAACAAACTGGTTTGCCTTTTGAGAACAAAACTTCAGTTGTTCCAATTTTTCCATCAACAAATTCTTGCAAAGTAATTTCAACCTGAATTTTTTGGAACACGCTTTCAAGTTCGTTTTGATTTGAAACGATGTGAACACCTAAACCACAGGAACTTTTTTCTTCCTTCAAAACTAAAGGAAAAACAAATTTTTTTGATTGTTTCCTAACCTCGTCAAGGTTTGAACACTCAACGGAAAAAGGGGTTGGAATTCCGTTTTCACGTGCTTTTCTGAGAAATTTTGTTTTTGAAGTGATTGTTTCAAGTTCCTCAAAAGAAGTTACGGGAAGAATTGTTTGACACCATTTTTCGTTTGCGAAAGGTTTTAATGCTTCTAAAATTACCTCGCTTCCGATAATTGTAAAATCATAATTTTTTTGTGTCAGGTGATTTTTCAGGAATGCAATTTGAGAGTTTAAATCTTTGGAAACGGGAAAAAAATTTGTTACAAAAGATGTTTGAGAGACAAAATTTTCAGTTGGAGCGATTAGTGAAACGGTACAGTTTGCTTCAGACAAAACTTTTGGAAGCCTTGCTAATCCGATTAGATTTTCGTTGGAAACGATTAAAACCTGAAAACTCATTTTTTTCTCTGTTTGAACTGCCAAGAATTTAATAAAACTTTGTTTTGTTTGATTATTTTTCTTTATTTTCCCAAAGAAAACAAGAGGAAAAAATGAGAAACCGGATTCGCCAAAGTTTCAGAGATTTAAAAAGGAAAATTACAGAATATTTTACAAGCACAAGACCACGTGTTTTCCTTTTAACGGGTGAAAATTTTAAAGTTGTTTACGCAGGCAAGGATGAACAAAACAAACTTTACCTTGCGAACCTGATGTTTGGAGAAAATTTTACCGGGCAAGAGTTAAGCAGAATTTATTTTCCCAAAATTTCAGGAAAAATAAGGGGAAAATTTAAAGATGTTTCAGCGATTTTTTATGAATTTGACAAGCCTGACGTGCAAAAATTCCAGCAAGCAAAAATGCTTTGGTTTCCGCGTTGGGTGGAATGCACTTTGGATATTTCAAAACCATTTTCGGAACTGAAAAGCCAAAAAGCAATCAAGGATTTTGGCAGGATTGTACGGCAAAACAACTACACTTGTCTGGTTTCTGTGAAAAAAGAGGATTTTGAGAGTTTTTACAAGGATTTTTACCTCCCTTACATTAAAGAAATTCACGGGAAAAAGGCTTATTTTTTGAGCTACAACTACTACAAAAAGCTCACGGAAAGTTCGGAACTTTTAGTTTTGCGGCAGAACGGCGAAACGATTGGAGGAATGCTTTTTGAGTTCAGGGAAAACAAAGCTCAGATGGGATACTTTGGTTTTAAGAACGGTGATTGTGTAAAAGATGGTGCTGCAAGTGCGATGTATTTTTTTTCCATTCAACGGGCAAAGGAGAAAGGCTTTTCCGAGCTTTCGTTCGGACCTTCAAAATCATTTTTAACTGACGGAATTTTGCGTTACAAACTTGGGAAAGGTGCAAAAATTGTTGACAAAATTTTCACAACTGATGAAGACCTTTTCCTCGAAGTGTTGGATTTTACAGAAGGTTTTAAAGATTTTTTGGCTAAAAACCCGTTTGTTTTTTACAGGGAAAACAGGAAAAGATTTGTTGCAATGTTTGGAGAAGCAAGCAAACTAACAGCAGAAAACCTCACGGAAACACTTGATTATTTTAAGGTAAACGAAGGAAGTGAAAAATTGGTTTTCTTTCACTTTGATGCTTTGAAAAACGCTTTGCCTGACGAACTTAAAGGCAAAG
>JADZEA010000105.1 GCA_020850775.1 bacterium
AAAATTTTATTATTGGCGACGCAAAACGAGAACTGATTTCGTCAAGCCAAAACCGTTTTCTAAATCTTTTTCTTGCTTTGTTTTTATTCGCTTTGTTCTTACCCGTTTTTTTGCTTTTATATTTTTACCACTTGCTTTCACCATCTGAAAGATATTTTTGCACACAAGAAATGTTTTCGTCTTTTGAAATTATTGATTTGGTCGGAACTTCTGAACCAAAGGCTTTTTCCCTTTACCTGTTCAACAGTAAAATAAAATTTTTCAGAAAAATACCCGGTTTAATAAACGTAATTAAGGGAGACCTTTGCGTTGTTGGGAATGCTCCGCTAACAGAAGAGGAAACAAAATTAATAACCGAAAAATGGCAAAAATTAAGGTTTGAGGCACCGATTGGCTTGTTTCATTTTTGGGAAGTTGAAAGTAAAGACGAACCAACCTGGGAAGAAAAAATAACGATGGATAATTTTTATGCTCAAACCCGTTCTTTTGGCTTAGACCTGAAAATCCTTTTTAAATACTTCCTTCCAAAATTTTAAAACTTAATTGCAGATTAATCTCAGCACAAACCAAAAATCCGTGTCATCCGCGTAATCGGTTTAATCGGTGATTCTGAATCGCGGATTTTAGTGATTAACAGATTTCGCAGATTTGAAGAGTTCCGTGCAATCTCAAAAAATCCGTGTCATCCGCGATTCACAAGCAAAAATCATTTGTTAATCATTGATAATTTTTTCTGATAACTTGCCAAATTGTTCAGTAACGCCTGAGAAGGCTTAAGGATTTTTTGAAATTGCGCTTCCTCTTTCGTTTCGGTTTTCAGCTCTTCAAGTTCTTTTACCAAAACAGCCAATACTTTTTGAACCTTAAGGATTTTTTGAAACTGCTTCTTTTCTTTCGTTTCAATTTTTAGTTCTGTCTTTTCTTCTTCGCTACAAAACTTACTGAAAAACTGCCAGAATTTTTTGTTTTGTTCTTCCTCGTTTTTGCTTCTTGCAATTGCCAAAAGTGGCAAAAAACCAATTTCCTGAGGCTGATTTTGCTCAGGTGTACAAGCTTGTACACCCTTTGAAAAACCAATGTTTTCAATGGCTTTTAATTTGTCCCAAACAACCGGGTTTTGTTTGATTTTTGCAATTGCCAAAGCCTCTGCAATTCTTGGGCGTTGTTTCCCCAGCATTTTTGCAATTTGTGTGTTGTTTAGTTTGTGAACCTTTGAAAGCGTTTCAATGTTTTCAGCAAAATCAAGCAAACTAATTTTTGTTCGCTGTTCATTTTCGCTGATTTGAATTACAATTCTTGAAGCGTCGTCTTTTGGTTTTGGGAAAACAATCGCATCAATTTTTGCAAACTTTAGTTTTAATTCTTCGGTTACTTCTGTAAAATCTTCTTCAAGCGAAATTTTGTTTCTTTCTGAAATTAGCTTAAAAGCCTCAAACCTTCTGTGTCCAAAAATTACCGTGTAAGTTCCGTTTTCATTTTCAAACACTCCAATCGGCTGGATTTGTCCGTTTGCCAGGATTGAAAAAGCAAGTTCGTTAATTTCGCTAAAATTACTGCGGATATTTTTTTCGGTTTTGATTTTTTCAAGTGGAATTGAAAGCGTTTGGTGTTTGGAAACCAAAACCTTGTCCTTTGCTAAAAATACTTCGCTTTTTTCAATCGTTTCCTGAAAACTTCCCGCTCCTCTTTCAAGGATTGTTCCCTTTAAATCGTCTGTAAGTGAAAATTTTTTCTTAACCATTTTGGATTACCTCGTTAACAAAATTTCTAAAATCTTCTTCAACGTTTGAGTTTGGGTCGTACTCAAAAATGCTTTGTTTCATCATTAATGCTTCCCGCAGCGAAGTTGCTTCGCGGATTGAGTTTGAAAAAACCATTTTTGGGTACTCACGCTCAAGCAATTTGTCAAGCTCTTTACTAACAACAAGTTTTCCGTTGTACATCGTTTTTAAAATCCCGAGAAGTGCCAAAGAAGGATTTAAACGTCTTGCATCTTTTATCGCTTCGTTAATTCTTTTCAACCCGGAAATTGAAAAACCATCTCCACCTTTTACGGGAACGATTGCAAAATCCGAACAAACAAGAGCGTTGGTTGTCCTTCTGTCTAAAAACGGCGGACAATCAAAAAGCACGTAATCATAATTTTGTTTTATGGTTGCGAGTTTTTCCTTAAAAATTGTTGCCGGTGAAATATCTTTGCCCATCAACTCGTGAAGGTCGTTTGAAAAAAGGTTGGAAGCAATAATTTCAACGTTTGGTTTTGTTGTTTGCCGGACTACCTCAGAGAAATCAAGGTTATCATTTTTTATCCAGTCGTAAAGGCTAAAAGCATTTTCGTTTGAGTTGTCAAGCAAGTTTGTAAGGTTTGCCTGTGCGTCAAGGTCAATGCAAAGAACTTTGCTTTTTGGTTTTAAGTGAACAAGTCCGCAAGCAAGATTAAAAGTAATTGTTGTTTTGCCAACACCACCTTTTTCGTTAGCGATTGAAATTATCATTTTTACTCCCAAAAACTAAAACTTTTTTTGATGCCAAAAAAGAAACGAAGTTTCTAAACTAAAAACAACCCAAAAAATCCGTGATTTGCAAGCAAAAAAAAGTAAGGTGTACACGCGTGTACACCCCTTGATTTTTGGTTCGTTTTTAGAAAATTATTCTTCTCTAAGGTTTGGAGAAAGCCACTTTGCAGCCTCTTCGCAACTAATTCCTTTGTTTTTTGCGTACTCAATTAACTGGTCTTCAGAAATTTTACCAAGCCCAAAATATTTTGCTTCTTTGTGTGAAAAATAAAGCCCGCTAACAGAAGCGGCCGGATACATTGCAAAGTTTTCCGTCAGCTTAACCCCAATTTTTTTTTCTACTTCCAAAAGCTCAAAAAGTGTTCGCTTTTCCGTGTGGTCCGGGCAAGCCGGATAACCGTGAGCAGGACGAATTCCCTGATATTTTTCTTGAATTAATTCCTCACCCGTTAAAGTTTCTGTCTTTGCAAACCCCCAAAGTTCTTTCCTTACTTTTTCGTGCATTAATTCCGCAAAAGCTTCTGCAAGCCTGTCTGCAAGTGATTTTATTAAAATGCTGCTGTAATCATTGTTTTCTTTTTCAAACTTTGCAAGTAATTCTTCAAGTCCTTTTCCCGTTGAAAGTGCAAAAGCACCAAGATAATCTTGCTTACCTTTCGGGGCAATAAAATCCGCAAGGCAAAGGTTAGCTTGTCCCGGTTGTTTTTCGGATTGTTGACGCAAGTTATGGAATTTTGCCAAAACTTTTGTCCGTAAATCATCTGTGTAAAGTTCTATCGTTTCGCCTTCACTGTTCGCAGGGAAAAAACCAACCACCGCAGAAGCAACAAGTAAATTTTCTTCAATTACAATGGCTAACAGTTTTTGGGCATCTTCAAAAAGTGATTTTGCTTCCGTCCCAACCCTTGCATCCTGAAAAATCTTTGGGTAAGTTCCCCTTAGTTCCCAAGTATGGAAAAAAGGTGTCCAGTCAATTTTTTTACTGATTTCTTTGAGTGAAAAATTTTCAAAAACCCTCGTTCCCAAAAAGCACGGCTTGTAAGTTTCACTCTTTTCCCAGTCAATTTTTAATTTGTTGGAACGGGCTTCTGAAAACGATAAAAATTTTTGATTTGACTTTTTGTTTCCGTAATTCTCACGGATTTGTGAGTAATCGGCTTTGGTTGAGGCGGAAAATTCTGACGATAATTCCTGACTAAGCAATTTCCCGCAAACTGAAACACTTCTTGAAGCATCTTTTACGTAAACAGTCGTCCCACTGTAAGCAGGTGCAATTTTTACAGCTGTGTGAGTTAGTGAAGTTGTGGCGCCGCCAATCAGAAGCGGAATTGTAAAGCCTTCTCTTTCCATTTCTTTTGCTACGTGAACCATTTCGTCAAGCGAAGGAGTAATTAAACCGCTCAAACCGATTACGGATACTTTTTCTTCTCTTGCAACCTGAAGAATTTTTTCACAGGAGACCATCACGCCAAGGTCAATAATTTCGTAGTTATTACAAGCCAGAACAACTCCAACAATATTTTTACCGATGTCGTGAACGTCGCCTTTGACTGTTGCGAGTAAAATTTTTCCCGATTGGAACTGTGTTCCGTTGGACTGCGTTCCTGCGGACTGCGTTCCGGCGGAACTTCGTTCCTTTTCAAGCTCAAGGTAAGGTAAAAGGTAAGAGACTGCTTTTTTCATTACTCTTGCACTTTTTACGACCTGAGGCAGGAACATTTTTCCTGCTCCGAACAAATCGCCGACGAAGTTCATTCCTTCCATTAAAGGACCTTCTATCACTTCCAAAGTTCTTTGGAACTTTTGGCGTGCTTCTTCAACATCTGAATCTATGAATTCAACGATTCCTTTTACGAGTGCGTGTGTTAGTCGTTTTTCTACGGGTTCTTTTCTCCAGTCGGGAACTGCGTTCCGTTGGAACTGCGTTCCGTTGGACTGCGTTCCGTTGGACTGCGTTCCGTTGGAAGTACGTTCCTTTTGAGTTTTGAGCTTTTCGGCGAACTCAACGAGTTCTTCACCTGCATTTTCGTGTTTGTTAAGCAAGACGTTTTCCACGAGCCGAAGCAAGTCTTCAGGGATTTCTTCGTAAACTTCAAGCATTGTCGGGTTTACAATTCCCAAGTCCATTCCTGCCTTGATTGCGTGGTAAAGAAAAACCGAGTGCATCGCTTCACGGATAACGTTGTTTCCGCGAAATGAAAAGGAAATGTTGCTGACTCCTCCGCTGACCAAAACACCGGGCAAAGTTTTTTTGATAAGTTTTGTGGCTTCTGTAAAATTTACGGCATAATTATTATGCTCTTTGATGCCTGTGGCAACCGTCAGGATGTTTGGGTCAAAAATTATGTCCTGACACGGAAAGCGGATTTCTTCGGTTAAAATTTTGTAAGCACGTGAACAGATTTCAATTTTTCTTTCAAGTGTGTCGGCTTGTCCCTGTTCGTCAAAAGCCATTACAACTACGGCAGCTCCATAAGTTTTAATTTTGTTTGCACGTTCTTTAAAGGTTGTTTCACCGTCTTTCAAACTGATGGAATTAACGATACCTTTTCCCTGAATACATTTCAGACCTGCTTCAAGCACATTCCATTTTGAAGAATCAATCATAATCGGCACTCTTGAAATATCAGGCTCTGAAGCAATTAAATTTAAAAATTTAGTCATCGCCTCTTCGCCGTCAAGCATTCCTTCATCCATGTTTACGTCAATGATTTGTGCTCCGCCTTCAACTTGTTCTCTTGCAACTTGCAAAGCACCTTCAAAATTACCGGATAAAATTAATTTTGCAAATTTTGGCGAGCCTGTAACGTTTGTCCGTTCTCCGATGTTTACAAAATTTGTTTCTGGTCTGATTGTCAGTGGTTCAAGCCCGCTGAAGTGTGTTTGTTTTGGAAGGTTTGGAATTTGTCTTAACGGAATATTTTTGACAGCTTCAGAGAGTTCGCGAATATGTTTTGGAGTAGTTCCGCAACAACCTCCAACAATGTTTATCAATCCGCTTTCTGCAAAATCCTTAATCCATTTTCCAAATTCCTGAGGCGTTTCATCGTATTCTCCAAATTCATTTGGTAAACCGGCGTTTGGGTAAGCACTGACAAAACAGTTTGCTTTTTGCGAAAGCTCCTCAAGGTAGGGTCTCATTTCTTTTGCACCCAAAGCGCAGTTTAGCCCAATTGCGAGAGGGTTTGCGTGGGCTAATGAATACAAAAAAGCCTCTGTTGTTTGCCCGCTGAGAGTTCTTCCGCTTGCGTCGGTAATTGTTCCTGAAATAATTACAGGAAGTCGTTTACCTTTTGTTTTGAATACTTGTTCAACGGCAAAAAAAGCAGCTTTTGCGTTTAGTGTGTCAAAAATTGTTTCAATTATCATCAGGTCAACTCCGCCGTCAATTAATCCGCGGGTTTGTTCAGCGTAAGAACTGACAAGCTCGTCAAAAGTAATTCCGCGAAATCCGGGGTCATTGACATCAGGAGAAATTGAGGCAGTTTTATTTGTCGGACCTAAGGCGCCGGCGACGAAACGAGGTTTGTTTGAATCTTGTTTTGTAAAAGAATCCGCAGCAGACCTGGCGATTTTTGCAGAAGCGAGGTTCATTTCGTAAACGTATTTTTCCAAGCCATAATCAGCCATTGCAATGGAGTTTGCGCTAAAAGTATTTGTTTCAATAATATCGGAGCCTGCTTCAAGGTATGCTTTGTGGATATTTTCAATTATTTGTGGTTGTGTCAGCGAAAGAAGGTCATTATTTCCTTTTACGCTGCGGTTTGTTACGATATTTCCGCGGAAATCATTTTCATCAAGTTTGTAGCCTTGAATCATTGTTCCCATTGCACCGTCAAGAATTAAAATTTTTTTATTCAGAAGCTCTGTTAATTTCAAAAGAACTGCGTTCCTTTCTGTTTTGTGTTAACGTTGTGTACGGCAATATTTTGCCTTTTGTTTTTGTTTACTGTTACAAAAAAAAATCCCTTTCCTTTTTAAAAAATGAAATTTTGTTTTGTAAGATTTTGTTTTACATTTTCAAAAGAGTTTTTTTAAAAAACGGGGGATAAAATGCAAATTGAAGAAAAAAAAATCGGTAAAGTATTGGTAGTAAAAATATTAGACCAAAGAATGGATGCACGGATTGCGGTAGAATTTAAAACAAAAATGACACAAATCATTAATGAAGGTAATGACTTGTTGGTGATAAGTCTTGCCGATGTTGATTTTATAGACAGTAGCGGTCTTGGAGCAATTGTTTCGGTTCTGAAAGTTCTTGGTAAGAAAGGCGATATTGTCATTAGCGAAACCAAACAACCAGTAATGACAATGTTTAAACTTACAAGAATGGATAAGGTGTTTAAAATGTTTGAAAACCAAACGGATGCTGTAAATTCCATTAATCTTTAATTTTGAATCACGGATTAAATGGATTACGCGGATGACACGGATTTTTTTAAATTGCACGGGAACTTAAATTCTGCGAAATCTGTTAATCCGTTAAATCAGCGATTTTGAATCACGGACTAAATGGATGACACGGATTTTTTTA
>JADZEA010000106.1 GCA_020850775.1 bacterium
AGATTGAAAAAGGGTCGATTTCGGGAGCGTGTTCTCCGCCCCACTGTTGACCTTCCTGCTGAACTCCGTCGTTTAAGAGAAGGATTCTTTGGCTGTGCAGTCCGCGGATTACAGGTTTTGAAATTGAAGGTCCTGTTTGTAAGATTGTAATTCCTGAGATTTGTTCAACTGCTTCTCCGAGAGTTTGCCCGCGATTTTTATCAAGTTCTTTTTCGGTCAGGGTTTGAACCGTCGTAGTTTTAAGTTCTTCTTTTCGCGCAAAAACAGTTACTTCCTGCGTTTGGATTACTGTTGGTTTCAGGTAGAAATTTTTCTCTGAATTTTTGTTTAGAAAAAGATTCATCTTTAATTCGGAGTAACCGACGAACTCAAAAACGACTTCGTAAGTTCCCTTACTCAGGTTGTGAAAATGAAATTCACCTTCGCTGTTGGAGATGCTTCCCTGTTTGAGTTTTGGGATAAAAACAGAAGCTCCGACGAGTGCCAGTTTGGTTTCAGCGTCAAAGACCTTTCCGTAAAAACTAATTTTTTGTTCTGTTTGAGAGAAGGCAAAATTGTTCACCAAGAGAGAAAAAAACGCTGAAAGGAAAAGTGATTTTGTGTTAAACATTCTAATCCTTGCTAAAAAAAATACGGCTACAAAGATTAAATCAAAGCGATTTAACCGGTTTAGTTCAGTGTAATTTTTTTAGAAGGTGGTGCGCGGTCTTTGATAAAATTTGAGTAAAGATTTTGGTTTGGAATTATTTCTTTTTCAGGCAAAATCAGTTCTGTAAGGAGCGAATTTTTCAGGACAAGGTAAACTAACGGAACTAAAGAAGCTGAAATCAAAGTCATTTGCAAAATGTTTGCGGGACAGTGTGAACACTCTTTCATTGGTGAGTGGTTATCTGTGTAGCATTCGTCTGAGTGGTTGTGCAAAAGCGGAATTGTTACGAAAATGCTCAAAAAAAGCACTGCGTAAGCGAGAGTGAAGATTTTAACGTGTAGTTTTACTTTTTCCATTTTTACACTTTTAAGGTTAGAAATTAATTTTACAAAATTTCCAACGGATAAGAAAGCTAATTTTTCTTTAATTTAGCCGTGCAATCTTTGTTCTTGAAAAACAATGGTTTACGATTGGTCAATTTTTTGTTTTGAAAAATTTGTAAATCTTTTAGTTGACTTTTTCAGTAATGAGTTTTAAATTTTGGTCTCTTTTTTTGGAGCGACTCAGTAGCTCAGCCGGTAGAGCAGCACCCTTTTAAGGTGAAGGTCGACGGTTCAAATCCGTCCTGGGTTATTTTTTAAATTAGTTGCGTTCGTAGCTCAATTGGTAGAGCAGTAGACTCTTAATCTATTGGTTCAGGGTTCAAGTCCCTGCGAGCGTACTAAAAAGAATTGACAAGTAATTTTAAACAGTTTAACTTTGGTGTTCCGATGTCAAAAAAGATTTTACCTTTCACGAGTAAAAATTTTATTTACTTTGGCGTAGGAATTTTATTACTTTTGTTTGGGTTCATTTCACTTGCACAAGGACCGGTTGACGGTTGGTTAAGTTTAACTTTAGCACCTGTTCTTTTGGTTTTTGGTTATTGTGTAGTAATTCCGATAGCGATTTTGTTATCAGACAAAAAAAAGGGCTTTTAGCTCAGTTGGTTTAGAGCACCTGCCTTACAAGCAGGGGGTCATTGGTTCAAGTCCAATAAGGCCCATTTTTTTGGAGTGGTAGTTCAACTGGTTAGAGCACCTGCCTGTCACGCAGGAAGTTGCGGGTTCGAGTCCCGTCCATTCCGTACGTTGTTTCATTTTCGTCAACTGAAATGGAATAAGCGTAATTGACAAAGCCCGCCGAGGTAAGTGGATTAGTCAAGAGAAAGCCTTTCATTTTTTTGAAAGGCTTTTCTTTTTTCAACTGATTTTTAGTTCAAAAACTATGTTTTCCGTTTTCAGGTAATCCATCATTTTTTGAAAGCATTTTCCATTTTTTCCAATAAATTCAGGTGGGCAAATTCCTTTTTGTGTAAAATCTCCGTTTGCCAAAAGTCTCACGGCACTCGTACACGTGTAACCTGTTGTTCTTGCCATTGAAGTGATTTTGTTTTGCCTGTCAAACTTATCCAACAAATCATAAGTGTAAGTTACTTTTTTACCATCTTTTTCACCTTCAACAATCACTTTCATTACGGTAAAATCTTCTTCGTTTTCCTTTAGCTTCCACAAATCAAACAAAAGTTTTGAAGTAACTTCCAACGGAGAAATTTTTACTCCACCAATTTCAATTTTTTCTTTCCAAAAAAAACCTGTTTCCCGTAAAAGCCTCATTTTTTCAATGTGTGTAGCGTAACGCAAAGTTTTTTCCCGCATTGAAGGAATTTTTACCGTTTTCAACAAAGTTCGCAAACCGTCAGTGTTAAAAGCCTCCAAAGTTCCAACTCCTTCAAAATCCACAAGTTCCGGCTCGGAAAGTGCTTCTTTGACAACTATTTTTCCGTTTTCAACAAGTTTTGCTGGTCTTGTGTACTCTTCAATCACGTCAATCGGGGAAAAAACAGCCTTGTACTCGTAAGGCAAAACTCTCACTTGCGGAAGCCCGCCAACGTAACAAACAAACTCGTCCGTTTTATCAAACAAGGTTTCAACATGCCCGCAAATCAAATTGCTGCAACCCGGAGCAACCCCACAATCAACAATCGCTGTAACATTTTTTGATTTCGCAAGTTCGTCAAGCGTGAAACAATCTTCAGGGAAAAAAGAAATGTCAACGATGTTTTTTCCAGCTTCAAGAACGGATTTTAGCATTTTGTAGCCCATAAAACCTGGAACAGCTCCAACAACAAGGTCAAAAGGTTTAATAATTTCCTTAATTTTTTCAGCGTCTGAAAGGTCTGCTAAAATTCCGTCAATCCTGAAAGTTTTTAGTTTTTCCAGCGTTTTTGGGTTCAGGTCGGCGACAGTAACTTCAAAATCTTTCAGCAAATTTTTAGCAATCACCTGACCGATTAATCCGCCACCTAAAACTATGATTTTCATAAACTTTTCCTTTGATTAATTTTTCTGATGTTTTAGTTCAATTTTTTCACTTCAAAAAATAATTTTCTGTTAATTTACAGCTTCAATAACTGCGTTCATTGAGCCTCTTGAGTTTGGCAACCTCCAATCCGCTCCAAAAGAACGGATTTGGTCTCTTTTTACTTCCGCTTTTTCTTTGTAAGTCGTGTAAACAACGACTCTTTTCATTGTGTCAACCTCTACAGCCATTTGGAAAGCTGTTTCTAACGAATGATTAAAAATCTTGCAAAGCATTTCTACAACGTAATCGTAAGTGTGCTCTTCATCGTTGAGAAGCACAACGTTAAACTTTGGAATTACGATAACTTTTGGTTTTTTCTTTGTTTCTGCTTTCGGGCTTAAAATTATTTTTTCCATTTTTGCTTTTTTAAAATTTTTTTTTGTACCTAAATTAAGCCAGTTTTCAGGTAATTTAAGAACTAAAAATTAAGGAAATTTTGAAAAAAATCGCAATCACTTGCGGAGACGTAAACGGAATCGGTGCTGAAATTGTTTTTAAAGCACTTCAAAACCTAAAACACAACTTTCAATTTGTGCTGGTTGGTCCGCCAAAAGTTTGGAATTTTTACTCTGAAAAACTAAATTTTACTCAAGGGTTTGAGATTTTTTGGGAAAGTGAAAACAATTATTTTCCGGAGTTTGGAAAAGTTTCTGCAAAATCAGGTGAAATTTCAGGAAAAGCAATTGAGCTTGCAACAAAACTTGCACTTTCAAAGCAAGTTTCAGCAATTGTTACTGCTCCAATCAACAAAGAAGCACTAAATCTTGCAGGTTACAAATTCAAGGGGCACACGGATTTTTTAGAAAAACTTTGTAACATTCCAAAAGCTGTAATGTTTTTTTGTGCAAAAGATTTTCGTGTTGCGTTGCAAACAATTCACGTTCCGATTGCAAAAGTCCCTGAACTCGTAACACAAAAATCAATCGTTGAAACAGTAAAAATTTGTGTCGTTTCGCTGAAAAATAACTTTAGAATTTCAAACCCCAAAATTGCTGTTTGCGGGCTAAATCCTCACGCAGGCGAAAACGGACTTTTGGGGAATGAGGAACTAACTGAAATCATTCCTGCAATTGAAAAATTGCAAAAAGAAGGCTTTGAGGTTCACGGAACTTTCCCTGCAGACACAATTTTTACCAGTTACAAAAAATTTGACTTAATTTTGGCGATGTTTCACGACCAGGGATTGATTCCGATAAAAACAAAAATGTTTGGGAAAGTTGTGAATTTTACTGCTGGTTTGCCTTTTATCCGAACTTCTCCTGACCACGGAACAGCTTTTGACCTTGCGGGGAAATTTGTTGCAAACTCAAAAAGTATGGAAGAAAGTATCAAACTTGCAGTTAGTTTAATTTAATTTTAAGAATTTTAAAAATGTCTGAAAAAGTTTTTTTAGAGAAACAGCCTTACTCAATTCTTGCGAATGTTTACGATAAAATGATGTCTTACGTGAATTATTCCGATTGGATTGACTTTGTGGAAGAGGTTTTTGCAGAGACCAAAACTCAGCCAACGACCATTCTTGAACTTGCTTGCGGGACGGGAAACCTCACTTTAGAACTTGCAAAAAGAGGTTACGAAGTTTTTGGAACGGATTACTCACAAGAAATGATTGAAATTGCAAAGGAAAAGGCTGGCAAGCAAAAGTTAAAAGCTAACTTCCAAAAAATGGACATGCGGAACTTAGTTTTTGAGCAAAAATTTGATGCGGTTTTGTGTCTTTTTGATGGAATTAATTACCTGACTGAACTTGAGGATTTAAAAAAAACTTTGGAGAATGCTTTTAGTTTGTTGAACGGGAACGGAATTTTGATTTTTGACCTTGCGACAGAAACAAATTCTTTACGAAATTTTAACGGCTACTTTGAAAAAAACTTTTACAAAAGCATCGTTTACACACGCGAAAGTTTTTACAACCAGGAAGAAAAAATACACACTACAGAAATCAAAATCACGTTACCAAAGAAGCAAGGTTCGTTTTTGGAGACTCATTTTCAAAAAATTTACTCAATTGAAGAAATTTTTGATTTGGTAAAAAAACTTTCTTGCAAAAAAATCCTTACTTTTGATGGTTTTTGCCTTGAGCAACCGTCAAAAGACTCTGACCGAATTAATTTTGTCCTTTTATCATAAATTTAAAGTCTGAAAAATGTTAAAAAAATACTTTCAAAGAGTGGAAAAACCTGCTCAAAAAATAGAAAACATCTCGCAGAAGGTTCGCACTTTTCCAAAAAGAACAAACAAAGACGTTGTTTTTGGAAAAAATTACAATTTAAAAATTGACTCAATTGAACACGACAAAGGAAACGGAGTTGGAAGAATTAATGATTTTGTAGTTTTTGTTGTTGGTGGAGTTACGGGAGATTTTCTTGAAGTTAAAATCACGGAATCAAATAAAAATTTTGCTGTTGCTTCAATTGTAAAAATTATTGAACCTTCTCCACACAGAGTTTTGCCTGATTGCCCGGTTTACAAAAAATGTGGTGGCTGTAGCATTTTGCAGGTTGGTTACAGTTTTCAATTAAAAATTAAGGAGGAATTTTTACGGGAAACCTTGTCAAGAATTGGTGGTTTTGATTTGCAAAATTTGGAAATTTTACCAATTATTCCCGCTGAAAATCCACTTTTTTACAGGAATAAAATTATTCAGCCTGTTGGCTTTGAAAATGGGAGATTAATTTCAGGATTTTATCGCCAAAACACACACGAAATCGTAGATTTTGAAAAGTGTTTTATTCAGGAAGCAATTTCCAACGAAGTTGTAAACGTTGTCAGAGATTGGGGAAATCGTTCAAAAATCCAGCCTTACAACGAGAGAAACGATAATGGTTGTCTTAAAAACATTTTTTTACGGGTTAGTAAAACTACGAATGAGTTTGTCGTTTGTCTTGTAACAAGAACACAAAAACTATCTTTTTGGAAGACTTTAGTTAACGAGTTGCAACAAAAATTTGGTGAAAAGTTTGTCGGGCTTGTCCAAAACACAAATCCTGAAAAAGGGAACGTGATTCTTTCGGATAATTTTTACACGCTTTGGGGTAAAGATTTTATTTTTGAGAAACTTGGCGAGAAAAAGTTTAAGGTTTCAATTGCTTCATTTTTTCAAGTAAATTCTGAACAAACAATAAATTTGTACAACCTTGTGAAAGATTTTTGTAGCCTTGACGGAACGGAAACAGTTTTAGATGCTTTTTGTGGAATTGGCTCAATCGGGATTTTTGCTTGTGAAAATGCGAGGCGTTTGATTGGAATTGAAATCAACGAAAAAGCCATAAAAGATGCGATTTTTAATGCAAAACTTAATAGTTTGCGAAACGCAGAATTTTTTGTCGGAGACATGGATTTTACTTTGCCTTCAGTTTTACGAAAAAATGAAAGAATTAATGTTGTGATTGTTGACCCGCCAAGGAAAGGGCTTTCAAGCAAGACAATTTTGGCTTTGACAAGGCAAAAACCTGAAAAAATTGTTTACATTTCCTGCAATGTTGTAACACTTTCACGAGACCTCAGAGAGTTCAGCCATCAAGGTTACAAAATTAGCAAAATCGTGCCTGTTGACATGTTTCCGCAAACTCACCATTGTGAGACGGTTTGTTTGTTGGAAATTACTTAGAAAATTGCAAAGAAAAAATTAAACAAAAAGAACTTTCTATTTTAAATTAAGCACAAGTTTTCAAAATAAAAATATCGGGTTGCTAAAATGCTACAGAAACTAAAGCCAATTTTTTTAATCCTTACGGTTTTGTGGGTTGTAATTTCTTTGGTCCCTGAAGTAAGAATATTTTTTGAAAACGAAAAAATCAGTTGGCTTTACATTCTTGCAAATGCTTTTGGGATTTCCGCAATTCTTGTTCCTTTGGTTCGTTTTTTAGCCCTAAAATACAATGTTGTTGATAAACCTGACGCAAGAAAAGTTCACTTGGAAGCGACTCCGTTGCTTGGTGGTCTTGCAATTTTTATTGCTTTCATTGCTTCGCTTTACATCAATCAATTTTTTTCTGAAAAGCTAAAGGCAGTTATTTTTGCAGGAACTTTGATTGTTTTAGTCAGTGCTTTTGACGATATTTTCAAACTTAGTTCAACAATTCGTTTGCTTACACAACTTTTAGCTTCTTTTGTTTTGATTTACTTTGGGATAAAAATCCAACTTTTTGGTGGCTTTGGCGTAGTTGGTCAGGTTTCTGACATTTTAATAACTTTAGTTTGGTTGATTGGGATAACTAATGCTTTCAATTTTTTTGATGGTCTTGACGGGCTTGCAACAGGACTTGGAATCATTGCTGTTTCATTTTTTGGGTTTGTAGGAATTCGGTCAGGGCAAACTTTTTTGAGTTTTATTTCAGTAGCTTTAGCGGGAGCTTGTTTGGGATTTTTACCTTATAATTTTAAACCAAAAATGAATGCCACGATTTTTCTTGGCGATACGGGAAGCACTTTTATTGGTTTTATGCTTGCTTCACTTGCAATTATGGGTGAGTGGTCTAAAAACGAACCAATCAAATCTCTGACAATCCCACTTTTAATTTTAAGCATTGTAATTTTTGATATGATTTACATTACTATCGCGAGGTTTTACAGCGGGAAAGTCAAAACCATAAAACAATGGCTTGATTACGTTGGAAAAGACCATTTGCACCACAGATTGATTGACCTTGGGCTTTCCAAAAAACAAAGCGTGATTTTTATTTACTTTGTTACGGTTTTACTTGGTTTGCAAGCAATGGTTCTAAAAAAAGGCGAACTGATTGACACTTTGATTTCGCTTGTTGAAGCAGTTTTAATTTTTTTACTTATCGCAATTTTAATGATTATTGGTGCTTCTAAAAAAAAATAATTTATGCCAAACATTACAAACAAAATTAACTTTCTGAAAAAGTACCCTTACACAATTTCCGGTGCCTTGATTTTTCTTTTTGTTACAATCAATGACCTTGTGGAAACGCTCACAAAATCCGTGTTTCTAATAATTCCTTTCCCAATTTTACGTGAACTTTTGATTGTGCTTGGCTTCAGTTTGCTTGCCTACAAAATCACAAAATCTGAACTCTTCAACGATTCAAACGTTACCAAACAAATAAAATCCATCCTCATTCTTTCGCTTGTTTTGGCTCTGACTTACGTGGCCTCTTATTTTTTATTTGTTAGTCCGCTAAAAGATTATCCAAAAGACTCAATGATTAAAAATACCGGAATTTTACTGAATGAGTCAATTGTCGGGCTTTTAGGAACTTATTTTTACCTGCTGATTTTTGCAGCTTTCCGCGGATTAATTTTTTTCAAACAAAAATCATCAACCATTAGAAACTACTTAGGTTTCATTTTTTGCCTTCTTGCAAGCATTGTAATTAAACTTGTTATGTTTCAGTTTAACAGCGAAGAAATTGAAATTAATATCCCAAGTTCTGATTTTGTTGTCGTTTGGGAACAAATAAAAAATGCCGGTTACATTCAGTTTACAGACCTCATTTTAGGCGTTTTTATGATTTATTTTCTTTTCGCAAACGTTTTTCGCGTTTGGTGGGTTACTCACTTAACGATGAAACAAAAACTCAATGCCTTGTGGCAATTCGCTTTAATTTTTGCTTTACTTACTCTTTTTGCAAGTTTCAAATCCGAGTCATTCTTAATTAAAGATTTTAGCATTGCTTTGGAAAGCCTTTGGCAAAATTTAAACAACTTTCTTGTCTTGTATCCTTTGATTGCCTTTTTTTACATCCTTCTGCAACTGCCTACTGCACGGGTTTTTGACAGAAAACTAAAAGAAATTTCAACTCTCCACGAAATCGGGCGTTCAATTCTTTTAGTCATTAATCCTCACGAAATCGGTGTAAAAGTTGTCAAACTTCTTCCTGAAATTATTGAGTGTAAACGCGCCTGGCTTGAGTTTTACGATTCAAAAACAAGTAAATTTTCTTCCGGAGCCGTTGAAAATATTACAAGGGAAGAGATTGAAATTTCAATCGCAAACTCCGAAAACATTCTCCGAAACTGGATTGTTAAAAACAACAAAGCTACTCTGATTAACGAAGTTGCAAAAGACGAAAGAGTCAAAGAATTTAAAAACCTTGGCGGAAAAGCCGGTTCACTTTTGGCTGCTCCAATTGAAACAAAAAATGGAATTATTGGAATCATTTACGCAACTGCGGAAGGCGAATTTGCTTTTGATTCCGAAGACGTAACAATGCTAAACTCTTACGCAAACCAAGTTTCACTTGCTTTTGAAAATGCTAAACTCGTGAAAGAATCGCTTGAAAAAGAGCGTCTTGAACAAGAATTTCAAATTGCCAACACAGTTCAGCAAAGGCTCTTGCCACAAAAATTACCAAAAAATAACTTCTTAGAAATTGGCTCCTTTTCACAACCGGCAACAGAACTTGGTGGCGATTACTACGACCTTTTTACACTTGGCAAAGATAAACTTGCTGTTGTAATTGCTGATGTCAGCGGAAAAGGTGCAAGCGCCGCATTTTACATGGCTGAACTTAAAGGCTCTGTAAATTCTCTCTCACGAACTTACGATTCACCACTGAAAATCCTTACAGTTTGTAACGATGTTCTTTCCGAAAGCCTGACAAAAAATATGTTCATCACGGTTACTTACGGAATTTTTAAACCTGAAACAATGGAATTTTGCTTTGCAAGAGCCGGGCACTGTCCGCTTGCTTATTTTTCTGCTGAAGAACAAAAAATGGAACTTCTCATTCCAAAAGGACTTGGACTTGGACTTGCCAAAGGAATTTTACTCGAAAAAATTACCGAAGAAAAAACGTTGAAGCTAAAACCAAACGACGTTTTAGTCTTTTACACTGATGGAATTTCAGAAGCTAAAAACCTTAAAAATGAAGATTACGGCGATGAAAGGCTTCTAAAAGTCATTGAAAAAAATGTTAAGGAATCTGCAGAAGTCATTGCTTACAAAATTCGTAGCGACGTTGGAGTTTTCATCAAAGGTTCTCCACAGTACGATGACATTACTTTAATGGTAATCAAAGTTAAGGAAAACTATGGAAGCTAAAATTATCCAAAAGGTTTTTCTCTTACAAGTTCCCGGTGTAACGGAAAACCTGAAAATTGTTCGTGATTTTATTAATGAAATTTCACAACAAATCGGGTTTTCTGAACAAGAAACCGCTTACATTGAACTTGCAATGGATGAAACTTGTGCAAACGTGATTGAACACGCAATCAAAAATGACCCTTTACAAAAAATTGTAATTCACGTCAAAGGCATTGAAAAAAAATTTATTGAAATAAAAATTGAAGACAAAGGCGAAAGTTTTGAGTTCCCAAAAATAAAAACAGAAATTCCCGACATCAAAAAATACTTGAAAGAACGAAAAACGGGCGGACTTGGCCTTTACTTGATTAGTACTTTGATGGATAAAATTGAGTTTTTGCGGGAAGGAAACAAAAATGTAGTTTTACTGAGAAAAAACTTTATCAAACGAAAGGAATAAAAAATGTCAGGATTTAAAATCGATACAAAAAAGGAAGAAAGCGTTTCAGTAGTAAGGATTTCAGGTTTTTTAGATGCTCACACGGCTCACGAACTTGAAGCAGAATTTCAAGGCATAACCTCCAAAGGTGATTACAAAATTTTGGTAAATTTTGCAGGTTTGGATTACATCAGCAGTGCAGGGCTTGGAGTTTTTATGGGATTTATTGAGTTGGTTCGTGAGAATGGAGGCGATATAAAAATGTGTGAAATGAACGTTAAAATTTACAAAATTTTTGACTTGCTGGGCTTTCCAAATCTTTACGAAATCTTTGACACACAAGCTGAAGCAATTGAAAAATTTAAGGACTAAAAATGATTCTTCAAAGCTACCAAATTAAAATTCCTGCAAAAACAGGAAATTTAGAAGTTATCCGAAATTTTTTGATTAGTTCGCTTCAAACTCTTAAATTTAGCGAAGAGGAATTAAACAAAGTTCTGCTTTCCGTTGACGAGGCTTGTTCCAACGTGATTCGGCACGCTTACAATTTTAAGGAAAACCAAATTAAAATTGACCTGAAAATTGAAAAAAACAAGATTTCAATTTTTGTTACGGACAGTGGAAAAGGCTTTGACCCAAGCAAAATTGAAACTCCAAAAATGGACGAGTACCTGAAAAATTTTAAAGTTGGTGGTCTTGGAATTTTAATAATGAAAAAATTAATGGACGAAGTTGAATACGACATTCGTCCTGGTTCACAAAACAAGGTAAAACTTGTAAAATATTTTTAGCTCGTAAACTGTTTGATTTTCCAGTTGCTTTGGCTGTTCTCAAAACTTGCAACAATTTTTTTGCTTTGAAGTTCGTAAGCCGCAGCAGAGCCAATAATTGCAGTTTTGATTTCGCTTTCATCGTTTGAATTAAGTTTGTCCGCTGTAAAAAAGTTTGGGACAAAGTGAGTGTCAAAATCTCCACTGACAAATGCTTCGTGATTCATTACAAAACGGCAAAATGGAATTGTCGTGTTTACACCAATAATTTCGTACTCATTCAAAGCACGTTTCATTCTTGCGATTGCTTCGTTTCGGTCTTTTCCCCAGGCAACAAGTTTTGAAATCATCGGGTCGTAGTAAATTGAAACTTCGTGTCCCTGGTAAGCTCCGCTGTCTTCGCGAATTCCAAAACCGTCAGCAGGAATTAATTTTGTGATTTTCCCGATTGAAGGTGCAAAGTTGTTCCAACAGTCTTCGGCGTAAATTCTGCACTCGATTGCGTGTCCGTTGAACTTGATTTCTTCCTGAGTAAAAGGAAGTTTCCCGCCTTCTGCGATGTTGATTTGCTCTTTTACAAGGTCAATTCCTGTAACCATTTCAGTAATCGGGTGTTCAACCTGCAAACGTGTGTTCATTTCCAAAAAATAATAATTCAAGTGCTTGTCAATCAAACATTCAATCGTTCCCGCGTTGTAGTAGCCAACAGCTTTTGCACTTTTTACCGCCATTTCTCCCATCTTTTTACGAAGCTCAGGTGTCAGAACCGCTGAAAGTGCTTCTTCAACAACTTTTTGGTGTCGTCTTTGAATTGAACACTCTCTTTCACCAAGGTAAACTACGTTTCCGTGTTGGTCTCCAAGAATTTGGAACTCAATGTGTCGTGGTTTTTCAAGGTATTTTTCAATGTAAACTGTTGAATCACCAAAAGATGAAGCTGCTTCATTTTGAGCCATTCGCATTAATTTTTCAAAATCTTCCGGTTTCTGAACAACTCTCATTCCTTTTCCACCTCCACCGGAAGCAGCTTTAATTAAAACCGGATAGCCAATTTCTAAAGCAGTTACCTGTGCATCCTCAATGTTTGTAATTCCCGATTCCGTGCCGGGAACTACAGGAACTCCGGCTTTAATCATCAGTTCACGGGCAGAAGTTTTGCTTCCCATTGAACGCATCGCACTTGCAGGCGGACCGATAAAAATTATTCCGTGTTCACGAACCAAGTCAGCAAAATCTCCGTTTTCACTCAAAAAACCGTAACCAGGATGAATTGCGTCCGCTCCGCTTTCTTTCGCAACGTTAAGAATTTTTTCAGCAACAAGATAACTTTTTGACGAAGGACTTTCGCCGATGTAGTAAGCGTAATCGGCAAGTTTTACGTGTTTTGCGAGTTTGTCTGCGTCAGTAAAAACAGAAACCGCTTCAATCCCAAGTTCGTGGCAAGCCCTGATGATTCTTACAGCAATTTCACCTCTGTTTGCAATCAGAATTTTCTTAATCTTTCTCATTTTTGTAACTCCAAAAGTTAATTTTATTTCTTCACAAAACCTGAAAACAGGCTTTGTAAAGAATAATTTTGATGTTGAAAGGTAATGATTTCAGGCATAAAAAACTAATAAAAATTCAGAAAAAAAGCCTTTGCCCGGTGAGAACAAAAACAAAGGTGAGAAAGTTTTACTTAACTTTGCAAACCTTTAAGTTTGGGGGAAACCAAGTTGGTTGTTGAAGTTTTAATAAAAATTTTTTTGAATAAAAAAACACCTTTCACGTTTTCACTGAAAATTTCAGAGGTGAAAAAATGTTCTTTTTAATTTTAACGCTTTTGTTCTTTTCCTGTGCCGAAGAGCCGGAAAGCATAAAAACACAAAACCTGACTCAACTTGAAATTGTTAGTTTGGTTTTTGAACTTAATCCTTCCGCAACAATGACTTACGAAAATTTTGTAAACTCAAGGCTTAAAACAGATGATTTTGGAAACGTGATTAAACTTTCACTTTACGAACTAAACCTTGACACAATTCCTTCTGAATTTGGAAACCTGACCAAACTTGAACAGTTAGAACTTGATGGAAACAAGTTAAAAAACATTCCTCCTGAAATCGGGAAACTTACAAAGTTAGAAATTCTTGATGTTTCAAAAAACCAAATTTCAGACCTTCCAAAAGAAGTTTTTAACTTAATTTCACTAAAAGAGCTTTGGCTGGCAGAAAATAATTTTACGAGCATTTCTTCAGAAGTAAACAAGCTGACAAAACTTACAGACCTTGGGTTAAATTTAAACAAACTTACAAGTTTGCCTTCTTCTGTTGGTGATTTGGAAATGCTTGGTTTTTTGGAACTTTCTTACAACGAACTTACAAACATTCCTTCTTCACTTGGAAGTATGCCTTCTTTGATTACAATGGCTGTTGGACACAATAAAATTTGTAGTGCAGAAGCAAGGAATTCAATCCAAAATTTTGCGAATTTTGCAGCTGTTTGTCAGGGTTTTGATGAGCAAAATTGTAACTAAAACTTTTTTTCTCAATTTTTAATTTTTAAATGCTTCAGTTTTTTCTTTTCTTTGCTGAAACTTTTACTTCACGGGTTTTCAATGAAAAGACTTTTATTTTTACTACTGATTTTCTCATTTTTTACCAATGCTTTTGGGCAAACAATCCAATTAAATGTTAAAGGAAGCGAAAATTTTAACTCAGGCATCAGAGCTTTTATTGATAAAAATGTTTCGTTTGTCTCTGTTGGTGAGTTACGGGAAAAGCTAAAACTTGATGGAAAAACAGACGCAAAAGCAAAGACGAGTTCGTTTATTTTTGAAGGGAAAAATCTAAGTTTTACTGCTAACAGCACTTTTTTTGTTGTTGGAGAGAAAACTTACCACCTTCCAATTGCTACTTTGTGGAGTAAAGATGATGTTTGTGTTCCTTTCCGTGCTTTGGTTGATTTGTTGGACGAGCAAATTTTCCCAAAGAAATTTGATTACACAAGAGAACCAAACTTTACTTTGACGGTTACAAAAATTGATTTTTCACCTGAAGGTTACAACGTTCTTTCTCTGAGATTTGAGGAAAAAGCAAACGGAACTCTAATTCGCATTCGTACGACAAAAAATTTCCACACCAAAAATGTTCAAAGCTGGATTCAAAAATTAGACGGTTGGCTTTACCTGACAGTTTTTGAGGGAAGGCTTGACAGAAGGAATTTCCCAATTTCTCAAAAACCTGATTTTGTGAAAGAAATAAAAATTGAACAAAAAAAGGAAACAGCTCAAATTGGTTTTGAGATGAAAAAGGATTTTGAGCAGCCGGAAATTTCACAAAGTGAAAATCCATGTGAAATTTTAATTTCTCTAAGACACACAAAAACAGAAGCTAAACCATCTTCAAAATCAGATGGAGAGGAACTTCTCAAAAAAAAGAACTTGTGGAAAATTGACACAATTGTTTTAGACGCAGGACACGGAGGAAAAGACCCGGGAGCGATTGGAAAAAATAAAACTCAAGAAAAAGATGTTTGTCTTGCAGTTGTTTTAAAACTTGGAAAATTGATTGAAGAAAGTTTAGGTATTAAAGTTGTTTACACAAGAAAGACAGATATTTTTATTCCTTTGCACGAAAGAGGAAAGATTGCAAACGTTGCAAACGGAAAACTTTTTATCAGCATTCACGCAAACTCAAGCAAAAACAGTGAAAGCAGTGGTTTAGAGACTTATTTTTTGAGTTCAAGCAAATCTGAAGCTGCAACAAAAATTGCAGAACGGGAAAATGAAGTAATTAATCTGGAAGACGACCAAAGCGAGTACCAAGATTTTGATAATGCAAATTTTATTGTTGCTTCAATGATGCAAAGTGAGTTTGCAAAAGAAAGCGAAAAAATTGCTGGGAAAATTCAGGAGGCTTTGGAAAAGAAGTTCAAAATCAAAACAAGGGGAGTGAAGCAAGCAGGATTTTTAGTTTTGTGGCGAACTTCAATGCCAAGTATTCTTGTTGAAACGGGTTTTGTAACGAATGCGGAAGAAGAAGCAAAACTCAACAACCCAAAACACCAGCAAAAAATCGCTGAAGCAATTTTAAATGGAATTAAAACTCTGCTTGAAAAAAACGAAGAGCTTTAATTTTTTCTTGCCAAAACAAAAATTGAAGTAGCTAAAAAAGGTGTTTCTGTAGTTTCTGTGTTAAAAATATTTTTGGTCAGGAAATCTTTTAGTTTGCCTTCCTTGAGAACGTCTAAAGGTGCTGTAACGTAATCAATTTTTAAAACTTCAAAACCGACACTTTCTAAAAGTGTTTTAATTCTTTCCTTTGTGTAAATCCTTGCTTTGGCAAATTTTTCGTGAATTGGTTTTGGCAAGTAAGAAAAAAATGGAACTCTGTTCCACGGAAGCAAGGGCAAGTTTGCTCCGTGTGTTTCAAAAATCCACCACTTGTTTGGAACTGTAATCGCAGCTAAACCACCTTTTTTCAGCAAACCGTAAAAGTGTTTTACATTTTTATCGTCCCGCAGGTGTTCAATTACCTCAAAACTTATCAGTCTGTCAAACTGTTGTTCCAACTTTTGATTTTCAATGTCAAACAAAAGAAAATCACAGTTTTGGATTTGTTTTTTAGTCTTGTAATTTTCAAAGTGGATTTTGTGTCCTTCATAAATTTCTAAACCAAGGCAAGTTTTCATCTCGTTTGCAAGTTGAAAAAGTGAAGCACCGTTTCCACAACCAACGTCAACAAGTGCAAGATTTTTTCCACAAAAACCTTCAACTTGTTTAACTAAGTCAATTCTTCTCGTAATAATTTTATGGTCAAACCCGGCAGGTTTTCCAAAGTGGTGTTTAGCGTTTTTCTCTTTCATTTACCCCAAAAATTAAACTAAACAAAGTTACCACAAGCAATAAAATTGTGGTAACTAAAAAAACATTAGCTCTTACTTTATCAGAGTCATTTTTTTGATTTCACTAAAACCTTCCGA
>JADZEA010000107.1 GCA_020850775.1 bacterium
GATGGAAAGCCAACACGAATTGGTTTTAAGTTTGTTGAAGAAGATGGAAAACTTGTTAAGAAAAGAATTGCTAAAAAATCAGGAGCTGTGATTTAATTATGGGAAACTCACGCTTATCAAAAAAATATACTGAAACAGTTGTAGCGGAATTAAAAGAAGAATTCAACTACAAAAATGTTATGCAAATCCCAAAGATTGAGAAAATTTCAATTAATATGGGAATTGGAGATGCAATTCAAAATTCTAAGTTGGTTGATTCTGCTGCAAGTGATTTAGCAATCATCACAGGGCAAAAGCCAATTGTCAGAAAAGCTAAAAAATCAATTTCTAACTTCAAGTTGCGTCAGGGAATGCCAATCGGTTGTTCTGTTACGTTGCGTGGTGATAGAATGTATGAGTTTTTAGACAGATTTATTGCTCTTGCCGTTCCAAGAATTCGTGATTTCAAAGGTCTTCCTGTAAAAGGTTTTGATGGAAGAGGAAACTACAATCTTGGAGTTAAAGAACACACAATCTTCCCCGAAATTGAATACGATAAAATCGACAAAGTTCGTGGAATGAATATTACGTTTGTTACAAATGCAAAAACAGACGAAGAAGCATTTTCTTTACTGCAAAGGTTAGGAATGCCTTTTGTAAAGAAAAAAATTAAGTAAAGTTGTAAGTTACAATACTCACTTAACAAAATTTAGGATTAACTGTGGCTAAGAAATCATTAATTATCAAGCAAAAAAGAACGCCAAAGTTTGCTGTTAGAGCTTACTCACGTTGTACAAGATGCGGACGCCCAAAAGCCATT
The DNA here is from genome assembly GCA_020850775.1 of bacterium. GTDB lineage: Bacteria > CLD3 > CLD3 > CLD3 > CLD3 > JADZEA01. Next base: position 800 of record JADZEA010000107.1, read on the forward strand.
TATAAAAAATTTGGTATTTGCCGTCTTTGTTTTAGAGAACTAGCTTCCTGGGGTTTGATTCCTGGTGTTGTGAAGGCAAGTTGGTAACGTTAAATTAAAATTTTACCATTTTTAGGAGAATTAAAAATGTCAATGACAGACCCAATTGCAGATTTTTTGACAAGAATAAGAAATGCACAGGCAGCAGGTCATTTTAAGGTTGATATTCCCGCTTCAAATATGAAAAGATCTATTACTAAGATATTAAAGAAACAAGGGTTTATCAAAAGTTACATTAATATTGATGATGGTTTGCAAGGTATTTTAAGATTAGCTCTGAAATATTCTGAAGGAAAAAAACCAGTTATTCAAGGTTTGGTAAGAATTAGTAAACCAGGTCTCAGACAGTACACAAGCGTTGAAAATTTACCAAGAGTAAAAAATAATTATGGAATTGCCATTCTCTCAACTCCAAAAGGAGTTTTGACGAATAAAGACTGCAAACGCCAAAATGTTGGCGGCGAAGTTCTTTGTTATGTTTGGTAATTCAGTTACATCGTTAATTTAAGGAGTTTTAAATTGTCTCGTATTGGAAAATTACCTGTTGGAGTTCCTTCTGGTGTAACTGTAACCATTGATGGCAACAAAGTTACCGCTAAAGGACAAAAAGGTCAGCTAAGTGTCAATGTTCATCCGGAAATTTCAGTTTCTTACGAACAAAATATTCTTAGCGTTCAAAGACCTTCTGACACAAAAGAACACAAAGCATTGCACGGTTTGAGCCGGGCATTGTTAAATAATATGATTAACGGAGTTACTAAAGGCTACGAAAAAAAACTTGAGATTTCGGGAGTTGGGTTCAAAGCCGAAAGTAAAAATGGTCGTTTGGTTCTTTACGTTGGTTTTTCACACCAAATTGTTTTAATTCCACCACCAGGAATTACAGTGAGCGTTACAAATCCTACAAATCTTGTCGTTACCGGAATTGACAAAGAAGCTGTCGGGCAAGTAGCTGCGAAAATTCGTTCTCTCAAAAAGCCTGAACCTTACAAAGGAAAAGGTATTCGTTACGCTGGGGAACACATTCTTCGTAAAGCCGGTAAAAAAGCTGGTAAAGGTGCTAAAAAATAGAGGTTAGAAATGGCTGATAAAAATATTTTAAAATGTAATGCAAGAGATAAACGTCGTAAAAGTATCCGTAAAAAAATCTTCGGAACTGCTGAAGCTCCAAGACTTTCAGTTTTTCGCAGCTTAAAAAATATTTACGCTCAATTAATTGATGATGCAAACGGAATAACTTTAGTCGCACTTTCTACCAATGGTAAAGAAGTGAAAAGTTCTTTCACGGGGAAACCTGTTGATAAAAGTTTTGAGTTAGGTAAAAAATTAGCTGAACTTGCTTTAGCTAAAGAAATTACTTGCTGTATTTTTGACAGAGGTGGTTACCGTTATCACGGAAGAGTAAAAGCACTTGCTGATGGCGCACGTGAAGGTGGACTTCAATTTTAATTGGAAATTTAAATTTAAGGTGAATAATTTTGGAAAGAATTAACCCAAGCGAACTTGATTTAAAAGAAAAGATTGTCCACATCAATCGTGTTGCAAAAGTTATTAAAGGTGGACGCAGATTTTCTTTTAATGCAACTGTTGTTGTCGGAGACCGAAACGGATACATTGGAACCGGAATGGGAAAAGCAAACGAAGTTACGGATGCAATCGCTAAAGCAACCGAATCCGCTAAAAAAAATATTATCCGAATAAAACTAAATGGAAACACAATTCCTCATTCAGTTTTAGGCAAATTTAATGCAGGAAAAGTTTTTTTGATGCCTGCTTCACCCGGAACAGGAATTATTGCCGGAGGAGCTGCACGTTCTATTCTTGAGGCTTGTGGAATTAAAGATGTTTTTGCTAAGTCTCACGGTTCTTCAAATAAACACAATCTTGTGAAAGCTACTCTAAGGGCTTTAAACAGTCTTTTGGATTTAACTGAAGTCGCTAAAAAAAGAGATTTGACTCCGCGTCAAGTTTTTGAACTTTAAGGTAAAAAAAATGGCAAAACTAAAAATTACGCTTGTAAAAAGTATTTACGGACGTTTACCAAAACAAAAAAAGACTGCCGTTGCTTTAGGTCTGACAAAAATTCGCAAAGTAGTTTTGAAAAATGATACTCCACAAATTCGTGGAATGGTAAATGTTATTACGCATCTTGTGGTGTGTGAAGAAGTTAACGATTAAAAATTGGAGTATTTTTCAAAAATGGATTTATCTAATTTAAAATATGCTGAAGGTTCTCGTAAAAGAGTAAAAAGACTTGGTCGTGGAGATGCTTCCGGTCACGGCGGAACTTCAACTAAAGGACACAAAGGTCAAAAAGCAAGATCCGGTCCAAAAATTAAAGTACAAAGAGAAGGCGGTCAAATGCCTTTGAACAGAAGATTGCCAAAGTTTGGATTTACAAATATTTTCAAAAAAGAATGGCAATTGGTAAACGTTTTTCAATTGGAAGAACTTGAAGCTACAACAATTGACGCACAAGTACTAAAAGAAGCAGGTCTTATCAGAAATTCAAACGGTTTGTTGAAAATTTTGGGTAACGGTGAGCTAACAAAAAAGATAGAAGTTACCGCTCATTCTTTTAGTAAATCTGCTGAAGAAAAAATTAATTCCCTTGGCGGTAAGGCGACAAAACTATGATTGAAATCTTTGATAAAATATTTAAAATCCCCGAACTTCGTAAGAGAATTTTTTTTACAATTCTAATACTTGGAGTTTGCAGAGTTGGAACTCACGTTACAATTCCTGGTGTTGACCAACAAGTTTTGCTTGGTGCTTTTGACCAGGTAAAGAACTCATTTTTAGGGCTTTACAATATTTTTACTGGCGGAGCATTTTCTAAGGCAACAATTTTTGCACTTGGAATTATGCCTTACATCAGTGTTTCAATTATTATCCAACTTTTAGGCAGTGTTTCGCCGTACTTCCAAAGACTGCAAAAAGAAGGTGAAGACGGAAGACGTAAAATCACACAAATTACCCGTGTTGGAACTGTTGCTGTTTCTGCAATGCAAGCTGCCGGAGTTGGAACTCTTTTGGCAAACAACTTAGCTTTGGATATTCAGGGAAAAGTTGTCCAAAATCCTGACGCTTTTTTCCATTTTACAACAATCATTACTCTTGTAACCGGGACAATTTTTTTAATGTGGTTGGGCGAGCAAATTACTGAAAGAGGAATTGGAAACGGAATTTCTCTAATCATCACGATTGGAATTATTGACATGCTTCCAAATGCTTTACTGGAAGAAGGAAACTTGATTTCAACACAATTAAGGACTCCGCTTACAGTAGTTATTTTGGCAATTTTATTAGTTGTAATTACGGGAATTACCGTTGCTTTAACTCAAGCGGTCAGAAAAATTCCGACTCAGAGAGTTCAGGCAGCTGCAAAAGGTGGAAACGTTTTTGACGCAAAAAATAGCTACATTCCTCTAAAAGTTACGACTGCGGGAGTAATGCCAATCATTTTTGCACAATCAATAATTGTAATTCCCGGAACACTTGCAAGTTTTTTCCCAAACAGTGAAATTATGGTGAGTATTTCTCAATCTTTTGCTTACACAAGTTTTTGGTATCACGGAACGTCAGCACTTTTGATTATCTTTTTCACTTATTTTTACACGGCGATTGCTTTTAATCCAAGTGAAGTTGCGGATAATATGAAAAGGCAAGGTGTTTTTGTTCCAGGTGTCAAACCAGGTAAACCAACTGCTGATTTTATTGACGGAGTTCTTTCAAAAATCACTTTGCCGGGTTCTGTATTTTTGGCGATGATTGCAATTTTACCTTATTTTGTCCAAGTTGGCGTAAGAGTAATCAGTCCGAATGAATCAGAAGTTTCTCCAAACTTTGCGGCTTTTTTTGGTGGAACAAGTCTTTTAATTCTTGTTGGTGTTGCTTTAGACACAGTTCAACAAATTGAATCGCATCTTTTGATGAAAAAATACGATGGTTTAACTAAAGTTGGAAGAATCAGAGGGCGTAGAGAGTAATGAAGTTGATTTTGTTTGGTGCTCCCGGAGTTGGCAAAGGCACACAATCCAAGTTGTTAGCTCAAGAATTTAGTATTCCACAAATTTCAACAGGAGATATTTTCAGGAGAGCAATTGAAAACAAGACAGAATTAGGGAAACAAGCGAAAGACTTTTTAGACAAAGGGATTTTAGTTCCTGATTTGGTGGTTTTGGGAATGGTAAAAGAAAGGTTGAAAGAAGAAGACACAAAAAAAGGTTTTATTCTTGACGGTTTTCCAAGAACTATTCCTCAAGCTGAGGGTCTTGAAAAAATGTTGATGGAAATTGGTTCAAGGCTTGATAAAGTTGTAGAAATCAGAGTTCCGACGGAGGAATTGAACAAGAGATTGGTAAACAGAAGGCTTTGCCGAACTTGTGGAGAAGAGTACAACCTGATTTATAAACCAATTCCTGAAAATGGAATTTGCGTTAAGTGTAGTGGTAAAGAGTTTTATCACAGAAGTGATGACTCGGAAGAAGTTGTTTTTAAAAGAAATTCAGAGTATGAAAAAAATACTTTTCCGCTAATTGAATTTTATAAAAATAACAAACTTCTTTTGAGTGTTGATGGGGTAAAACCTATTGAAGAAGTCAACAAAGATATTTTAAATCTGTTAAAAGGCTAAAAAATTGGCAAAAGAAAAAACAATTCAAGTTGATGGAATCATAAAGGAAACTTTACCAAATGCTAATTTTATTGTTGAATTAGAGAATAAGCACCAAATTGTTGCTCACATTTCAGGTAAAATGCGAATGCACTTTATCAAGATTTTACCTGGAGATAAAGTAAAAATTGATATTTCTCCCTACGATTTGACAAAGGGAAGAATAACTTATCGTTACAAGTAATTAATTTAATTTAAGGAAGCAGAAATGAAAGTAAGAGCTTCAGTTAAGAAAATTTGTGATAAATGCAAAGTAATCAAACGTGAAGGCATTGTCAGAGTTATCTGCATCAACCCAAAACATAAACAAAGACAAGGTTAATTTTAGGAGGTTGTAACTTGGCACGTATCGCTGGAGTAGATTTACCAAATGACAAAAGAGTCATTATTGGTTTGACTTATATTTTTGGAATTGGAAAAACTTTGTCAACACGAATCTTGAATAAAGCTGGTGTTAATGAGAGCGTTAGAGTTAAAGATTTGAGTGAAGATGAAATTTTGCGAATTCGTACAGTTATTAATGACGAATACAGAGTTGAAGGTGCTTTAAGAACAGAAACTGCTCTTAATATCAAAAGACTTATGGACATTAATTCTTATCGTGGTTTAAGACACAGAAGAGGTTTACCTGTACGTGGACAAAACACAAAAAATAACTCAAGAACTCGCAAGGGTAAGAGACGTACAGTGGCTAACAAGAAAAAAGCTACTAAGTAAAAATTGAGAATTAAGAACTTGATTCTTAATTTTTAAATTATTAGTTAATAAAAAAGTTTAGTTGGAGGTTAAATTTGGCAACTCCTAAAAAGAGGAAAAAAGTAAAGAAGAAAGAACGTGTTGAAGCAAATGGTGTAGTTCACATTAAAGCTACATTCAACAATACAATTATTTCTCTTACAGATGTTTATGGAAATCTAATTAGTTGGGCTTCTGCGGGAAAAGTTGGCTTTAAAGGTTCAAGAAAAAATACTCCTTTTGCAGCGCAATTAGCGGCTGAATCAGCAGCAAAAGAAGCTATGGATTTAGGACTAAAAAAAGTTGAAGTTATGGTCAAAGGACCTGGTGCAGGCCGTGAATCAGCAATTCGTTCGATTCAGGCTACGGGATTGGAAGTTACATTAATTAAAGATGTTACTCCTATTCCACACAACGGTTGCCGTCCACCAAAGCGTAGAAGAGTCTAAACGTAAATTTTCGGAGAAAAACTAAAAAATGGCAAGATACACAGATGCAGTTTGTAAAATGTGCAGAAGAGAAGGCGAAAAACTCTTTTTAAAAGGAGCAAAATGTTCTTCAGGCAAGTGTCCGATAGATTCAAGAAATTTTCCACCGGGACAACACGGAAAGTCAAGACGTTCAAGACCTTCTGATTACGGTTCTCAGTTACGGGAAAAACAAAAGTGTAAAAGAATTTATGGGCTTCTTGAAAAACAATTCAGAACTTATTTTGAAAAAGCTCACCACGAAAAAGGTGTTACGGGAGAAGTTCTTTTGCAAAAATTAGAATCACGTTTTGATAACGTAATTTATAGAATGGGCTTTGCAGCATCAAGGGCAGCAGCACGTCAGCTAATCACTCATAAACACTTTACAATTAATGGCAAAGTGGTAAATATTCCTTCTTATTTGCTTGGAAAAGGCGATACAATTAATGTGCGCGAAGCATCCAAGAAAATGGAAGTAATCCATCTTGGGCTTAAAAAAGCTAAGCAAAAATCGGTTTATTCTTGGCTTGATGTTGATAAAGCAAACTTGGCAGGAACTTTCCTTGATAACCCAAGCAGAGAAGAAATTCCTGTTAATGTTAATGAAAACCTTATTGTTGAGCTTTATTCTAAGTAGTCAAACTTTAAAACTAAAAAAGGAATAGAGATTTAATGAGTGTATCAAATTTTATAATGCCAAAGGGAGTTCAATTAGACGAAGAATCTTATTCTTCTACCTTTGGAAGATTTATAGTTTCTCCATTATCAACAGGTTATGGAGTAACAATCGGTAATGCTTTCAGACGTGTTTTGCTTTCGTCTTTAAAAGGCGTTGCAATCACCAGTATCAGAATTGAAAACATTTACCACGAGTTTTCTACTATTCCAGGTGTCCTTGAAGATGTTGCAGAAGTTATCCTTAATTTGAAGGAAGTTCGTTTTAAGTTGATTAATAAAAAACTTGATAAAGTTATTATTGATTTAAAAGGACCAGGTAACTTTACTGCTTTAGACATTCAAAAGGCTTCTGTGGATTTTGAAGTTTTAAACCCTGGTAAACACATTGCTACTTTGAACAAAGAAGCAGATTTTAGAATTGAACTAAAAATCGGAACAGGAAGAGGTTACGTTCCTGCTGAAGAAAACAAGCAAGAAGACCAACCTATCGGAACTATTCCAATAGATTCAATTTTTACTCCGGTTACCAAAGTTAATTTTTTCGTGGACACAATCATCGGAGCAGAAGGAACTTACGAAAAACTAACACTTGAAGTAAATACTGACGGAAGTGTAATTCCTGACGACGCTCTAACTCACGCAGGGAGAATTTTGCAGGAACACGTTCAAATTTTTATCAACTTTGACATTGAGCCGGAAGAAGATGAAAAAGAAGAAATAAATGAAGAAGACATAAGAATTTCAAGAGAACTTCAAAAAAGTATCGATGAGTTAGAACTTTCTGTTCGCTCTTACAACTGTTTAAAAAATGCAAACATCAGAACTATCGCAGAGCTTGTTAATATGGAAGAAAGCGAAATGCTTAAATTCAGAAACTTTGGAAAAAAATCTCTTTCCGAACTTTCTCAATTGCTCGAAGAAAGAGGATTAAGTTTTGGTTTCGATGTTACTAAGTACCTAAAAGATGAAAAGAAATTTTAAGGAATTTGTAAAATGAGGCACAGAGTAGATAAAAAAAAATTAGGCAGAGACTCAGAACACAGAAAGGCTTTACTTTCAAATCTTGTTCGTGAACTAATTCTGCACAAAAGAATTAAAACAACTCTTCCTAAAGCAAAAGAAGCAAGCAGACTCGCTGAAAAAATGGTCACTTTCGCTAAAAAAGGTGATGTTCACTCAAGGCGTCAAGTTTTCCAAATTTTGCACAGCAGAGAAATTGTTAAAACACTTTTTGATGAAATTGCTCCTGTTTACGCCGATAGAAAAGGCGGTTACACCAGAATTTTGAAACTTGGACACAGACCTGACGGAGCAAAAGTTGCTTTGTTTGAGTTCGTTGACAAGGAAAAAATTGGCACAGTTTCAGAAAATATTGTTGACACCGAACAGCAAACTATTGAAGAGCCTGCAAACGCTTAGAAAACTTTGATTTTCTGTTTTTAAAAAAGCCGATAAATTTTATCGGCTTTTTTGTTTTCACAAGTTAAATTACTTCCTATTTTTCAAGAGAACAAAATGAACCTGAAAATTTACACAATTCTAAGCTTTTCACTCGCTTTTAACTCTGCTTTTGCGGAAATGAAATACCCAAAAGAGAGGCAAGCTGACATCACACACATTAAAATTGAAGTTGAACCAAGTTTTACTGAAAATTTTTTGACTGGAAAAACAACTTTAACACTCCAAAAATTCATTCACTTTCCTGAAACTCTTTACCTTGACGCTGAAACTATGGATTTTTCAGAAGTTAAAGTTGCTAATCAAATTGCCACTTTTAGTAAAACTCAAAAGCAAGTCGCAATTGAAATTCCACAAAATTTACAAAATCAAAACTCGCTCACAATTGAAATTTCCTACTCTGCAACTCCTGACAGAGGCATTTTTTGGGTTTTACCTGATTCTGTTATGGCAGAAAAGCCGACAATCCTTTGGACGCAAGGTGAAGACGAAAATAACCATTTTTGGTTTCCGTGCTTTGATTATCCAAACGAAAAAGCCACAACTGAACTCATTTTGACAATCCCGCAAAAATTTAAAGCTGTTTCAAACGGGATTTTGCTTTCCAAAACTGATAAAAATGGTAAGTCAATTTACCATTTTTCGCAAAAACAACCTCACGTTTCATACCTTGTTTCGTTTGTTGCAGGTGAAATTGAAAAGTTTTCCGATGGAGAATTTAAAGGAAAAGACATTGAGTATTGGAGCCAAAAAGACCTTAGAACAAAGTTAAAAGGCATTTTTACTAAAACCAAAAAAATACTCAAACTTTTCGAAAACCTTACAGGAACGGATTATCCTTTTGACAAACTCAGCCAAAATATTGTTCCTGATTTTATTGCAGGAGGAATGGAAAACACAAGTGCAATCACTTACACCGATGAAATTGCGGAGTTTGACTCACTTGACGCTGAACTTTTGATTGCTCACGAAATTGCACACCAATGGTTTGGCAACCTTGTAACTTGTAAAGATTGGGGAAATAGTTGGTTAAACGAAGGTTTTGCTACTTACTTTGAATACCTTTACCTTGAAAATGAGTACGGAAAAGACTTTGCAGATTACTACCAGTTTGGGCAGGCACAAACTTATTTTGGCGAAGATTTGGATTACAGAAGACCAATTTTTACACGTGATTACGATGAAATTGATTTGCTTTTTGACGCTCATTCCTACGAAAAAGGCTCGCTTGTTATCCAGGTTTTACGAAATATTCTTGGCGACGAAGATTTTTTTACTTCAATAAAATATTTCCTGCAAAAGCATAAATTTCAAGCGGTTGAGACAAACGACCTGAAAATTGCAATTGAAGAAACAACGGGAAAAAACCTTGATTGGTTTTTTGAGGATTGGGTTTACTCGGCAGGATTTCCTGAATTTAAGGTTTCTTACAAGTGGAATAAAAACACAAAAAACTTGTCTTTAACGGTTTTGCAAACTCAAAAACTTGAGAACAAAACGCCAGTTTTCAGAGTGCCGGTTCAAGTTCTTGTTGATTTGGGAAACGAGCAAAAAATCTTCGTTTTGGACATCGGTTCGCAAGAAAAAACCTTTGTTTTCCAAGTTCCGAAACAACCTGAAACAGTAATTTTTGACGTCGGACAGCAAACGCTGAAAAAACTTGATTTTGACCAGTCAAAAGATGAATTGATTTACCAGCTAAAAAATGCGAACCAAAGTGCCGACAGAAGTTTGGCAGCGCAAAAACTCTCTAAGTTTAGTTCCGAAAAAATGGTTTGTGAAATTTTACTTGAACAGTTTGAAACGGAAATTTCTTCGGGAACGAGGTTTTTTATCGCGAAAAGTTTGGAAAATTCTGTTTTTAAGGACAAAAAAATCAAGGAGCTTTTTGAAAAAGAGCCTTTTGAAGACGTTAAAATCCAACTTTTGGAGAACTTGAAGAACTACAAAACACAGGAAAACATTGATTTTTGCAAGGATTTGAGCCTAAATCATCCAAACGTTAAAGTTAAAGTGCAGGCACTAAGAACGTTTTTTGAGTTTGAACAGGAAAATTGCACAGATTTTCTTTTCTCACAACTTTCCAAAGAAAGTCCGAAAGAAAGGCTTGCAAGGACAATTTTTAACCTTTTTGAAGAAGTGAAAACGGACTCAATTTTCAATTTTTGCTTTGAACAAGTTGATTACTCAAGCAAAAATTCTTCGAGGTTCAGGTCTGCTGCTTTGAAAACTTTAGTAAGTTTTTACGGTGATGAAAGCAAAAAAGAAAAAATTAGCGGGAAAGTGCAAAGTCTTTTGGAAGATCCGAATTTTTATGTAAAACAAGATGCAATTGAGTTTTGTGGAGAGTTAAAAATTGCTGAGGCAACCGAAAAATTAGAGTTTTTAGCAAGTGAGGGAATTGATTCAACAATCAGAAGTGCAGCAAAAAACTCATTAAAGAAGCTAAGAGGAGAAACTTTAAAAGAAAATGAAATTGAAGTTTTCAGGGAAGAAATTTTGGAATTAAAAGCAAGAATTGAAAAATTAGAAGGCAAAAAATGAAAACTTTGTTTGTGGTTGACGCGAGTTCAGACTTTGCAAAAACGAGGCTTTGGGGTTTGACTTTGACTGAAAGAATTGTTCTTTCGCTTCAAGGCAAAGGTTTTTTGGACGTTTTAATTATTTCAGATTTTACAGAAAAGGAGTTGTTTTTTCGTGAGCTTCACAAGCCTGTAAAAATCCAAAAGACGTTTGAAGGGAACTTTGAAAATTTTGAAAAAGTGTTTTTGCTTCAAGGAAACGCTGTTTTTGATTTTAGAATTTTTGAACTTTTACAAAAACAATTTTTCAACCTTAAATCAAGTTCAAACATTTTACTTTTGGAAGTAAAAAATAAGGTTAAAGATTTAAGTGAGCTTTCCAAATTTTCGGAAACGGAATTTTTAGACTTTGAAAAACAAGACACTTACATTGCGAAACTGAGGAAGCACCTTGTTTGGAAGTGTGTTTTGGTAGAAAATGAGAAGGATTTGGAAACGGGAAGCGATATTTTAAAAAATTCTGTTCAAAAAGGAGTGAATGATTTACCGGCACAAATTATTCATCCGCCGTTTGAGTTTTTTCTTACAAAAATTGCTGCAAAGACCAAAATCACGCCAAACCAAATCACTTACCTGAGCATTTCAATTGCTTTTGGTTTGACGCCTGTTTTTTACTACGGTTACTTTGGAATTGCTTTGTTTTTTGCTTTTGTGATGGGAATTTTGGATGGAGTTGACGGCAAACTTGCGAGGCTGACTTTCCGGACTTCTCAAGGTGGAGATTTGCTTGACCACGTTTCAGACATTGTTTACCTTTCATTTTGGTATTTTGCGATTGGTTGGCATTTTTACGAGAAAAACCCAAATCCAATGCTTTTAAACGGCATAATTTTGCTTCAAGTTGTTTACTACGCGGATAGAATTGTGTTAGGTTTGTTCAAAAAAAGGCATAAAGCTGAGCTTCACGATTACAGAAAAATTGATTGTTGGTTTCGTAAGATTGGAGCGAGAAGGAACACTTGTTTTTGGCTTTTGGTTTTTGGTTTTTTGGTGAATGATTTTCTTTTTGGTTTTTGGCTTGTAGTGGCTTGGACAAGTTTAACGTTTTTGTTTCACGCTTTGAGAGGAATTAATGAGTTTAACAAACCTTCTCCTGCTGTTTTTCAGGGATAAAATTAGAATTTTTCCAATTCTTCAATTTTACTTTTAAAATCTATTTTAGGAGTTTGTTTAAAGAGTTTTTTGTAAAGTGAAAGAGTTTTTTGTTTTCTTTCAGGAATAGTTTTTTGGTCATTTTCAAAGAGTGAAAGTTCCATCTTTAAAATTTCATAGTTTAGCAGGGCAATTTCGTTTTCGTCTGTAGTTTTTTCAAGCATTTTTTGAACCTCTTCAACTTGCTTTTCCCGCTCAAAACCTTGAGCAAAGTTTATTTTTAACCGAAGCAATTCTGCTTTACCAATAATTTCGTGGTTGTTTGATTTTATGGAAATTTCTAACGCTTCTTTGCAGAATTTTTGTGCTTCTTCAAAATTTTGTGTTAAAAAATAAAATTCAGCAAATTCAAAATCAAATTCAGCCAAGTAGTACTTTGCCCCAAGCTCAGTAAAAATTTTCAGGCTTTTTTCGTAGTAATTTTGAGCGTTCAGGAAATTTTTTTGAATTTTCATAACGTTTGCAATGTTTCCGAAAGTGAGTGCAATCCCAAGTTTATCCTCAAGTTCCTGAAAAAGCAGAAGGTTTTTTTCGGATTGCTCAAGTGCTTTCTCAAAATCACCCGATAAAATGTGCAAGTAAGCGATGTTTCCGTTTACCAAAGCGATTCCAAGTTTGTCGCCAAGTTCGGAAGCAAGTTTTTTCTTTTCAAGGTAAAATTCCATTGCTTTTGGGTAGTCGCCAAGCTGGTGAAAAATTATTCCAATGTTTCCAAGTGCAAGCGAAACACCTTTTTTATCCGAAATCATTTTGGAAACTGTAAGCAATTTTTGGTAAAATTCCATCGCTTGAGAGTAGTCTTGCTCAAAAAAGCAGTTGTTTCCAATCGCAAGGTAGCACTTTGCAACTTTGAAGTAATCACCGATGTCTTTTGAAAGCTCAAGTGATTTTGCAAGGTATTCTTTCGCCAGTTCAAAATCGCCTTTTTTGTTGTAAACATTGCCAAAGTTTGCGTAAACCACTGTGAGTTCCTTTTTATCGCGAAGTTGTTGAAAAAGTTTTTCTGATTTTTCCAGGAACTCAAGTGATTTTTCGTAATCGCCTTTGAAACGGAAAATTTCAGCTAAAAAATTTTGCACCTGAGCCAAAAATAATCTTTTACCTGTATTCTCAAAATCAAGATTTTCAATAATTTCAAGTGCTTTTCCAAAACTTATTTCTGCTTCGTTCCACTTTCCAATGTCGCGTTGTGCTTCGCCTTTTCCAAACAAAACAGAAATTAAATCATCTTGTAAAGAGCAGATTTTTTCAAGCTCGTCATAAATTTTAATTGCCTCAATGTTTTCGTAAGATTTTCGTAGTTTGTCAGCCGTTTTTTTGCCAAACTCAATTTTCTTGTCTAAAATATCCGTTTTTTTGTAGTGTTCAAAGATTGCCTGATAATTTTCAGAGAACTCATTTTCCAAGATTTCAGCAATGATTTTATGTAAAATTTTTCTGTTGTGAAGCAGTAAAGTAGAGTAAGTAACATTTTGAGCAAGCAATTGATAGAAAGTGTAATAATTATCCGTTTCTGCAGTCGTTTCCGTGAGCCATTCTTTGGAAATCAAACTTTTTAGCTCTTTTCCAATGTTTATGTTTTGTTCAAATCGTTTTTCAACCTTTTCTAAAATTTTACCTGAAAAATTTGAACCAATCACACTTCCTTTTTGAAGCAAAAGTTTTTCATTTTGTTCAAGCCTGTCAAGTCTTGAAAGAATTAAGCTGTTAATATTTTGTGGAATTGCAATTTCTAAATCATTAAAAATCAACTCATTATTTTCGTTTACACCTTTAATTTTTACAGTCTCAAGCAAATGGTTTGTCCATTCCTCAAGATAAAAAGGGTTCCCACTTGCTTTTTCCAAAACATCGTCAAGAATTGATTTTGGAAGGTTTGCGTTACCAATTTTCATTTTTAAAAACTCTTCAGACACTTTTTTGGTGAATGAGTTTAAAGCTAATTCCGTAAAATCAAGTTCTGAAAAAGTTTTTTTGGGTGTTTCGTAATCGTTTCGGTACTGAAAAATAAAGAAGATTTGTTTTAGTTTTTCCTTGCGTTTGATTGTGTCAAAGTTTAGAGTTTTGACAAGGAAATCAAGGCAATTTTGCGAACTGTTGTCCATTTTTTGTAAGTCGTCAAGGTCAATCGTTAGTGGAAAACCAAAACTATTGACTTTTTCTGAGACCGCTTCAACAAAATATTTTATTGAGAAATTGATTTTTGATTGTAAAATTTCGGGAGTTAAATTCTTGATTTTTAAAGTGTTCTCACGGATTCCAAGCAAAGTTCCAAGAAAAAGTAAAGCCTCTGAAAAATTTTGTTTGTCTTCTTCACTTTTAATAAAACTTAAAAGCTCCTGAGAACTGTTTGAGAATTTGCTTTTTATTGTTTTTTCTTCCTCAAACTCAAAAATTTTGTAATATTTTTTTAGAACTGAAATCCAAATTCCGTAAGGTTCTTTTAAGTAAGGATGAGGACTTCCTTTTAAAGTCAGGTTTTGTAAGTTTGTTTTTGAAAATTTATTCTTGAAAAACTCGTAAACAAACCTCGTTTTACCGATTCCTGCCGGACCTTTAATTCCAAGTGCAATAGTTTTTTGGTTTTCTAAAACTCCAATTCTATTTTTTACAAGCTCAAATTTTGTATCAAGTAATTCTAATTCATCTTTTCTGCCGATAAATTCTGTTCTGTTTGCACTAAGAATTCTTTGCCATTTTTTACCAAAATTTTTGCTAAAACCGGCAACAGTGTAGCAATCAAAGGCTTTTTCCTTTACTGAAATTTTGTTGAATTTCTCAAACTCAAATTCATCCTCCACAAGTTTTTTAGTTTCTGCCGTGAGCAGGATTTTTCCAACAGGAGCGTTTGTTTCCAATTTTTTTGTGAGTTCTATTGAATCGCCAAAAACTGTGAAATTGTTTTCTTTTTCAATTTTTCCTGTGGTTACAAGTCCTGCGTGAATTCCAATTCTGACTCCAAGTGAAACATTTTGCAAGTTTGGGTTTTTTTGCAGGAAAGCATTGATTTGCTCAAGTTTGGAAAGCATTTCAAGTCCGGCACTGATTGCTCTTTCAGTATCGCCTTCTGTCGCATTTTTCGCACCAAAAAGAGCAAAAACACAATCGCCTTCGTACTTGTCAACGTAACCAGAATATTTTTCAATTGAGTTTGTAAAGATTTTTAGCGTGTTGTCTAAAATCGTGTAAACCTGCTCGGAATCAAGTTTTTCGCTCAAAGAAGTAAATCCCATCACGTCTGCAAACAAAATGCTTACAACTCTTCTTTCGCCTTCTTTGAGTTTTTCCGTTTGGAAGGATGGTTTCGTAAAAACTTCAGTTAATTTTTCAAAATCTGTTGTTAAAAGGTCATTCCAATTTTTGTCAAACATTAATAGATTTTTCCTGCTAAAAAACTAACTGAAATTTAATCCAATCTTTGCGAAAAAACTTGTGAAAAATTGTTACCAATTTTTCTGTGTAAAAGTGAAGCACTCACTTGTTTTTTCATTGAAAATCTGAAAAAATTACCGCAAAATTTCAAGATTAACTTTCGCAATGCCTTTTTCAATAAAACCAAGTTCTTTGGCTGCCGCTTTAGTTAAATCAATGCAACGTTTTTTCTTCGGAACAAACCTGTCGTTAATTTTTACGACAACAAATTTTCCGTTTTCAAGGTTTGTAACTTTTACTACAGTTCCAAAAGGTAAGTCTTTGTGTGCTGCGGTCAATTTTGTTTGCCTGAAAATTTCACCGTTTGCAGTTTTTCTGCCTTCAAACTTGTTCGCGTAAAAAGAAGCAAAACCAGTTTGTAAAACTTCCCATTGTTTTGTTTTGATTTCCGGATTTTCAGTTAAGGCTTCGTTAGTTTCTAAACCGTGTTTGTAAATTGCGTTTGGCGAACAAGAGAAAAAAAATGTTAAAATAATTAAAAACAAACCTTTAATATTTTTTTTTGTCATTGGTTTTTTACCTGAATTTTGTTAGTAACTTTCATCTTTGTTTGGAAAATCTCCCGTTTTTACTTCGTTGCGAAATTGTGAAACAGCTCTTTTTATTTCTTTGCCAATTTCTGCGTAACGTCTTACAAACTTTGGGTGAAATTCATCAAACAAACCAAGAATATCTTGTGTAACGAGAACCTGTCCACTGCAAAAGTTTCCTGCCCCAATTCCAATTGTTGGAATTTTCAGGCTTTCAGTAACTTCTTTTGCAAGTTTTGAAGGTATTTTCTCTAACACAATTGCAAAAACTCCTGCTTCTTGTAAAGCTAAAGCATCTTCTTTTAGTTTTTGTGCTTCTGCTTCATTTTTTGCACGAAGTCCGTAGCTTCCAAATTTATTAATTGATTGTGGTGTTAATCCAAGATGACCAATTACAGGAATTCCAATTTCTACAAGTCTTTCGATGGTTTCCGTAAGCCATTTTCCGCCTTCAAGTTTTACGGCGTGAACTCCGGCATTTTTTACAAGATTTCCACAATTTTCAAGTGCTTTTTCCGTTGTGTGGTAAGTTAAAAAAGGCATATCGCCAATCACTAAAGCATTTTCAGTAGCTTTAGAAACGATTTTACAGTGGTAAAGCATTTCTTCAAAGGTAACTTTCAAGGTCGTAATTTCTCCGCCAAAAACCATTCCGAGAGAATCACCAACTAAAATCATTTCAATTCCAACTTCGTCAAGCAATTTTGCTGTGATAAAATCGTAAGCAGTTAAAACGGAGATTTTTTCGCCCTTGTCTTTTAGTTCCTGAATTTTTGGGACTGTGAATTTTCTTGGCATTTTTTACCTGAAAAATTTAATTGACAATTTGATTTTCAATAAAAGCTCCTGCAATTACTTCGTCGTAGTCGTACAAAACTAACGATTGTCCGGGTGTAATTGCCCTTTGCGGTTCGTCAAAAATCACTTCTAAAGTTTTACCTTTCGGGAAAACAGTTGCTGGTGTTCCTTCGCTGTTGTAACGTATTTTTGCAATTGCTTTGAAAGGTTCAGTTTTTTCGTTCCAGGAGACCCAATTCGGGTTTTTTGCAACTAAGCCTTTTGCGAGTAATTCGTCGTTTTCACCAACAAAAATTGTGTTGGTTTCAGCGTCAATTTTGTTCACGTAAACAATTTCTCCTCCTCCGCCTAAACCAATTCCTCTTCTTTGCCCAATTGTGTAAAATGGAAAACCTTTGTGAGTTCCGATGGTTTCACCTTGTGAATTTTTGATTTTCCCGCCTTTTACTGTTTCAGCAAGTTCCGGAACAGCTTTTTTTAAAAACTTTTCGTAGTCATTATCGGGAATGAAACAGATTTCTTGTGATTCGGGTTTTTCAGCAGTTTTAATTCCGTGTTTTCTTGCAAGTTTTCTGACTTCAGTTTTTGTTAGCTCGCCCAAAGGTAAAATTGTGTGTTTCAGGCTTTCTTGCTGAACTCCCCACAAAGCATAAGATTGGTCTTTTGTCAAATCAAAACCTTGTTTTAAAGTGTAGCGTTTCTCCTTTTCATTAAAACCAATTTTTGCGTAGTGTCCTGTTGCGACAAAATCAGCTCCGATTTCCATTGCACGTTTGACTAAAGTATCCCATTTTATGGTTGTGTTGCACATTACGCAAGGGTTTGGAGTTCTTCCTTTGAGGTATTCGCTGACAAAATTTCCGATTACAGATTTGTCGAATTCATTAGCAAAATTCACGACGTAGAATGGAGAATCAATTGAATTACAAACGCTTCTTGCGTCGTTTACTGAATCAAGCGAACAACAACCGGATTCGTGATTTAAGTTAATTCCAAGTTTTTCGTAGTTCCAAAGTTTCATTGTCATTCCAATAATGTTGTAACCTTGTTCTTTTAACAAAACAGCAGCAACAGAACTGTCAACTCCACCGCTCATTGCTACAACGACTGTTTTTTTGTTCACAAATTGCCTTTCTTTTTTGTGTAAACAATAAGTTGGCATAAATATAAAAACTATTGGTAATTTTTTGCATTGAAAATTTCAGGCTTGGAAATTGCGAAAGAAATTAGAGTTGCTCTACTCATTTTTTCCAAGGTTGTAACGGATTCTGTCTTTTTTGAGTTGAAGGTCAATTATTTTACAAACGGCAACTGCGAGTTCGTGCAAATCACTTGTTTGTGAGCATTCAAACTCAATAAATTTTAGTAAGTTTGGATTTATGAAACGTAAATTTACAAGTGTTCTTTCCGATTGGCTTGCTGCACCTAAAAGTAAGTTTCCGGCTTTTTCTTCCGAGTATTCCTGAATTGTTGCATCTTCAATTAGTGGTAAACTGTTCATAATTCCTCCTTAATTTTTTTCAAAGTAGTTTGTTTGCTTAGTTTAAGTCAAGTATTTTTTTACGTTAAAACAAAAAAGGCAGAAAGAAAACTCTCTGCCTTTTTTTGTTAAGTTGTTTGCAAAAATTATTTTACAAGAGTCATTTTAGCAACTTTAGAATAATTTCCAACGGCAACTTTGTAGAAGTAAACACCGCTACCTACTTGATTGTTGTTGAAATCTGTTCCATTCCAGGTAACGCTTCCGGATTGAGTTTTGCCAAGTTCAAAAGCATTGATTTCCTGACCAACTGCGTTGTAGATTGTGATTTTTGTAAGCCCGGATTCTTTGGCAGTAAACTGAATATTTGTAGAAGGGTTGAAAGGGTTAGGATAGTTGTTCGTTAGAATACTTGTTTCAATCACGCCGGGGTTTGAATTTTCGTTCACGTCAATAATAACGCCAAAATTATCAATTGCAGGCCAATAAGTTGAAGCGGCATCGTTGATTGTAACCTGGTGATTCATTGCAAAACCGTTTTCGTTATCGGGTCCGTTAATGCTGTACTTGTAAAATTGAACTTTGTCAGCACCCGTTGGGAAAGTGTGGCTTCCTGTGTAAATATTATCACCAGCAGTTGCATCAGGGAAAACACCATCATCTTTCAATTGGTCTTGCGGGTCAAAAGCATCCCAAGGCCAGTTGTTAAAGAATCCGGCAATGTAAACTGAATTAATTGCAGGGAAAGGTTGTCCGGTTGTAAAATCAATAGCATTAGCAACGTTTACTCTCCAGTAAACAGTAACATTTTGAGTAATGATGTCGTTTGGTCCAACATCATTGAAGTAAACTTCAGGGATAGTTAAGTTACTTCCGGTAAAAGTAAAAGTCCTGTTGTTTACGGATTCCCAATTGTCAACAAAACCACCGGCACTATCAGGAACTGCGTGAACAAATTTGTACTCAGGGATTGAGCCGGGAACTCCGTTCATTGTTTTTGTAAAAGCGTAGTGTCCGGGATTGAAAGTGTCCTCAATCAGTTCGTCAGCGTAACCTCCCCAACCGTTCATTGTTCCTCTTAAAACGATTTTATCTCCGTTTGCAGGGTTGAAATTTCCAACAGCTGTTTGAACAGACATGTTTACCTGAAAAGTAATGTCAGCATTTTGCCCTGTTGAAGACTGGTCGTTGAAGTAAACAGTTGGAATCACAATTGTTCCACCTGCTGCAATGTCTGCAGTTCTGTTTGGAACAGATTCCCAATTGTCAGTACCACCAACAATCATCACGAATTTGTACTCAAGGTTTGGGAAAGTTGTGTTGTCAATCGTAAAAGTTCCTTCATAAATTCCATCGTTGTTTGAATCAGTACAAACTTCGGTGTTTCCTGTCCAATTATTGAAATTTCCCCTCGCAACAACCATATCGGTTCCAAAAGTAAACAAACCAAGTTGTTGTTGAATGTTCATGTTAATTGAAAAGGTAACGCTTGCAGCAAAAGAAGCTGCCGTAATGCTTAGAATTCCAATAATTGAAATTCCCAATGTTCTTAGAAAAGATTTCATTTTCTACTCCTTAGTTTTAAGTTATTAAGTTAATTAAATTCAAAAAATCAGGGAAACATTCCATAAAGTATTGTTAGAAAGTCTCCCAAAATCCTTGTAAGCATAATCTAAAGCAAATTTTAAATTTTGACCAATTTTATACTTCACTCCAAACCCAAATGTTAAACCTTTTTCTGTATTTTTTTCGAAAAGTGAAGTGTAACCGATTCTCGCAAAAAATATTTCCCTGAAACCATACTCGGCTCCAACATTAATACTTTCACTTTGGTCGTTTGGGTGCAAAGCGTCTGTTGATAAAGTTAATCTGTTCAGTTCTGTTTTAATCGGGTCAATTGCAATTCCAAATCTAAACATCAAAGGCAGGTCAAATTCATCAGTTTTTAAAAGAACAGGAACAAATTCATCATTCCCCGTTGAGTTTGAATATTCATCGTAAGCACGAATTAATCCATTTCCCTCAAGTTTCATTTTGCTTCCAAAGTTATTAATTACAAACCCCATTCTCAAATTTAAGACATCGGTTGTAAATTTTCCACCAAAATCAAGAGCTAAACCTTGTGCAGTTGTAGAAGAAATCTTTGAGCGAACGTATTTTACAGTTGTTCCAAAATGAAATTTGTCCGTTACTGCGTACGCATAATTAATGCCAATTGCACTATCAGTTACTTTAAATGTTTCACCTGTTCCGTCCTGCTCCTGGTAAGTTGTAATTTCCATTTCACCTGAATCAAAAGTCTGAACAGAAGCACCAAGAACACCTTTATCACCAATTGGAATCGCTCCCGAAAAGTAAACTAAGTTTGTTCCCACCAAATAATTTATTTTTGTAAGTTGAAATTGCGAATTCTTAAAAGAAGCAAGCCCGGCAACATTCCAGTAAGGAGCAGAAGCATCGTCAGAAATCGCAGAAAAAGCTCCGCCCATTCCAACAGCTCTCGGACTTGGGTCAATTTTTAAAAACTGAACTGCAGTTGTTCCTGTGTTGCTTTGCCCAAAAGCTAAACTACTGCAAATCATTGAGCTACAAAATATTGAAAGTAAATTTTTTTTCATAGTTTGTTTTCCTTTACTTGATTAAAGCAAATTTACCTTTGGTTTTCCCTAAATTTCCTGCGTCAACGTGGAAAAAGTAAAGCCCAAAAGCTACGTCCTGATTGTTTTTGTTCCGTAAATTCCACTCTTCGTCTCCGTCTTCACTAAATCCACTGTGCTCAAGTGTCTGAACAAGGTCGCCTGCAACTGAATAAATTCTGATTGTGCAACTTGAAGGAAGATGAATAAAACGAATCCTTCTTTCTCTGCCAATACTTTTTTCAATGTGTGGTTTATCAAAAATACTGTTTGCAACGTACGGATTTGGAACAACTTTAATCTTGTCAAGACTGTTTTTTGCAATCTCCAAATCAGTTTTTGAGGCTTCAACTGAAATCTCGTAAACATCCCCAACATCAGCTCTGACGTTTGCTTCTCCGCCGTGCAAAGGCTTTTTCGTTTTGAAAGTCCAAATTTCACCTGCTTTTGGTAACTGATGTTTTACAGAATTGTAGTAAGAAGTAAAAACCCACGAAAAAACTTCCTGCCCATCTACCGGATTAATGTCGCGGATAATAATTTTGTCATTGTTTAAAAAACCTTTTGGATTTTCGTTTGCGTCAGGGTTTGCATCAACAAAAACAAAAGTTGCGTCCTTGTTCAAATCAATGTTTCTAACCTTAAAATTGACAACTTTTGAAAGCGCTGAACCAAAAGTTACTGAAGTGTCAATCAGTCCAAACTCAATTTCGTAATCGTAAGAAAGGCTCGTTCCAACCAATGAACCACTGTTGAACAGAGCAGCTCCAATTGGAGTTGTCGTCGAATCCTCAGGAAAATTCCACGAAGAACCAACAGGGTCAAAATCAACTTTAGCAGGATTTCTCACGAAAAATTCAAGCCCGTTGTAAAAATTAACTTTGTTTTCCGAGTTCTCTAAAATATTTGGAACGTCTGTGTCTTTAAAAACCAAAGTGTCTGTTGTGCTGTTTTTTATTTCGTAAACTGAAAACGCCGAAGTTTGGTAAAAAGTTGTCAAAGTAAACTCTTCAGGGTCATTTTGGTCAATGTGAAGTTCACCTTTTTGAGTCGTACTTCCTTTAATTCCTGCGTCAGGTTTTCCGTTTCCCTGCGTTCCGTCAGCGTCAAAAACTAATGAATCTCCGTCTGCTCCAATGTCATCGTTTGCAAAATCAATCCCAAAATCGTAAACTTTGTTTCCATTTAAATCTGTCCACCTTTTCCAGTCGTTGTCGTTGTCAATTCCATCCGATTCCTGTGAGTAAAACTCAAACCTGTACTTTCGCGGTTCTCTGTAGTCTGAACTGTTCAGAACTTTTGCGACAACTTCCGCTGACGAAGTTCCTCTGACGTGTTTAATTTCACCAACTTCTGCTTCAATAAATCCTGGATTTGGTTGAGTCGGAGTTACAACGACCGTGTTTTTATCAAGCGAAATTATTTTTCCGTCAATTGCACTGATTGAAATTGAATTTTCAGTTGGAGGAATTACAAGCCCTTCAATTTCTCCGCCGATGTCGTAAGCAGTAATCGCGTAGTAGTAAGTAACTCCGTTTACAAGCCCGGAATCAACAAAAGAATGGGTTAATCCCGTGTTTTTGCCAAGGAAAAATCCTGTTCCGTTATCGTCAACGTAAGGAGAAGCACCGCTGATTGAGTTGTTCAAATCCCACTGAGCAATTGGAATGTTGAAAGTTTTTGTTCCAAAAGCGTCTGTTCCCGTAAAAATATCCCTGAAATTCGGGTCAGTTGAACGGTAAAGTCTGTAACCTTCAAAATCATTAACTTTAAAAAATGTGTCGTAGGATTCCTCCGCAACTCTGTCCCAAAAAAGCGTAACTTTTCCGTTGCCTGCGTAAGCCCAAAGTGTTGGTTTTAAAGGAGCTTGTGCAAAACGATAATTTTCATCGTAAATTTTTTGGACAATGTCTTTGTTCCTTCGGATGTCGTCCTGATTTTCTCCGTAAAGCAGGGAAACAGAAAACCTGTTAATCTTTTTTGCGTCAAGCGGTGCGTAACCTGCTCCGTAAAGAAAATCCCAGTCGTCAGCAATGTTTACGTTTTTATCAAAAAATCCAGGACTCATCGCTTGCCACAAAAGGTCTTTTTGAGACATCGCAATCTCGTTTGCCTTAAAAAGGTCAAAACTTGTTAAGCCAATCTGGTCGGATTCCGTGATGTCAGTTTTATCAAAGTGAGGTTCGCCAATTGTTGGAACGCCGTCATTTTCACCTTCGTCGCTTCCCGGATAACCTGGGTCAGCAGGTCCAAGTCCGTCAGCACCAACATCGTCGTCAGAAGTCCAGTCGTTATCGTTATCAAGTTCGTCGTCTCTTCTTTCATCAACCAAAGGGTCGCCAAGTCCTGCTCCTGAAAAATAGTTGATAAATTTTGAAGGGTTTTTTCCGCTAATAATTCTTTTATCGTAGTTTAGCTCAAAAGATTCGTCAATCAATCCATCAAAATCATTGTCAATTTGGTCATTTAGAATTTCTCCAACAAGCATTTGCGGGTAAACGGTGTAGGTTTTTCCTTGTGAAACGACGTTTGTTGTGTCTGTTAGTTCAAAAACATTTCGCATTAATTTTTTAGTTTGTCCGCTACCTTGCTGGGTAATTAAAATAATTTTGTTTGCTCCGTCACCAATTGCGTGATAACCAAAATTTGTTGTGTCAACGTCTGCAAAAGTAAACAAAGGAGTATCAGAGCTTTCACTATCCCCATCGTTATCAATTCCATCAACAGAATTTCCAGGTGCTTCCAAAAAAGCGTAACCAACAACTCCAATTTTTCTCGTTGCACTTACGTTTACCCATTGAGCATTAGTTTTATCGTCTCTGTCTTCGGAGTAAGTGATTTCCTCTCCAAGTATAAAATTTGCAAAATCATCGTTTGAATCTCCTTCGCTACCAACAAGAGTTCCAACAACCATTCCGAAAGCTGTTCGTTCCCAATCGTGTTCGGAAGTGTTTGTAACTTCGTAAAGCCAAAAAATGTTGTCCTGAGCAAGCCTTTGCGCCCATTGAAGCCCTCTTGCACGAACTAAAACTCCAAGTCCTTCACGTGTTGGGTCTTCGGCAGGATTTGGTAAGTACTCTGAAACACTGTCGCCATTGACAACAACTTGAGTGGAATTTGGTCTGAAATCAAGATTGTCATCAAAAACAAAGTAAGATTCCTGGTCAGCATTTTTTACGTCTCTGCCAAAAAAACCATTCCAAAGAGTTTTCCCATTTTCGTCAACCCAGGTTGGTTGGTCTGGCCAAGGTTTGTTTGGATAAGTTTGTGGTAAATGACTCATTGAAATGCGAATGCTGTCAGGTTTTGAAGAATTTAAATAGCTTTTTAGCGGAGCAAAACCAGCAACGGGATACGAACCAATCCTTGGTCCTTTTGGAACGGGAACGTTTATTTTCTTTTGCCCTTCAACAGTTTTGTACTCAACTCCAATTACAGGAGCAACGTCTCCAAAGTAGGAATCAGGAGTTCCGGAAGGCCAAATTCCTGAAACTTCAAGACCTTCACCCCTGTTTCTCCCAACAAGACCATTATTGTAGAATTTTGTTGTGGCTTTGTTGCCAGAGTGAACGTTTGAAGCAAAGTAATCATTGTTTCCTTTTTCTTCAAGGATTTGAGAATTCAGGTTGTGAAAATATTGCAAAATAAAACACACAAGAAGTAAGCTAATAAGTTTTTTATTCATTTTCTCTCCAAACAAGCATTTAGATTTAGAAGAACGCAATAGGAATTTACGTCCATAAAAAATTTAAGTGAAACACTTTTTGCCTCAAAAGTTAATTTTAGCAAAAATTAATTATTTATTTTGAAGTTGGTTAAGACTTTACCTTTGCAAAGTTTAATTTCCAAATTAAATTTAGCCAAAATTTACAGGGATTAAAATTGAAAACTTATCTTTTTGCAGCAGGTGGAACAGGTGGACACGTAATTCCTGCAATTGCACTTGCGGAAAATCTCAGAGAAAACTCAAAAATTTACTTCGTCGGAACTTCCAAAGGAATTGAAAATCGTGTCGTTCCTGATTCAAATTTTCCGCTTTTAAAAATTTGGATTAGTGGTTTTCAACGAAACCTGATTTTCAAAAATTTACTTTTTCCATTGAAACTGCTTGTCAGTATTTTTCAATCGCTAAAAATTTTGCTGAAAATTAAGCCAAATGTTGTAATTGGAACTGGTGGTTACGTTTGTGGACCAGTTCTTTGGTGCGCAACTTTGTTAAAAATTCCAACTGTTCTCGTTGAGGAAAACGCTTTCCCGGGAGTTACGACAAAACTTGTAGCTCATAAAGTTACGAAAGTTTGCATCGCTTTCAGTGAGTGTAAAAAATACTTAAAAAGCACTTCAAACGTCGTTTTAACAGGAAATCCCTACAGAAAAAATAATGCGGAAGCTACAAAAAAACAAGCACTGGAGTTTTTTAAAATTGAAGAAAACAAAAAAGTAGTTTTTGCTTTTGGTGGAAGCCAGGGAGCAACTTCAATCAACAAAGCTTTGACGGAAATTTTGCAAAATGTGGAAAATTTACCTTTTGAACTGATTTGGCAAACAGGAAACAGAGACTACAAACAAATTTTTTCTCAGTTTGGCGAAAGAGTGAAAATTTTTGAGTTTGTTCGTGAAATGAACCTTGCTTACAAAGTTGCTGACCTTGTGATTTGCAGAAGCGGAGCGATGACAATTACTGAAATTACAAATCTCGGGCTTCCAACAATCCAAATTCCATTTCCTTTTGCTTCAGAAAATCACCAGGAAATTAACGCAAGAACTTTGGAAAATGAAGGGGCAGGAGTTTTAATTTCAGACAAAGAACTAAACGGGAAAATGCTTTTAGAAAAAATAAAAGTTTTGTTTGAACAACCTGAAATCCTGCAAAAAATGGCTCAAAACAGTAAAAAACTTGGAAACCCTGACGCAACTGAAAAAATTGTGAAAATCATTGTGGAATTGAGTTAAAATTTGCCCGTGAGAGTTTTGTTTTCTTCACATTTTTTTAAAACAAACTAAAACTTTTTTTTTAGTCTAACTTGTGTTAAATTTTCGTTTGAAAAGTTAGAAACTAACTCGTTTTTTTGGGGTTAACTTTAAAAACTTAAGAATGGAAAGTAAAATGAAAAAATTTTCAGTTATTGGAAAACGCCTTCCCAAAATTGAAGGAATGGATAAAGTTACTGGTCACGCAGTTTACGTTGACGACATCAAACTGCCAAGAATGGCTTACGGAAAAATCCTGAGAAGTCCGCATCCTCATGCAAAAATCCTCAAAATTGATACTTCTAAAGCCGAAAAACTTGAAGGCGTTTTAGCTGTAATGGTTGGTTCTGAACTGACAGTTAATTACGGAGTTTTACCTTCTTCACAAGACGAAACAGTTCTTGCAATTGATAAAGTTCGCTACATCGGAGACGAAGTTGCAGCTGTCGCAGCTGTTGACGAAGCAACTGCGGAAGAAGCAATTCATTTGATTGAGGTTGAGTACGAAATCCTGAAACCCGTTCTTTCAATTGAAGACGCTTTACGGGAGGATTTGCCAAAACTTCACGAAAATCCGCGACGAACCAACAACATCGCAAAACAAATTAACCTTGATTTTGGACACGTTGACAAAGGTTTCGAAGAAGCAGACTTAGTTTTGGAGGAAAATTATTACTTTGAAGCAAACACTCACGCACCTTTGGAAACTCACGGTGCAGTCGCTGATTTTGGTCCTGACGGAAAATTAACGATTTGGTCTTCAACCC
>JADZEA010000108.1 GCA_020850775.1 bacterium
GAAAGCAAGGGATTTGTCTGGAAACAACCCAATGAATCTTTAAAACTTGCGATGGACAGATTATCCTTAAAACTGAAAGTAGAGCAGCAAAGGGAAACGAAGTTAATAAACATTACAACGACATCAAGAAATCCTGATGGAATTGAAGAAATAGTAAATTCCGTTATCCGTTCTTACATAGCCTTGCAGCACAAACAAACGAGGGATGAAAACGAATTCAAATTAAAGTATCTTGAAGAAGAGAAAAAAAGGCACGTTATCCTTCTTGATTCAAGCTATCAAAAATTAGAAGAGGTTTCCTCCAAATACAACACCGCAATAACCGAAGAAAAAAACCTTTATGTTTACATTGAAACTCTGTTTGATTTAAAAAAGAACTTCAATAAAATAACCATTGACAGAATAAACAGTGAAAGCAGGCTTGAATCCTTAGAAAAAACAAGGCAGCGACTTAACAGTTTAGATTTTCAGTCACAAGGAGAAATCCATGCAGAAGAAAGCAATTTGTTTCTTGATGGCGAACTCCAAAACGCAAGGAAAAAGCAAGAAATAGAAATCCAAATGATAGGGCTAAAACCCGAAAACCCTAAGTACACTTATTTGCAAAACACTCTTGACGCTCTTAACAAACAAGAAGCAGAAACAAAAACAAACCTTGTGGATAAAGGGAAAAAAATTGTCCGTAAAAAATTACTGAATGAAAACCAGACAGAAACACTTAAGACACTAACCGATTACGAAACTGCAGTCAGTGCAAGTATAAAATTAGAAGAAGAATTAGAAATTACCCAAAAGGAAGTTTTAGAATTTAACACGGCTGTTTTGAGGGCAAGCACACAAAGGCAGGAAATCGCAAGACTTCAGGAAACATTAAACAGAATCAGTGCAAGGATTGAAGAAATCCAGATAGAATCTTTTAATCCGGGAAGAATTTTTGTTTTAGCATGGGCTTTACCGCCGGACGGACCGGTTCAAAACAGTTTGTCAATGATGGTAATCCTTAGTTTTGTGGCAGGATTTGTTTTGGGTTGTGTTGTTGCTGTTGGGATTGCATTTTTTGATAACACAATAAAGAGACCTGAAGATATTGAAAAAGTGCTTGGCTTCCCTGTTACGGATTATCTTTTGAATTCGGTTAATGATTTGATTGCCTCTTCAAACATTTACACGGTTTACAGGCATTTACCCCGTTCTTATCTTTACGAGCAATTCAGGAAAATCAGTCTTTACTTTGAAAAGGAAAGAAGCGAACACGATTCAAGAGTCTTTACAGTTTTTGGAGTTAAAGACGGAAACGGTTCAACTTCATTTTGTTTGAACACACTTGCATTTCTTGATGCACCAAAAGAACGTAAATTATTCGTTGACCTGAATTACAGAAACCCGATAACAAACCAAATCAGCGAAATATCTGACACAAAAGGAATTATTGATTGCCTGAACGAAAATGGAAACTTAGAAGAGTATGTTTCACGAGATACTGACCTGCCTTTTTGCGTGCTGACATCCGGCAGAAGAAAAACACACATTCCACTTGCATTAAATTCTTCTCAACTGACGGAAATTCTGCAAAACCTGAGATTTAATTATGACTACATTTTTATAGACGCCCCGCCACTTCTGTTATCAGCTGAAGCAAGCAGAATCGCATTACTTGCGGATGTAGTAGTACTGATTCCAAAAGCGGACAACACTTTATGGGCTGAACTTTTACGCTCTGTGGATATTTTGGACAAATTAAAAATCAAAGTTCTTTCAATCATTTTGAATAATGTTTCCATTTTGTCAGGTAGCTATTTAAGAAACGAGATTGACAATTTCTACACAAGAAAAACTATGTCCGATTACTTAACCGTTCCTGAATTGGAATCCGAAATTATTGATTCCGGAATTAACACCGATAATGCTTTTGAGGATCCAGAAGCGTCAGATAGCGAACCAAACACCACACAAAAAAAACAAAACAAATTCTTAACTGTATTTTTTATTATTCTTGCCCTGATATTTTTTGGAGTTGTTGGTTGGTTTACTTACAATCATCTTAACAAAAACAATGAAGAACAGCAAAGCCAAAAATTTGAAACGAAGTCCCTGCAGGACGAAGCCCTTTCTTTGGTTAGCTTGTCCAAAACAGAACAAAAGGAACTTCGTTCCAACGGAACGCAGTCCAACGGAACGCAGTCCAACGGAACGCAGTTCCCTGAGTTTAATTTTGAGAATGCAACAATAATTTCAAAACAGGAAGACGGAACAAGTTTTAAACTGCAAGTTTTTTCAAAGAAAAAATTCAGGCAAGAAACAGAACAGCATTTCAGGGAAAAAGTTAAGTTTTCAAGAATCCAGATTAATGGTGAAAATAAAGTTTTGGATGGAGAGTTAGGTTACCTGATAACTTTTACAGGAGAGTTTTGAATTGCCGGAAATTACGACAGCAAAAATCCGCGTAATCAGTGTTTTTAAATCGCGGATTAAATGGATTAACAGATTTCACGGAAAGAGTTCAGTGCAAATTAAAAAATCTGTGTAATCCGCGATTCAAACGAAAAAGATTTAAAAACAAGTAAAAAAAGAACGCAGTTCCGCCGGAACGAAGTTCCCGAAAAGGAAATTTATGGAAAACATAGTTCTTTTACCGTTGGTTGGAGTATTGATTTTTCTTAGCCAAAAGACAACGAAAGAAGCGTTTGCCAAATTTTTTATACCTGTTTTGTTGCTGTTCCCAACGTACTACCAAACAAAATTAGTTCAGGGAATTCCTGAGCTTAGTTTTTGGAGTGCTGCTTTTATTCCAATTTTAGCTTTTTGGTTGCTGAAAGACGGAGCAAGCGGTTACAAATTTTCATTGCTTGATTTGGTGATTTTACTTCACTTGCTTTTGGTTTTTTACGGTCAGTTTTCAAACAGCACGTACAAAGAAGCCCAAAAAGTTTTTTTCAACGACTTGTTAGCCCGTTTTTTCCCTTACTTAATTGCCAAATCATTTTTTACAGACCACAAATCACGAATTTTAATAGTTCGCAGCCTGATTGTGGTTTCAGCGGTTGTAGCTGTTTCAATGATAATTGAGTTTAGATTTTTTTACAACGCACTTGACAAACCAATCCGCAATTTGTGGCCAACCTGGGTTCCCTGGGAACAACCAATGAAACGTTACGGTTTCAAACGTGCTTTTGGTTCTTTTGCTCACCCGATTTGTGGAGGTTATTTTTTTGCGATGGTAGCACCGATAGCAGTTTGGTTTTGGAAAGGCAATTATTTTAGCAAAACTTCCGCTGTCTGGGGAAAACGAATTGCAATTCTGACAACTTTGGGTTGTGCAGTAGCGATTTCACGCGCACCTTTTGCGGGGCTTGTTCTCGCTTACGTTTTAATGTGGTTTGGTTGGGCAAAGAACAAAATTTTTGTTCTTACAATTATTGTTTCAGTTGCGGGAAGTGCTGCGATAATATTTTTACCCGAAATTATTGCTTACGTTTCCGTTGACAGGGCAACAGCTGAAACAGCAGACCAAAGAAACGCAGCTTACAGAAAAGAATTGATGGATAATTACATGGAAATTGTGGAAATGAAACCTTGGTTTGGTTGGGGAAGGTTTACCGTTCCTGTTGTTAAAAAACAAAAATCCATTGACAACGAATACCTTTTTATTGCTTTAACATCGGGAAAAATTCCACTTTATGCCTACATTTTAACAATGATTTGGGTTTCGTTCAGGCTTTTGATTTTTGTTTTTAAGCAACCTTACAGCAGCCCTGAAGGAAGGCTTGCCTGGTGTTTGCTTGGTGGTTGGTTCGCTGCAATTTTTACTCAAAGCACTGTTTACGCAGGAACTCAAACCGTGCAAATGTTTTACATCATCGCAGGAATG
This sequence comes from bacterium, assembly GCA_020850775.1. Lineage (GTDB taxonomy): Bacteria > CLD3 > CLD3 > CLD3 > CLD3 > JADZEA01. The sequence goes on from JADZEA010000108.1 coordinate 3,869, forward strand.
TCGGAAGGTTTGGTTACCGGAAAACTTTCATCACAGACGCAAAAACAAAATATTAATAAAAGTGAACCTAAAAAATTAATCGGGAATGGTTATCGTTTTTCCCGTGTTTTGTAAGTAATGGAAAACAAAATCACGGATGGTAACAGAACTTAATTTTGAATCGCGGATTAAACCGATTACACGGATTTTTTTGGGGTTGTGCTGAGCTTAAAAGTAGAAACTTCGTTTGTTTTTCAGAGGCAAAAACAAACCAAAAATCAAGGGGTGTACACGCGTGTACACCTTGTTTTTTTTGCTTGCAAATCACGGGTTAAACGGATAAAAAAAGGTGAAAAATGGAAATAACATTTGTAGTTCCCTGTAAAGACCTTGCAGGTGGTTTAAAGGTTGTGGCAGCTTATGGAAATGCACTTCTGAGGCGCGGACACAAGGTAAACATAGTTTATCCAAAAAGGATTTTCCCGTTGAAAGAAGAATTAAGGCGGAAAATTAAACGGAAATTAAACAACGAACGGGACCATTTGGATTATTTTCGCGGCAACCTGACGGAAGTAAACGAAATAAACGAAAAAACAGTTCCCGAAAGTGATATTTTGGTTGCGACATCCTGGGAAACAGCGGAATGGTGTAAGAATTTTCCGTTAAGCTATGGAAAAAAGTTTTACCTGATTCAACATTACGAAACGTGGTCAGGAGCCAAAGAACGAGTTGACAAAACGCTAAAACTTCCTTACCAAAAGATAGTTATTTCTAACTGGCTGAAAAATGTTGTGTCAGAAGTCAGCGGAGAAACAAACATTCCACTGTTGACAAACGGGAGGGATTTTTTCATTTCTGAATCGCTTGGAGAAGGATTGAACAGAAATTACGACGTTGGAATGCTTTACTCACGTGTTTCATTCAAACGCAGCGAAGACGGAATAAAAGCGATAGAATTAGTAAGAGCCAGGTTACCTGAAATCAAAGTTGTTTTGTTTGGTTCCGAGTATCCGAGAGAACCTTTGGGAAAGATGTCTTTTTTCAGACGTCCCGCACAATCAATAATCCGTGAAATTTATCTTTCAACACGAGTTTGGATTAGCTCAAGTGAAACGGAAGGATTTTGTTTACCCGCACTTGAGGGAATTTCGCTTGGTTGTTCTGTGGTTGCAACGAATAGTTTGGGAATTGAAGACATAATCACAAACGGTGTTAATGGTTTTCTTGTTGAACCATTAAAACCAGAACTGTTGGCTGAAAAAATAATTGAAGTCTTAACAAATCCTGAACTTGAAAAAAAGTTTAGAATTAATGGTTTACAAAAAAGCGAGTTTTTCTCCTGGGAAAAATCGGCAAGCGAGCTTGAAGAATTGTTAATGAAGGATTAAGTTAAAAAATGAAACTAAAAATTTTATGGCTTCTTGTGTTTTTATTGTCGTTGCCGCTAAAATTAGTGAGTCCATTAAAGGGAATATTCAAACGTATTTTTTACCTTGTTTTAGCTGAAGGTCAAATTAGCGGAACAGACAGTTCGGTTCAGTTTGACGGGAGAATAAATGCAAAAGGCACAAAGCGGATTAAAATTGGTAAAAATGCACGGATAGGAGAAAATGCTGAGCTTGAAACTTGTGAGAATGGTTTTATTGAAATTGGCGAAGAAGTGAGGATAAACAAAAATGCCACAATTGTTTCGTATTCGGGGATTACGATTGGAGCTTACACGATGATTGGTGAATTTGTGTCAATCAGGGATGCGAACCATGGAATTTCATCAGGTGAATTTATTAAACACCAGGCTCACACAACCAAACCAATCACGATTGGAAAAGATGTTTGGATAGGTCGTGGCGTCTGCATTCTTCCGGGAGTAGAGATTGGAGACGGAGCAATAATTGGAGCAAACAGCGTTGTTACAAAATCTGTCCCGCCAAAAGTAATTGCGGTTGGAATGCCTGCAAAAGTTTTGAAGGAAAGAGTATGACAAAAAAAATAATTAAAGTTGCTTACCTTGCGCCGGAAATACCTTCTCTTTCGGCAACGTTTGTTTACAACGAAATTTTAGCACTTGAGGAAAGAGGTGTAGAAATTTTGCCGATTTCTGTTCACTACCCTTTGAGCCTTGCAACAGAAAAAAAAATAACGACGCTGCTTGACAAAACCGTTTTCCTTTACGATGGCGGTTTTTGGGAAATGCTAAAATCAAATTTTACGGCTTTTTTCCTCAACCCTGCGAGATTTATTAAAGCTAAGTTTTCGCTTTTGGGAGATATTTTTTCTGTTGGTGTTTTTAGTTCAAACGCGTTGAAATTAATTTATCAATTCCTGCAGGCAAGTAAATTAGCAGAGATTTTACGTAAAAATAATTGTGAACACCTGCAAATTCATTTTGCACACGTTCCAACTCAAATTGGAATGTACGCTTCAATGATTTCGGGAATTCCTTTTACCTTTACTTCTCACGCAAACGATATTTTTGAGCGCGGGATTTTACTGAAAGAAAAGGTTTCCCGCTCAAAAAATGCAATTACGATTTCTGAATTTAATCTCAGGTTTCTTACAGAACAAAAAGTTGACGCAAAAAAGATTAAAATTGTACGTTGTGGAATTAATAACGAAGAGTACAAGTTTAGACAAAAGGCATCACTTGGAAGAGTTCCGGTAATTGGCACTTTAGGGCGGTTGGTAGAGAAAAAAGGAGTTGATGTTTTGGTTTTGGCTCTTTCGCAGCTAAACAAAAAGGGAATTAGCTTTCAACTTGAGATTGCGGGAGACGGTCCTTTGACAGAAAACCTGAAAAACTTAGTGAAAAATGAAAATTTAGAGGGAAAAGTAATTTTTAAGGGTTCGCTTTCTCACGATAAAGTTTATGACTGGTTAAAAAATCTTGATGTTTTTGTTCTTGCCTGCAAAAAAGACAGCAACGGAGACCAGGATGGAATACCTGTTGTTTTGATGGAAGCGATGGCGGTTGGTGTTCCTGTAATTTCAACGGAAATTTCCGGAATCCCCGAGCTGATTTCAGACGGAAAGTCAGGATTTTTAGCAAAACCAAACGATGTAAGTTCGCTTGAAGCAAAAATAGAAACTTTGCTGGCTCTGAAAACCGTTGAAAGCATTACGCAAGAAGCAAAAGCAAGAGTCGTCAACGAGTTTGATAAAAAAATAAACACTGAAAGACTGATAAATATTTTTACAGCCTGAAATCGGTGCAAATAAAAAAGGAACGAAGTTCCGGCGGAACGAAGTTCCCGTGTCGTCTGCGTAATCCGTTAAATCCGCGATTCAAAATCGGGGATTTAAAAACAAGTAAAAAAAGGAACACAGTTCCGGCGGAACGCAGTTCCGGCGGAACGCAGTTCTCAAATTAAAAGGGAATTTTATGGAAAAAAGAATAGTCATCATTTCGCCTGTCAGAGACGAGGCTGAATTAATTCGCGGGACAATTAAATCAATGATTA
>JADZEA010000109.1 GCA_020850775.1 bacterium
TCGTCGTACTTTGTCAGAAAATCCCGCCAAAAACCACCGCGAAGGAAAGGTTTTAATTTTTCAAAACTGCCTTTTTCTTTGAGTGTGTGGATGTAAGCTGAGTATTTTTTTCCGAGTTCGGTTGGCAAAGTCCACTCACTCATCTCAAAGTAGGAAGAAGTTTGCAAGTAAATTCTGCCGAGAGGTTTGTGGTTTTCAAAGTAATCCGAAAATGTGAGAGTTTGTAGCCAATCGCCATTTTTTTCAAGAATTTCGCAAAATTTTTGAACCCATTTTTGTTTTCCGTAGGAAGTTTCGTAAGTGTGTGGCCAAACGCCGAATTTTTCTCCGTCGTCAGCCATAACCATTACGGAGTTTGTGTTTTTATCATTTTTTCGGAGAATTTTGATGGTTTTGGAAGGCATTTCAAAAGGCATTGAGTAGCGGAGTTGTTGTGAAATCGGAAAAATTCCAAGCGTAAAGCCTTCTTCTTCCGTCAAAAAGTATCCGTTCAGGTCTTTTTTCCCTGAAGTTGAAAAATGGTAGTCATCGACAGCGATAAATTTTATTCCTGCTTTTGCAATTGGTTTTGCAAGCGAAGGCTCCCAAATTCTTTCGGTCAGCCAAAGTCCTTGTGGATTTTGACCAAAACGTTTTTTGATGTAATCGTTCATCATTTCAATCTGTCCGATTTTGTCTGAATCGGAAATTGAAACTAAAATCGGTTCGTAGTAACCTGAAGAAATGATTTCTACTCTTCCGTCGCTGACAAGTTTTGCAATTTTATCAAGGTAATCGGGATGATTTTTCTCCAACCAATCAAGCAAAGGTCCGCTAAAGTGCATTGAAAACCGAATTTTTGGAAATTTTCCCAAAATTTCAGCGAAAGGTTTGTAGGATTTTTGGTAAGAATCCTCAAAAACAAAATCAAAATTTCCGACAGGCTGGTGGTTGTGAACTCCAAAAATAAACTTCATTTTTACTCTCTGAAAAAATGGTGAAACTTTGTTTTTAATGGCTTGCTAATTTTACAAGTTTTAACCTAAAAAAGCAATTCCAAAAAAAATAAAAATAAGGCAAGGCTAACTACCTGAAGGCAACTGGAATGCTAAATTATTTTTTGCTGAAAACTTGTAAAAAAGCGTGTTTTGTGGTTATTTTTAGAAAAAAGGAGTTTTGCAGGGAATTGAACAGGGAAAACTTGAAGTGGCAAAATTATTTTTGGCGGTTGAAATGAGTTTGTCAGAAATCTCAAAAATTACAAACTTGCCTGAAAACGAAATCGCAAAATTAGAAACCTGAAAATTTTTCTTTTTTACTAACAAATTTTAGCAAACAAAAAAAGGGGCAAACTTTTACGTCTGTCCCTTTTTAAATTTTTGAAAATCAGGTTTACTTAATCAAAACCATCCGTTTGACTTGAGAAAAACCTGTTGATGATTTTAGCTGGTAAAAATAAATTCCTGACGAGACTTTTTTGTTTTCGTCGTTTGTTCCGTTCCAAATTACTTTGTGATTTCCTGCTTCAAAATTTTGAGAAACAAGCTCTTTAACTTGTTTACCTAAAATATTGTAAACAGTGATTTTAACATTGCTTTTTGCAGGAACTGTGAACTCAATCTGAGTCGCTGGGTTGAAAGGATTTGGGTAGTTCTGGCTAAGTGTAAATTCAGCGGGTGTGTAACCGTTTGATTCTTCTTCCGTTCCAAGAACCAAACCAAAATTTATTCCGCTGACAACCGAGTTACCAACAGAAATCGTGCTTGTGTTTGCAGGTGCTGTTTGGACAAGGAAGTTTGTTTCGTTGATTTCAAGATTACTGTTGACGTTGTTGTACCACTGGTTTGAGTAGCCTTCTGTCAGTGCAACTGCAGTGTAACTTCCGGCAGGAAGACCTGTAATCTGGTAAGTTCCGTTGTTCAATCCAAGATCGCTGCCTGTTCCGAAATGCCCGCTGACCAAACCGTTTGAGTCGTAAGTAAGGATGTGAAGGTCTTCGTTTTGGATGACAGAACCGCCGTTGTCAAGTATGTTTCCGGAAATCCCGCCACCTGAAACAGGCAAAGTCGTTTGAGAAAGAGTTGTTGTGTTGGAATTTGTAACAGTGAAAACTGTTGTAAGCGGGTCGTTCAGTGAGTTTCCGCCGCCGTAGAAAATTCTGGAATAGTTTCCCGTGTTTGGCATCAGTGGAGAGTAACTTGGTAAAAACATCAGTTTGTAAGTGCCTGTAGGTGCAGTGAAGTAAGTACCGAAAATTGAAACATCGGCGGTCAGGTCAACAATTTCATTAGTTACAGAGTTAATCAAAACAGCAAGAATGTAGTTTCCATTTTCGCCGCCGAGTGAATCAGAGTTTGCGTTGACGATTGGAGGAATCTCTACGTAACCGTTGAAAGCAAGTGTAAAGTTGATGTTTTGCAAGGTTGTTTGCTGAGTGAAAGTTATGAGGTCAGCAGTAGCGATTGAATTTTTGTTGTTGTAGAATTCAGTTGAAAACGTCCAGGATTCATCAACAAAAGAAGCGTAGTACTGACCTGCAGGCAGAGGAATTGAGATGAAGTAGTTGTAGTTGTACTCCTGCATTCCGAACTCAACGATTAGGTTGGTGTTTTGGTCGTACATTTTCAGGTCAAGACCAGAGTAAGTTATGTCAATTGCGTTACCGGTTGTTTCTTCAGTGACGAATCCGGAAATCTTTCCGCCTTTAATTAACTGAAAGTTGTGGTTAGGAGAATTCTGTCCCGGTGTCAGACTGATAACCTGAGCAGCAAGTGGATTTAGGTTTGAATTTGGCCAAAACTGTGGAACCCAGTAAGCGTTTACCTCGATTGGCCAGGTGTAAACGTAGTAATTTCCAACAGAAACATTGTCAAAAGAGTAGTTTCCATTGTTGTCAGTAAAAACGTAATCAATAAAATTGTAGCTGTAGGAATCAAGAAGCACAACGACAAATCCATCCAAGTCGTTAAGCGGCTGATTGGTAACAGCGTCCACAACGTTTCCGGAAATTGAACCTCCTGCTTCCAAAACTGCGTTTGCCTGAAAATTAGAAGTTTGCAGCTGAATTACGTCAGCATTAAAAATTGAACCTTTGTTGTCAAACCATTCAGAAGATAGATTTTGTGAACCCGTGTAATTAAAAAAGATGCTGTAAGTCCCTGAAGGCACCATCTGAAAAGAGTAAAATCCATTTACATCTGTTTGTGCAACATCAAAAAAACTTTGATACGAAGCATCCCAAAGTTCAACGCTTACGTCTGTAAGTCCGCCACCTGCAGAATTTGTTACCGTTCCGGAAATCGTTAGTGCTGTAGAAAGGTTAGCATCAATTCCGCCTGTATCGTTTCCGGGATTTACAAAAACAGGCGTTGCATTCATCAGGCTTGAAGCCATCTGATACCACTGCGGAGCGTAATTTTGGGAAGTTGCATCAAAGTAAACGTAGTAGGTGCCAACCGGAACGTGGCTGAGAGTGTAATTTCCGTTTGCAGAAGTCGATGTGCTTTTTACAAACTGATTGCTGGTCGTAAAAATGCTTACAGTAGCATTTGAAATGGGAGAAGTTGTGATTAAGTCGTAAACAGTACCTGAAACTGTTCTTCCGACTGGTAAACTGAAAGTGATTTGCTGGTTGCTGCCAGGAGCTACTGTAACGATGCTTGCGTTTTCCTGTGAAATTTGGTTGTCGTACCAGAGGTCTCCGAGAAACTGATTGCTGAGAATGTTTGTTTTAACCAAGTAGTTTCCGTCAGGGACGTTTGTAAAACTTGCCTGTCCTCCTGTTACGTTTGCTGTCAGAACAGTTCCGTAGTTTGCAGGGTTCACAAGTAGCAGTTCACAATTGTTAACCGGCTGACCGTTTGGGTCAGTAACCGATGCCGAAATATTTCCGCTGAGCGTTGAACTGGTAACAGGTGCAGTTTTTGATTCTTGTGGTAAAACTACTTTCTTCGAAACTTTTGCAGGAAGTTTTTTGGTTTCTTCACACTTTTCAATCATCTTGCTGATTTTATTGAAATCAACTTTTTTTTGAACTTTTTGTTCGTTAATTTTTGAGATTAACTGGTGATTAAAGTTTTTTTCTGCTGCCTGAGCTTGTCCCAAAAACAAAGCAAAAGCAGTTGGCAATAAAAATTTTGTTACTTTCATTTCTTTTCTCCATAAAAAATTAGTTAATTTAAGTTATTAAACCTAAGCGTTTAATTCAAGTCAGATTTTAAAACGGTTGGCAAAGAACGAAACAAACTTTAATTTGTTTAGGAATTTTTTAAAAATTTGGAAAAAGAAACTTTGGTAAAGAGTTTTAACTGTAGAATTTATGGGATTTTACAGCAAGAAAAAAAAATTCTGGTTTCGCGTGAAAAATACGGTGAAATTGAAATTTTAAAATTCCCGGGTGGTGGAATTGAACTTGGCGAATCGCCTGAAAATGCCTTAATCCGTGAATTTTTAGAGGAAGCAAACGCAAAAATTGAGGTTTTGGATTTTTTCCACGTCTCAAAACAACTCCAAAAATCAATTTTTACACCAACTCAGGTGATTGCACTTTACTGGAAAGTCAGGCTTTGTGAAAACGAAAAAATCACTGTTCACGAAAATTTAATCCCGATTCCTGAAAAAACAGACGCTTTTTATCAATTGTTTTGGAAAGAAATTTCTGAAATTACAGAAGATTTTTTCACCTTTGCTACCGAAAAAGAAGTTGCCCGAAAAATTAAAAACGGGTTTTAAAAGAAAGGTTTTTTTAGAAAGTGAAAATTGGAAACTACAACGTCTGTGCAATCCAAACCGGACGTTTTGCGCTTGACGGAGGAGCGATGTTTGGAAACGTTCCAAAAGTTTTGTGGAGCAAAACAAATCCTTCTGACGAACTGAACAGAATTGATTTGGCACTTCGTTCTTTGTTAATTTTTGACGACAAAAGTGTCATCCTTGTTGATACCGGAATTGGACAAAAATGGACTGAAAGGAGCCAGGAAATCTATAAAATTGACTTTTCAACTTACAACCTTGAAAGTTCACTTGCAAAATTCGGTTTCACAAAAGACGACGTAAGTGGCGTAATCCTTACTCACCTGCATTTTGACCACGCGGGAGGTTCAACTTACACAAACGAAACCGGCGAAATTTTACCAACTTTCCCAAACGCAAAGTACTACGTCCACAAAAAAAACTGGGAACACGCAAACAACCCTTCTGAACGTGAAAAAGCAAGTTACCTGAAAGAAAATTTTGTTCCACTTTACGGGCAAGGCAAACTTGAACTGCTTGAAACTACGGATTTTGCCGAAAACATTGAACTTTTGGAATCCAACGGACACACAATCGGGATGCACTGTGTAAAAATTTCAGACAAAAAAAACACTGTCGTTTACTGTGCGGATTTAATCCCAACTTCTTCACACGTTCCGGTTCCCTTTACGATGGGATACGACATCCAACCACTTGTAATTATTGAAGAAAAGAAAAAAATTCTTGCTCAGGCGGTTAAGGAAAACTGGATTTTGTTTTTTGAACACGACCCTTACGGAGAAGCGTGCAAAGTTGCTTCAGAGAACGGAAAGTTCAAAGCGAATGAAAAAATTACACTTTAAAAATCAGATTTAGGAAAAACGTGTCAGCACCTCTGAAACTTTCTGTCGCAGTAGTTCCCGCAAGAAATCCGCAAAACCCTGATTTTTTTTGGGTTCAAAGAAATCCAGTTTTGCCTTTTATGGGAAGGTTTCACGCTTTTCCGGGCGGAAAAGTTGACGAAACAGACAAAAATTCCTGTGTTTTTGGTTCAGAAAATCAGGCACAAAACAAACTCATTTTTGCAGGAGTTCGCGAAGTCTTTGAGGAAACCGGTGTTTTGCTCGTTGAAAACAACAAACTTTTAGAAACGGAACTCCAAAAAGCAAGGCTTAAACTTTTGGAAGGTGAACTTGATTTTGAAAATTTCTTGCTTGAAAACGACCTGAAAATTGATTTTTCACGTTTTTTGGAAGCGGGAAAATGGGTTACTCCTGAGTTTCAGCCGATGCGTTTTGAAGCGAGTTACTTTCTTGTCTGGCTGAGTGAAAAAGAGGAAAAACAGTGTAAAATCATTACCGGAGAGCTTGTGGAAGGGAATTGGATTAAACCAAACCTTGCTTTGGAACTTTGGGAAAAAGGCGAAGTTTTGCTTTCACCACCGATAATTTTTGTAGCGAAAGAGCTTGCAAAAGGCTCACAAAACATTTCGCAACGGTTAAAAAACACACCTAAAATTCTTGGGATGCCCGGAAAACGGATTGAGTTCAGGAAAGGGATTCAGCTTTTTCCTCAAAGGACACTAACTTTACCACCCGCAGAACACACAAACTGCTACCTTGTCGGAACACAAAAACTTTCAATCATTGACCCTGCTTCACCTTTTGAGGAAGACCAGAAATTTTTGTTTGAGTATCTTGAGAACTTGGAAAAATCGAGCGGAATGTTTCCCGGACAAATTTTGCTGACGCATCACCACCCGGACCACGTTGGAGGCGTAAACGTTTTGAAAGAACGTTACAAAATTCCCGTTTTAGCTCACGAGGAAACAGCAAAACTTTTGCAGGGAGAAATTGAAGTTGACCAAACGGTCAGAGACGGTGAAATTTTAAAAATTGATGGTTTTTGCGAGTTGGAAGCAGTTTTTACACCAGGACACGCTCCGGGACACCTTTGCTTTTTGGAAAAAAACACGGGAACTTTTATCGTTGGAGACATGATTTCAGGTTTTGGAACGATTTTGATTAGTGCTGACCACGGAGGCGAAATGGCGCTTTACTTAAAATCGCTTGAAAAAATGCTGACTTACGATTTTGACGTGCTTTTACCTGCTCACGGAGGAAGCATTGGAGACGCAAAAGGTAAGATTAAACAATACCTTGAACACCGTTTAATGCGGGAAAGAAAAGTATTGAAAGCTGTTCAGAAAGGCAGCAAAACATTCACAGAATTGCTTGAAATTGCGTACGACGATACTCCAAAAAATTTATGGGAATTTGCCAAACTTTCACTAAAAGCACACCTGATTAAACTTAAAAATGACGGCAAAATTTATGGCTTTGACGAACTAACTCAAATCCGAAAAACTAACGAATCAATTTATTCAAAACTTAAATTCTAACTTGCTAATTTTTATGTTTTTTAGTAGGTTTACTTCAAAAACTAAAGAAACACTAAACCAACTGATTTTTGTAAATAAAAATAAAAAATGAGGTAATTTTATGAAAAAATTTTTGCCGACGCTTTTCGCTTTCCAGTTTTCGTTTTTCGCTTTTCAGTCTTTGCACGCAAACGGTTTCGTTGAAGGAACTGTGATTTTTAAGCTAAAACAAAACGAACCGCAAACGCTCAAAAATATTGAAACTTTTTTGCAAAACTTTGGACTTTCTGAGCTAAAACCTCTTTTCCAAAACCACCGGACAAGGCAAACTGAACTTTCAAAAATCTACGAAGCAAAACTAAATTCTTCTGTTCCTGCCGACGAACTTGCGAAACAACTTGCACAACAAAAAGGAATCGCCTACGCTGAACCAAGGTTTGTGAACTCAGTTTCTGAAACTCCGAACGACCCGCAATTTCCTCAGCAAACTCACCTTTCTGTTATCCACGCAACTGCTGCCTGGGATCTTCAGCACACAAACGGAACTGTTCTCGTTGGAATTGTTGACACAGGAATTTCACTGTCTCACCCGGATTTGGCAGCAAACGTTTGGCAAAACGCGAATGAAATCCCCGGAAACAACCTTGACGACGACGCTAACGGCTACGTTGACGATGTTTACGGTTGGGATTTTGCAGGCAACGGAAACAACAATCCTGACAACGACCCAACAGACACACAAGGTCACGGAACACACACTTCCGGAGACGTTGCAGCGGTTACAAACAACGCTGTCGGAGTTAGCGGGATTAGTTGGAACGCAAAAATTATGGCTGTCAAAGCTGGTCCGGGAACAACTGACATCACTCACGGTTACGAAGCGATTGTTTACGCTGCTGAAAATGGTGCTGACGTAATCAATTGTTCCTGGGGAAATTCAAATTACAGTTTGCTTGGTGAAGACGTTGTTGAGTACGCTCAAACCCTTGGAAGTGTGATTGTTGCAGCAGCTGGAAACGCTGCCTTGGAAACCGGACAAACTCCTGCAATTTACAAAGGTGTTCTTGGTGTTGCGTCAACCGGAAACACTGACTTGAAAAGTGGCTTCTCAAACTACAGCAATTTTTTAGGAATTTCTGCTCCTGGTGAATCCGTTTTGGGAACTTCACTCAATGGAAACTACGTCGCACAAAGCGGAACTTCATTTTCTTCACCACTAACTGCCGGAGTTGTCGCTTTGGTTAAGGCTAAAAATCCAACCTGGACAAACCAACAGGCACTTGAACAAACAAGGATTTCAGCTGACGCAAATTTTTACACTTTGAACACGAATTTTAACAAAAAACTTGGTTACGGAAGGCTTGACGCACAACGTGCTTTAACTGTTTCTTCGCCATCAGTCCGTGTTTTGGGAATTGTTTACAACGACGCAAGCGGCGGAAACGGGAACGGAATTCCTGAACCGGGCGAAAGTGTTGCAATTGAAGTTTCAATCAAAAATTACCTTTTAGCAGTTCAAAACCTGAACGTTTCCCTTACTGAAAACAGTTCTTTTTTAGCTTTAACAAACTCGTCTGTTACGGTCAACAATCTTCTGACTTTAGCCACTCAAACAATCACTTTCAACACTCAAATCGCTTCTTCAATGCCTGTAAACCACAAAGTGCTTTTTAGTTTTACTTTTTCAGAACCAACTTCAGGCTACTCGGACTGGCAGTTTTGGGAAGAAATTTTGCTTCCTGCCTACGTAACCCACAATTCTAACGGAATTACTTTTTCACTAACGGACAGAGGCTCGCTTGGTTTTTTGGCAAACTCTTCAGGTGGAAACGGAGAAGGTTTTAAACTTTCTGACGGTGTAAACTTGCTTTGGAGCGGAAACTTGCTCGTCGGAAAAAGTGCTTCACAAGTTTCGGATGCAAATCACGGCGGAAATGGAAGTTTTGACGACGACTTTACAAAAATTGGCAATTTTATTGAAATTTCAACTCCCGGTTCTGTTTCTGACCAGCAAAGCTACGTAAAGTTTAACGATTCTGCTGCTTCAAGTCCACTTGGAGTTCAGGTTTCTCAGGTTGGTTTGTCGTTTAACAGTGTTACAGACAGTTCTTACGTGATTTTGAGTTACGACATCAGAAACACAACAAGCTCAGATTTAACAGGAATTTACGTTGGGCTTTACTTTGACTGGGACATCAATGAAACGACTTACAACAACAACTCAGGCGGTTACGACGCAACAAACCAAATCGCCTGGTTAGCCGGACCGAGCGGAGCAAACCAAAAATTTTGTGGCATTAAACTGCTGACTTCTGCACCAGCTTCTTACAGAGTAATCAGTTCAAACGAAATTTGGGACGCAGACGGATTTTCTGAAACAGACAAGTGGAATGCACTTTCAGGTGGTTTTGTTCAAACAACGGGAAGCGCAAACGATTTTTCACATCTGCTTTCTGCCGGACCTTTCAGCATTGCTCCAAACGAGAAAATCCGTGTTGCTTTTGCTGTTTTGGGAACGATGGGAATGCAAAATTTAGTTGCTTCAGCAAACGCTTCTCAAACGAAGTGGACACAGGTTGACCCGCTTTTGAACGCAAAAGAAAGCAACAACGCACAACTTGTGCAAACTTTCAAACTTGACCAAAACTTCCCGAACCCTTTCAACCCAACGACAAAAATCAGTTACGAACTACAAGGTAAAGGTAAAGCAAAACTAACAATTTTCAACGTTCTCGGCGAAGTTGTACGTGAGTTTGAGCTTGAAAAAACAAAAGGTGAAGTAGTTTGGAACGGAGTGGATTTTAGTGGAAACGCAGTTTCAAGCGGAATTTATTTTTACAGGCTTGAAACTGAGAGTTTTGTTCAGTCCAAGAAAATGATTTTATTAAAGTAAGGGGAAAAATGACAAGGCACGACAAGTACAAACTTACTCAAACTGTCAGGTGTGCTGGCTGAGCTTCCAAACTTAGTCCAACGGTGTTGAGACAGGCTTTGAGTAATTTTCAGTTCGCAACAAACCCAAATTTAATTGTTGGAATTGAAACTTCTGACGATGCCGGAGTTTACAAAATCTCCGAAGAAATCGCACTTGTTCAAACTGTTGATTTTTTCACACCAGTTGTTGACGACCCTTACGTTTTTGGGCAAATCGCTGCTGCAAACTCTTTAAGTGATGTTTACGCGATGGGAGGAATGCCTTTAACTGCTTTAAACATTGTTTGTTTTCCAAAAGATGATTTGCCAATTGAGGTTTTGAGTTTGATTTTGGAAGGTGGAAACGAAAGAGTTACAAAAGCTGACGCAGTTGTTGCCGGAGGGCATTCGGTTGAGGACAAGGAGTTAAAGTTCGGTCTTTCTGTAACGGGAAAAGTTCATCCCCAAAAAATAAAAACAAATAATTTTGCAAAAATCGGGCATAAACTTTTACTGACCAAAAAACTTGGAACCGGGATTTTGGCAACAACAATCAAACGTGGCGAAACAACGGATAAAATTGTTGACGAAATTGTTGCTTCAATGATTGAACTTAGCGAACCGGCTGCAAAGGCGATGGAAAAACTTAGCGATTTTGTTTCTGCCTGCACAGACATCACGGGTTTTGGGTTTTTAGGGCACGCTTTTGAAATGGCGAAAGGCTCTTCGGTTGAGCTTGAAATTAATTCTTTAGCTGTTCCAATTTTTGAAAATCTTTATGATTTTGCTTCTCAAAACAAATTTTTGACGATGGGAAACGTAACAAACCGTGCTTACGTTGGTGCAAACGTTGAGTTTTGCAAAGGTTTTGACGAAGTTTACAAACGAATACTTTTTGACCCGCAAACTTCAGGCGGACTTTTGATTGCAGTTGAAAGCCAAAAAGTTGATGATTTCAGGAAACTGTTTTTTGAATTTGGTGGAAGCTTAATTGAAGAAATTGGCTTCATCAAAGGCTTTGCTGAAGACGGAAAGATTTTTGTCAGGTGATTTCGGTGTTTTTTGCAACTTCAAGGATGGCATCAAGTTTTTCAGTGATTTCAGTGTCAAGTTCGTCAGGTTGGGATAGTTCAGCGAGCAAGTAGTAGGTATTTTTACCCATTGTTGCGAGCGGCATTTTTAGTTTTTCAAGGTATTCTCTAAAAATTTTGTCTAAAAAATCATCACTCATTTTGGTGCTGAACCACCAACTGTCATTTTTGTCTTCTAAAGCTGCGGGCGGAATTCTTCGTTTGATTGTTTCTTTCATTAAAAGCAAATCGTGTTGCTGAAAAAGGTCGGTTTGTAAACTTTTTTCTGTTTGGTTTGTAACGTATCTTTCCAAAACCTCAGGAATCGGCAAGTAATTTTCAATTTCGTTTCGTTTCCATGCCAACTCTTTTAAAGAAGAATCTTTTTTTGTTTTGTCAGCTAAATTCCTGTCAAAAATTGCGATTCCTCTGGTTTCTGTTACAGCTTCCCGCAAAGCAAAAAAATGTTTTCTTGCGAAACCCAGGTCTTCTCCAAGATTATCAACTACAAAAGGAGTTGAGTTCAGATATTTTTCAACGGGATGCTTCAGCACTTTTGCGAAGGCTTTCAGTAAATCAAAATCTGTTGAACCTTCAAGGTAAAGAACCCATTTTTTTTGTTCAGCCTGCAAGTACTGGTCAAACCTGATTTCTTTTAAAGATTTGCTTAACTGTCCTTTATTTTTGATAACGTGAGGTTGTTTTCCTAAAAAAGCTACAACAAGGTGTTTGGTTTGGTTGTTTTCTATTTTTGAGGCTTCGTCTAAAATCGCTTCTGAATGAGTTGCGATAATCAGTTGTGAGTTTTCTTTTTGGACTAACTCAACAAGCATTTTGTAGATTTCTTTTTGTCTTAAAAATTCAAGGTGTGCATCAGGTTCATCAAGTAAAATGACCGTGCTTTCTCCCGAGTAAAGAAAGGCTAAAATCAGTAAAACTTGTTGGAAACCTCTTCCCGAGTTGGCTAAATCCATTTTTTTATTTTTATCCGATTCGGTGTAAGTCAATGTAATTTTTCCCATTTGGTAGTTTGGTTCGCCAAGTAAAATGCCAAAAAATTCGTTCAGTTGTTTTACCAGCAAATTCCATTTTTCTTTTTTGTTGCTCCAAACTATCCAACACAAATTCCTTAAAATTTCTGCAGTACGACCTTCTCCAATTCTTGAAAGTATTGAACCGATGTCAATTCTGTCTTCTTTTTCAACTAATCCTGACATTGGTGGCAAAAAACCAATCTTTTCCTCAAGAATTTTATCAGGAATTTCCATTAACGAACCGTCATCTTTTTTAGCTATCCGACAGTGCATCAATTCTTTGTTAGCGTAGTTAAACTCAAACCCTAATGCCCAACGTTTTCCAAGTGTGTAACCTTCCAGGAAAATTTCAATCAAAATATTTTGTGTGCTGCCTTTGCGAACCTGTAAATTTTTCCAAAGCTGTTTTGCGTCAACAACAGGTGTAGAAGAAATTTCTGACCGTGTAATCAGTAAGCCGATGCGTTTTTCGGCTTTTCTCGTTTTTGAGTTTTGTTTTGCCTCGCACCACTTTCTTAAACCAAGCTCCCAAAGTGCAATTGCCTGTAAAACAGAAGTCTTGCCTGAATTGTTCGGACCGACAAGAACGATTTCTCTTTTGTCTTCAAAATCAAGCTCAAAATCTAACTTTTTGAAATTTTTTACTTTAATTTTAGTAATCATTTTTCACCGGTAAATTTTTCTGCTACTGCAAAAATTTCGTCCAAAATTTCCTTTGCAGGCAAGTTTTCAAGAGCCTTACAGGAAGTTTCAAGTTGTGTAAGGTTTTTTATTCCGCAAAGTGCCGTGCTGACTTGCTGAAACTGTAAAACGTAGCCTAAAGCCATTTCTAAACCCGTGTGATTGTGTTTTTCAAGGATTGGCATTATTTTTTTCATCGCGTTGAATTTTGGAGTTCTGTCTGCGTTTTTCCACCAGGGAGCGTTTGAACGAGCATCAACTTTGTCGTACTTTCTGTCTGGTGTAACGGTTCCAGTCAAAATTCCTTTGTCTAAAGTTCCCCAACTCATAAATCCAAGCTGTTTTTCATCAATAATTTTGAAGAGTTCGTTTTTAGGGTAGTTTGCAAAGAGGTTAAATTTGGATTGTAAAACATCAATTTTTTCAATTTCGGAAGCCTTTTGAATGTCTTCAGGAAAGGAATTACAAAGTCCGATTGCACGGATTTTTCCTTCTTTTTTAGCTTTTGCCAGTGTTTCAAGCGGTTTCCGGATGTCAAATTTTGTGTCAGGCCAGTGAACCATAAACAAATCAATGTAATCAGTCTGCAAGTCTTTCAGCGATTGGTTGAGCATTTTTTCAGCAATTTTTGGGTCGTTTGTTATGCCAATTCTTTTGTTGGTGTCCCAGTTTACACCGGATTTTGAAACGATGAAAACTTTGTCCCGCATTTTTAGAAAGGCTTTTCCAATCCTTTTTTCAGACGTTCCGAAACCGTAAACGGGAGCAGTGTCAAAAAGATTTATTCCAAAATCGTGAGCCTTGTGTAAAAGGTTTAGTGATTCTGTTTCACTAACAAAACCAAATCCGTAACCTCCTCCTTCTCCACTAACTGCAGCTCCGCCAAAACCAACTTCTGAAACGTTAAAATCCAAACTTCCAAACTTTCGGTACTTCATTTTCTAATCCTTTAATTTTCATTAAGGTAAAAAACTTTCAAGCTAAAAGAGACAGATTTTTTAGCCCCAAAAAGGTAAACTTACTGTTTTTCCAAAAAACTTCTAACGTTTTGCCTGCCTTTTTCCTTAATTTTTCCAAACTTAAACTTTGGCTAAAAATGTGTGGAATTACAGGAATTTACTTTTTTGACAGGGAAAAGCGTGTTGAACTTGAACCAATTTTGAGAATGAACCAAACCATTTTCCATCGCGGACCAGACGACGACGGTTTTTTTATTCGTAACAACGTAGCTCTTGCAATGCGACGGCTTTCAATCATTGACGTTGCAGGCGGAAAACAACCAATCCAAAACGAAGACGAAACTGTAACAATTGTTTTTAACGGCGAAATTTACAACTTCCAAAAACTCAGGCAAGAATTACAGGCTAAAGGTCATTTTTTCAAAACAAAATCCGATACGGAAGTGATTTTGAGAGGTTTTCTTGAGTACGGCGATGAAGTTTTTAACAAACTGAACGGAATGTTTGGGCTTGCACTTTACGAAAGCCAAACTAACACGCTAACTCTTGCAAGAGACCGGATTGGCGAAAAACCACTTTACTACTACGCAGACAGCGAAAAAATCGTGTTTGGCTCTGAAATCAAGTCAATTCTCGCTTTTGGCGAAAGTGTCAGGAACTCGCTTGACAAAAAAGCACTTTACGATTACCTGACTTACCTTTACGTTCCTGCTCCAAAAACAATTTTTTCAAACATTAAAAAGCTGAAACAAGGTCATTTTTTAAAGATTACGGAACAAGGAATCAGGGAAACTCCGTTCTGGAAACTAACTTACAATCCAATCAAAAATCTAAGTTTGGAAGATGCAAAAGCAAAGTTTTCGGAGCTTTTGGAAGACTCAGTCAAAATCCGGATGATTAGTGAAGTTCCACTCGGAGCATTTCTTAGTGGTGGAATTGATTCAGGAACGGTTGCGGCTTTAATGCAAAAAATTTCAAGCGAAACAGTGAACACTTTTTCAATCGGTTTTCCTGTAGAAACTGAGTTTAACGAGCTTCCGGACTCAATTTCAGTTGCAAAAAAAATTGGGACAAACCACCACACGCTTGTTGTTAAACCGGATTCTGTTTCACTTTTGGAAAAAATAATTTATCACCTTGACGAGCCGATGGCTGATTCTTCGGTGATTCCAACGTTTTTACTTTCCGAGTTTACGCGAAAAAAAGTAACTGTTGCACTTTCAGGCGATGGCGGAGACGAACTTTTTGCGGGTTACCTGAGGCACAAACTTGTCAAAGGAGCGATTCTTTACAACAAAATTCCAATATTTTTGCGAAAAGTGGTTTTGGGAAATTTGCTGAAAATGTTTGAGGTTCGTGAGCAGACGCCGGGAAAGTTTGAAAGCCTGAAACGTGTCTGGAAGGATTTTGACGGAGGTTCTGAGTTTACTTTTTTGCGTTGGATTACAAATTTTAACCAGGATTTTTTGAAGGAAGTTTGCACTGAAGAATTGCTTTCGGATTTTGAAAAGTATCAGTTTCACGAGGTTGCGAAGTTTTGGCTTGGTGGAGGTTTCAGTGGAAAAGGCGAACTGAACAGAGTGCTGAACTTTGAGACTTTTGTTTACCAGCCTGACGATTTGCTGATGAAAGTTGACAAGATGAGCATGGCAAATTCTTTGGAAGTCAGAGTTCCATTTTTAGATTACAGGCTTGTTGAATTTGCGGCACTTTTACCTGAAAATTTTAAGCTAAAAGGCTTTGAATCAAAGTTTTTGCTCAAAGAATTCAGTAAAAAATTACTTCCTGAACAAGTGGTCAGAAAGAAAAAACAAGGTTTTGTTCCGCCACTGAGAGAGTGGTTCAGGAATGAACTGAAGGATTTCACGAAGGATAATTTGCTTTCAAAAAATGCTTTTACGAGGCAGTTTTTTAAAATGGAAGCGATTGAAAAAATGCTTGGCAAACACGAAAAATGCGAAAAAAATTATGAGTATCAAATTTTCGTGATTTTAAGTCTTGAACTTTGGGGCAGAAGGTTTGGAAAAAATATTTAGTTTTTGATTTAAAATTCAGATTAAGTTTGATTTTGAAAATTCTTTGTTAGGTTGTAAATTCTTTTCTTTAATTAGCTTTTAAAACAAAAATTTAGGATAAGAAAGTATGGAAGAATTATTTTCGAAAGAAACTTTAGAGTATCAGTTAAGGACTCGCGAAATTGCTCAAAAATACATAAAACCTGTTGCTTTAGAGCTTGACCTTGACCAAACTTACCCTTGGGAAATTGTAAAACGCTTGCAGGACGCAGGTTTAATGGGAGTTTGGATTCCGAAAGAGTACGGCGGACACGGAAGAGGCGTGATGGATTTGTGTGTAGTTGTTGAGGAACTTTCACGTGCTTGCGGAGGGCTTGGAGTTGGTTTTGCGGTGAATGCTTTGGGTTCTTTTCCGATAATTTTAGGTGGAACTGAGGAGCAAAAGCAAAAATACCTTCCCGACGTTGCTGCAGGGAAAAAATTGGTAGCTTTTGGTTTGTCTGAAAAAGTTGCGGGAAGCGATGCCGGAAGTTTGATTTGTCGCGCCTGTAAAGAAGGAAACGATTACGTTTTGAACGGCGAAAAAAAATGGAACACGAACGGAAACGCTGCTTCAATTTACACGATTTACGCTTCAACTGACCCAAACAAAGGCGGAAGAGGAATCAGTGCTTTCATTGTTGAGAAAGGAACTTACGGTTTTTCAGTTCCGAAACTTGAGGACAAGCTGGGAATTCGTGCAATTGGAGTTGCGGAACTTCTTTTTGAGAACTGCAGAATTCCGGAAAACCAGCTTCTTGGTGGAACTGAGGGCAGAGGTTTTATGAATGCGATGATGACACTTGACAGAGCAAGACCAGGAGTTGCAGCACAAGCAGTTGGTTTAG
The DNA here is from genome assembly GCA_020850775.1 of bacterium. GTDB lineage: Bacteria > CLD3 > CLD3 > CLD3 > CLD3 > JADZEA01. The sequence continues at coordinate 16,650 of JADZEA010000109.1, forward strand.
CACAGGGAGCTTTGGATTTAACTTTGGAGTTTGTTACAAATTCAAACCTGAACAACGCAACAGTTTCTTCTTCACAGGGAATTCAGTTTATGCTTTCAGACATGGCGACACAAGTTGAAGCAGCAAGAAGATTAACTTACACAGCAGCTCAGGCGATTGACGCAAACGCTAAAGGTGTCTCAAAACTTGCCGCAATGTCGAAACTTTTTGCGAGTGACACTGCAATGCGTGTTACTTCAATGGCAGTTGAAATTTTTGGTGAACTTGGAATTTTACGCGACACAGGGATTGAAAAATATTTCCGGGATGCAAAAATTACTCAAATTTACGAGGGAACGAACCAGGTTCAAAGGCTTGTAATTGGCAGAACTTTACTAAAAGAAGCAGCAAGCAAAGCATAAATTTTTTTTTTAGAATTTTAATTTTCAGACTAAACCTTCAAGGTTAAAAACTTGGAGGTTTAGTTTTTTGGGTTTAAACAAAATAAATCAGAGGGTAAATTTTTGACTCTTTTTGACGCAATCATTTTAGGAATTGTTCAAGCCTTAACTGAGTTTTTACCGATTAGCAGCACTGCTCACCTGACGATTGCAGGTCAGCTTTTAGGTTTAATCAATCCCGAAAACCCTGAACAGTGGACTGCTTTTATTGCAGTTACACAAATCGGAACGGTTATCGCTGTAATAATTTATTTTTTCAAAGAACTTGTGGAAATCACACAAGGATTTTTTGTTGACGGATTAAAATTTATTTCCTCGCCCAAAAATGGACTTGGAAAAGCAAAAATGGGTTGGTTCATCATTTTGGGAACGATTCCTGTTGCGACTTTTGGGCTTGTTTTTAAAAAAATCATTGAAGGACACCTAACCAAAGACCTTTCAGTGATTGGAACAAGTTTAATTGTGCTTGCGGTTGTTTTGTTTGTTGCTGAAAAAGTTGGAAAAAGGCAACGTACAATTGAAAAAGTTAACTGGATTGACGCTGTTGTGGTTGGTTTTGCACAATCACTTGCACTGATTCCGGGTTCTTCGCGTTCAGGAACAACAATCACAGCAGGACTTTTTCTTGGGATTACACGTGAGGCTGCAGCAAGATTTTCATTTTTGTTAAGCATTCCTGCAGTTCTTGCAAGTGGTTTTTTAGAACTTTACCAAATGCGGGAATTTATTAGCGAGCTTGGAATTCTCAATGTTTTTGTTTCAACTTTAGTTTCTGGAGTTGTTGGTTACGCAACGATTGCGATGTTGCTAAAATATTTGAGAACTCACAATACTTTTATTTTCATTTATTACAGAATTGCACTTGGTTTATTTTTGCTTTTTGGAATGAATTTTTCAGGTTAAAATGTCTAAAGATTACGATAAAATTTTTAAGGAAACACTCAAAGAAACGATTGACGCTCTAATCAACAGTGTTTTGGGAATCAAGGCGAAAAAAACAACGCTCTTAGAGACCAAACTGCAGTTTACAGACGAAAGAGAACCTGATTTTTTGTTAAAGATTGAAGGTAAAAAACCGTTCATTTTGCACCTTGAATTTCAGACAACCAACGACGTAAAAATGCCTTTCAGGATGGTTCGCTACTTTCTTTACATTTCAGAAACTTACAAACTTCCTGTAGTTCAGCACGTTGTTTACGTTGGTAAAAACAAACTTACAATGCCAAACACTTTGGTTTTTCCGACCTTGAGCTACTTTTACAGTTTGTTAAATCTTCGTGAAGTGCCTGCAGAAAAGTTTTTGAACGCAAAAAACCCGCAGGAAGTGATTTTGGCGGTTTTGTGCAAGTTTGAAAATGGCAAAGAAGTTGTGCAAAAAATTTTAAGTTTGCTAAAAGAAAAAGTTAAGGAAGAGACAAGTTTTTTGAAGTACATTAGACAGTTGGAAATAATTTCTCAACTTAGAGACTTAGAACAAATCGTAAAAGAAGAGGAGCAAGAAATGAGTTATTTTTTTGACATCAAAAAAGACCCGACTTACCAAAGTGGAATTTTGCAAGGTTTAGAACAAGGTTTAGAACAAGGTTTAGAACAAGGTTTAGAACAAGGTTTAGAACAAGGCTTTAAAGAAGCAATCAAAGATTTACTTGAATTAAAATTTGGAGCGGAAGGCTTCACTTTGTTTGCAAAAGTTGATAAAATTGAAAACTTTGAGCAGCTCAAAAAAGCAAAAACTTTTGTGAAAAACAGTCAAAACTTTGAGCAAGTCCAAACTTACTTTCAAAAACTCTGACAAGGTTTTGTTTAGAAAAAATGCTGGTTTTTTTACCCAAATTTTGGAATTGATTTTTCAGTTGTCAGATTTAAGAAAGAA
>JADZEA010000110.1 GCA_020850775.1 bacterium
GGTTTTCACTTTTAGCAAAAGCCAATCATTTTTACCTTTGTACGTGTAAGTCAAATTCTCTCCAAAGTTTTGTTTGTTGCTTCTAAAATTTTCTCAATTTCTTCGTTTGTCAGTCCGGGATAAAATGGAATTGAAACGCCGTTTTCAAACCATTTCAGAGTTTCAGGAAAATCCTTGTCGTTTTCACCAATCATTCTGTTTAACGGGTAAAAAACTGCGTCTCCACACGAAATTCCGTGCTTTTCCATTTCTTGACAAAACCATTTTGCCGAAAAATCACCTCTAAAAACAAACCGATAAAAAATTGGTTCAACCTCTTGTTCCTGTTGAACTTTAATGATTTTTTCAGATTTTATGTTTTCACTGTAAATTTTATGAAGTGCCTTTCGTCTTTCAATAAAAAAATCTAATTTTTTCATCTGAACGTTTCCAATTGCAGCCGCAACGTTTGAAAGTTTGTAGTTAAACCGAAGTTTCCCGTCAGTTTTTCCGCCGTAGTAAGTTCTGTCTTTCACTTCTTCAATAATTTTTTCGTTGTTGGAAACAACCATTCCACCGTCAATTGAAGTCAAAACTTTTGTCGCATAAAATGAAAAAACTGAAACTTCCGTGAAAGAACCAACTTGTTTTCCTGAAATTTTTGCTCCAACCGATTGTGCACAGTCCTCAATTACAGGAATACCCAAAGAGTTGATTTCATTAATTTTACAAGGGAAACCAAAATGATGGGGAGCAATTACACAAGCAGTGTTTTTAGTTATTTTTTTCTCAAGCGAAACTAACGAAAAATTGCAGTCGTACGGATTTACGTCAACTAAAACAGGTTTTGCTCCAACCATTTTTACAGAGTTCAGTAAAGCAGCACAAGAAGAATTTGGAAGCAAAACTTCCGTTTTTTCACCAACTCCAAGCGCTAACAAAGCAAGGTGAAGTGCAGAAGTTCCGTTTACAACAGCAGCCGAAAAACGCATTCCAACATAGTTTTTTACAGCATTTTCAAAATTCTCAATTTCGTTTCCAACCGCAAGCTGACCTTTTTCAAACAAAGATTTTAACGTTTCAAACTCTTCAGAACTTAAAGATGGTTTTGAGTGAAAAATCAATTTTTACCTTCAGTTTTTACCTTCAAATCTAAGAAATCTTTACCTTTTTTAATGCAATTAAAATTCTTAAATTTTTCAAAACTAAAGCAGGGAAAAATAACTTTCAATGGTTTGTGAAAAACACCTAAATTTCTACTTCTGACCAACTTTTGAAAAGAATGGATTTTATGCCACTCTTTCGTGCATTTTCAACGTTTTCAAGTTTGTCATCAACGAACAAAATCTCGTTTTTTTTATTAATTTTTGCTAAGTTTTCAAAGGCGGTTTCGTCAGTTTTTAGTTTGCCTGTAACAAACGAAACAATGAAATTTTCAAATTTTCGCAAAACCTCAAAATTATTCAGTGCAAAAGTAAAATGCAAAGGGTCTGTATCAGAAAACAACCACAGATGCCAGTCTAAAGGGGTTTTTTGCAAAAAATCGTTTGCGTCTTTTCTCAAAGTAAAAATATTTTGCCAGGCAAAAACGAAGGAATTTTTATCAAGTTTTGGGTTTTTAAGCCAATCAAGAGAAAAATTTACAAACTCGTTCGCACCTAAAAAACCTGTGTCTAACTTTTGTTTGATTTCACCTGCACACAAAGTTTGTGAAATTTCTTTTGTAGAACGGACCGAACCTTCAGCGACAAAATTTATGAATTTTTCAAAGTTTACGTCAATGATTACGTTTCCGAGGTCAACAAGTAAAATTTTCATAAGACCTAACTAATTTAAAAAAATGGGTTTAGCTAAAAAGTCCGGCGTGTTTTAGTGATTTTTGTAAACACGCGGGACTCTTCTTGCGAGCCAGCAAGTAATTTCGTAAGGAATTGTTCCAACAAGTTTTGCAATTTCATTGATTGTAATTTCTTCGCTACCCTGCTTTCCGTACAGCACGACTTCGTCGCCAATCTGGATTTCTGAGTCGTTTCCGAGATTAACCATTAATTGGTCCATACAAATTGTTCCGACAACCGGAAAACGCTTTCCACGAATCAGAACGCAACTTTTGTTGGATAAAAGTCTCGTGTAACCATCTCCGTAGCCGACGGGAATTGTTGCAATTTTGCTTGTTTCCATCGTTTGGTAGGTCAAGCCGTAACTAATTCCTTCACCTGCTTTAACCTCCTTTAAAAACACGACTTTGGATTTAAAAGACATCACAGGAATTAAATCCAAAGTTGGAATTTTAGTTTCCACCGGAGAAATTCCAAAAAGCATAATTCCTGCTCTCACAAGGTCAAAAACTGATTTTTGATGATTAATGATTCCGCCACTGTTTGCAATGTGGAAAAATTTAGTTGAAATTTCAAGTTCGTTTGCAATTTGCCGGATTTCACAGAAACGTGAAATTTGCAGTTCTGTAAAACTTTTATCCTCCAAATCCGAAACCGCAAAATGCGAATAAATTCCTACAAGTTCAATATTTTGCAGTGTTTTAATTTTAGAAAGAACGAACCTTGCTTTTTCAAAATTAATTCCAATTCTGTTCATTCCCGTATCAAATTTCAGGTGGATTTTAGCTTTTTTGCCAAATTTTTCAGCTTGTTTGTTTACAGAGTAAGCAAGCCCAAGCGAGGAAATCGTAATTTCAAGGTCGTGTTCAAGGAATTTTTGAACCTGACTGAATAAAACTCCGCCAAGGACAAGAATTGGAACAGTAAAACCGTTTCGTCTTAAAAGCAAGCCTTCTTCAAGAAAACCAACTCCAAGGTAATCCGTTCCGGCTTCAACCAAAGTTTTGGAAACCTGAATTATTCCGTGTCCGTAGGCATTTGCTTTAACGGTTGCAATTATTCCTTTTTGATTGCACAATTTTTTTACGACTTCAAAATTGTGTTTCAAGGCATTTAAATCTATTTCTGCGTAAGTAATTCTCATTTTTCAGGCAATTTTTTTAGAAATTTAAATTGAAGTTAGCTTTTTTAAGAGAGATTTTTTACTTTTTTTTGGCTTGACAAAGAAAAAATTTTAAATTAACTTCGCAGTCCTTAATTCTTTTAGATTAAGAAAAATTATGCATAAAAATTTTTGGAGATAAAAATGTACGCAATTGTTGAAATCGCAGGTCGCCAATTTAAAGTTGCTGAAAAAAAAACAATAGAAGTTCCCCGCCTACAATCTGAAGAAGGTTCTACTATTGAATTTGATAAGGTTCTTTTTTATTCTGGTGACAAAACAGAAATTGGTAATCCAACTGTTGACGGCTGTAAAGTTGTTGCCACCGTTAATGAACACGCAAAAGATGACAAAGTTATCAGTTTTAAGAAAAAAAGAAGAAAAGGTTACAAGGTTAAAAAAGGGCATCGCCAACCTTTAACTAAAATTACTGTAAACAGCATAACTATCTAAAAACAGGAGTAAAAAATGGCTCATAAAAAAGGGGTTGGCTCATCAAGAAATGGTAGAGACAGCCAGTCAAAAAGGCTTGGCGTTAAAGAATCCGGTGGAAGTTTCGTAATTGCAGGAAACATCATCGCCCGCCAAAGAGGAACTAAATTTCACGCAGGAAACAATGTTGGTCTTGGAAAAGATTACACAATTTATTCTTTGATTGACGGAATTGTTGCTTTTGAGCAGGTTTCAAAAACCAAGAAAAAAATCTCGGTTTACCCTCTTGTGGAAATTGAAACGGAAGAAATTGCAGAAGCCTGAAAACTTCTTTTTATCAAGTTTAAAGCTGTAGTTTTCAAAATTACGGCTTTTTTTGTGTCTAAAATTTTTCAGGAAAAATTTTTTCTAAAATTGCCAAAGCAACTTGTTCTTTTGGAAGCAAGGGAAGTTCCTCAGTTTTTCCGTTTCCAAAAACAAAAGTAACTTTGTTCGTTGGCGTGGAAAAAGCTGAACCTTCAATTTTTGGATTGTTACAAACAATAAAATCAAAATTTTTCCTTTTCAATTTTTCTTGTGAGTTTGCAATTTCGTTTTCTGTTTCAACAGCAAAACCAACGTGAATTTTCCCTTTTTTAATTTTCCCAAGCTCGTAAGCAACGTCAACATTTTTAACAAGTTCAATGGTTAGGTTTTCTTCACTTTTTTTAATTTTTTCGGTTGAAATTGTTTTTGGTTTGTAATCTCCAACAGCAGCAGTAAAGATTACAACATCTTGTTTTTCATAGTTTTCACTTGTTGCTTTGAGCATTTCTTCAGCAGTTGTAACACTGATTAATTTTACACCGTTTGGAAAAGGAATTGAGACTTTTCCGCTAACCAACGTAACTTCTGCTCCCATTTTTTGTGATTGTTCAGCGATTGCAAACCCCATTTTTCCCGTAGAAGGATTAGAAATAAAACGAACCGGGTCAATAAATTCTCTTGTTGGTCCTGCTGTAATCAGGATTTTTTTACCAAGAAGCAAATTCTGGTTTTTAAAAAATTTTTCAACTTCAGCAAAAATAATTTCTGGTTCAGCAAGCCTTCCAATTGAATAAATTCCGCAAGCTAACTCACCAAAACCGGGTGGAATCATTAAGTAGCCAAAGGATTTCAATTTTTGAATATTTTGTTGGACAGCAGAGTTTTCAAACATAAAATCATTCATTGCAGGAGCAAAAATTACAGGTGATTTTGTTCCGGTTAGCGTTGTCGTAACGATGTCGTCAGCGATTCCGTTAGCAATTTTTCCGATAATGTTTGCAGTTGCGGGAACGATTAAAACAAGGTCAGCCCAGCGTGCGAGTTCAATGTGGTAAGTGTCTTTTCTTTTGTTCTCAGGAAAGACACTTGTAAAAACTTCATTTTGAGAAAGCACTTCGAAAGTTGTTGGATTAACGAATTCCATTGCGTTTTTGGTCATTGCAACTTTGACTTCACAGTTTGCTTTTTTCAGCAAACGTACAAGTTCGCAAGCCTTGTAAACAGCAATTCCGCCGCTTACACAAACAACAACTTTTTTATTCGTCATTTTTTTTGAATTTGTACTCAAATTTTCCATTAACGAATTCTTCTGTTGCAGTAGCTGTTGGTTTTGGTGGATCCTGAAAGACTTTTTTCAAGGCTTCACGGTCAATTTCTTCCTCGTAAAGCAAATTTGAATCTACTTCTTCCTGTGGTAAAAACTGTTTTCTCTGGAAATTAATTTGCCTTGCTCTTTTGCTGATAACCATAACAGCTTCGTAAACGTTTGGAGATTTTTTTAATAAATCATCAACTCCTACTAATTTCATTTGGTTTCCCTTTTATTTTTTAATGTAACTGTTAACAATATTTTCTAAGTTCCTGATTGTCTCATCAAGTTCAATATTTTCAACAACAAAGTCATAATTTGCCACGAAAGGTAACTCTTTTTTTGCCCGTTCAAGCCTGATTTTTATAGTTTCTTCAGTTTCCGAACTTCTTTTCCTGATTCTTTCCTCAAGAACTGCAAGGCTTGGTACCGTAATAAAAACTAAAACAGTGTTTTGTGGCAATTTTTCCTTGATTTTGAGGCTTCCAAAAACATCAAGGTCAAGAATAATATTTTTTCCTTCCGAAAGCAATTTTTCAATAAACACTTTTGAAGTTCCGTAAAAATTTCCGTGAACTTCCTGAAACTCAAGAAATTCATCTTTTTCTATCATTTTTTGAAATTCTTCAATGCTCACAAAAAAATAATGCTTGCCATTTTCTTCATAGTTTCGTTTTGGTCTTGTCGTGTGGGAAATTGAGTAAGAAAGCTCAGGAATTTTCTCCAAAAGATGTGCTAAAAGTGTTGATTTCCCGGCACCTGAAGGAGCAGAAACTACAAATAAAAAACCTTTACTCAACATTTTGAACTTGTTCCCTAATTCTTTCAACTTCCTCTTTGAGGTTTACCACGAGATGAGCAATCTCTGATTTTATTGATTTTGAACCAATTGTGTTAGCTTCACGAAACATTTCCTGAAGAATAAAATTAATTCTTCTTCCCGGTGAAGTTGAGTTTTCCAATGTTTCCAAAAACATCTTGTTGTGGCTTCTAAACCTCGTAATTTCTTCGGTAACATCAGATTTATCAGCAAGTAAAGCGACTTCAAGCTCAAGTCTTTCCTGAGAAAGAACAGAAGGATCCTTGACAAGGTTGCTTACTCTCGCAAGTAAAATTTCATAGGTTTCCCTGCTCATATTTTTTGCAATTTTTTCAATTTTGTCAAGGTTGGAATTCAAAAGTTTGATTCTTGAGATTAAGTCTTTTGCAAGTTGTTCGCCTTCTTCAAAACGCATTCTTTTAAACCTTTTTGTAGCTTCTTCAACAACCTTACAAACTTCATTAACAAGGTTTTGTTGTTCCTCGTCAGAAGTTTCAGGCATTACAATCACGTCAGGAAAGGAAAGAATGTGTTCAATCTTAATTTTTTCATCAATTCCAAGTTTTTTATTCAAATTCTCAAGCATCTTGTAGTAAGACAAAGCTAAAGTTTCATTGATTTGGCTTTTTACTCCTGTTTCTTCATTCCTTGAAAATGAGACGGAAATATTGATTTTTCCACGTTCAATCTGATTTTTAACAATGTCTCTGATTTGTTGTTCAAAAGACGAAATTAATCTTGGAAGCCTCGCCGTAATCTCGGAAAAACGATGATTTACACTCCTGATTTCCACTGAAATCGTCGTTCCCAAATAGTTTGTTTGCGCGTTTCCAAATCCTGTCATACTGTAAATCATTTTTTTAGCCTTCCGTTTTTAAAAAAGTAACGTAAAATTATTGTTTTAAGTTGATTAAGTCAACTAAATTTTAAGGTTTGAAAAAATCCAAAAAAATTCTAAATTTGGACTGAATTTAATTTTTAAGGTTTGAAAATGGAATTTAAAAATATTACCGTAATTGGAAGCGGAACAATGGGTTTGGGAATTGCTCACGTTGCTGCTGCCGGTAATTTTAAAGTAATTTTAAATGACGTTGACACAAAATCTCTTGAAAAAGCACTTTCTACAATCCAAAAAAACCTCGCAAAAAGTGTTGAACTTGGTAAAATTTTACAAAACGCAATGGATTTAGCACTTTCAAACATCACTCTAAACACAAACCTTGAAGATTCTGTCAGGCAAAGTGATTTTGTTGTTGAAGCAATTCCCGAAAGAATTGACTGGAAAATTGACCTTTTTACAAAAATTGACAAAGTTTGTAAAGAACACACAATTTTTGCTTCAAACACTTCTGGTTTAAGCATTACTGAAATGGCAGGAACAACAAGCAGACCTGAAAAATTTATTGGAATGCACTTTTTCAACCCTGTTCACAAAATGAAACTGATTGAAATTATCAGAGGGCTTGAAACTTCTGACGAAACTTGTAAAATTACAGAAGAAATTTCCGTTAAAATGGGAAAAGAAACTGTTGAAGTCAATGAATCACCCGGTTTTGTAACAAGCAGAATCAATGCAATGATTGGAAACGAAGCATTTTTTATGCTTCAGGAAGGCGTAGCTTCAGCAAAAGACATTGACAAGGCTATCAAACTTGGCTTAAACCATCCAATGGGACCTTTTGAAATGATTGACCTTGTCGGTCTTGATACAAGGCTGAATATTTTGAAATACTTGCACAAATCTTTAGGTGAAAAATACCGACCTTGCCCACTAATTGAAAAGTACGTAAACGCAGGAAGGCTTGGCAAAAAAGTTGGAAAAGGCGTTTACGAATATTAAAAAGGAACTAAAATGCCAAAATTTCTTTTAACTAAGAACCAAAAAAAATCTCTCTCAACGCTACTCAAACAAAGCACAAAAGCTCTTGAAGGCAAAAAAAAATTGCAAAAAACCGAGCAAACAATGCTTGAAATTGCTGTAAAATGCGATGGTGAAAACAATGAAATTATCTTTAATCAAGACGAATATGAATTGCTGAAAATAATCTTGAAATCCGCCGTTGTCCAATACTCAGAAGCAGGAAAACGAACATTGGAAGACAAGTGGTACCATTTTATCACAAGAATTAAAAAGTTTTTTATTCGCAGAATGGGCGATTTTTACAAGGAAATTTCTCAGGATTTAAAAATAAAATTAGAACAAGTCAGCCTGACCCCACAACTTCCGCAAAGAAAATACAAGTTCAGTAAATCCTGATTTTCAAAAAAAACAAGAAAGTTTTAAAATGAGCATTTTAAAAATCAGAACGATTGGCGACCCAATTCTTACGAAAATTGCAAAACCTGTAGAGGAAATCAATGATTTTATTCTTAAACTTGCAACAGAAATGATAGACACAATGATTGCCGGTGACGGAATTGGGCTTGCTGCCCCACAAGTCGGATACTCAATCAGAATGCTTGCAATTGACCTCTCACTAATTGAAAAAGATGCCTTACCAATGGTTTACATTAATCCTGAAATTACAAAAACAGAAGGTGAATGCGAGATGGAGGAAGGTTGTTTGAGTGTTCCCGAAGTCTTTGCAAACGTAAAAAGACCTGAAAAAATTACTTTTGCTTACACAGACCTTGACTGGAAAAAACATTCTGTTTTTGCTGACGGTTACCTTGCAAGAGTTTTACAACACGAAATTGACCACTTAAACGGACATCTTTTTGTTGAACAACTTGATAAAACCGAGAAAAGTAAGATTTCTAAAAAACTTAAAAAAATCAAACCTGACGGCTGGACGCCAAAATCAAAATAAAATTTGAAAACCCGGTTTTTTATCACTGAAAACTTGTTTTCAACCAATTAACAATAAAACTTTCTACTTCCGGATTTTTGTTTAACAAAACAATTCCAATGTCTTTGCAGCTAAAAACTTTCTTTTCCGTAATCTTTGTGTCCGAAATTTTAAAAAGCTCTTCAATTGTTTCCAAAGACTGCGTGTCTGTTTCGTTTCCAACAAAAAGCGTCTTTTTTGGATAAGATTTTACAGCTTTCCTAACGTCTGAAAAACGAAAAGTGTCAAGCGGAGAAACAAGAACAAAAGCACTGACTTCTTCCGAAAACCTTGCTCCAATTCTTGCAATTGTGCAACCTTCGTCAACTCCGACAACTCCGGTTTTTTTTGCGTTAACGCCTTTTTGGGTCTGTAAAAAATCAAGCGCTGCTTCAACGTCAAAAGGAATGTTCTGAAAATCTTGTGCGTTTGCTTTCTTTTTCAAAACAGAAGGAGTTGAAAAATCCTTGTTTGTGCTTCTTCCGTGTGAACGTAAATCAAAAGTCAAAACCGCAATGTTTTCCTTAAGAAATTTTTGTGTAAGCGAGCCAAATTTTTCTTGTGTCAAACCAAAAGGAGTAACTAAAATCACGACAGGAGCGTTTGTAACCGAAGGTTGATAAAAAATCCCTTCAATTTTATGGTAATCTTTTGTTTGAAAAGTTACAACTTTTCCACCTTTTTTTGTAATTTCCAAAGAATAACTTGCTTCTGCGTCTTTAAGTGATTTTTTAATTTTTTCATCAAAACCTTGCAAAGAACCATTGTTGAAACCTTTGTAAGCAACCTGTAAATCCTCTTCAATTTGCTTAACTGAGCCTTTTGAAGCAACGTAAATTTTTAAAAGCAAATCAAAGGCAAGTTCGTACTTGTTTTGTGCTGCGTAAGTTTCAAGAATGTGGGAAGTTGGCAGAGTGTTTGGCAAACCAATGCTGTCAAAGATTTCAATTGAAGTTTTTAATTTTTGTTCTGCCTGAAAATATTTTTTTGTCTGGTAGTAAGACCAACCTAAAGCGTCTAAAATGTAAGCTTGCAAAATTTTATCTGCCGGCTGAATTTTAACAACCTCTGTTTCCGCTTTCTCAAGATAAAAAACTGCGTTTGTTTGCTTTGTTGAGTCAGAAATTAAAGTCAGGTAATTACCAAGCTGGTAAAGAGTTTTTGGGTTTTGAGGCTCAATTTTTAGCGCTTCCCTGTAGTTTTTTACAGATTTTATGGAATCAACTTCCTCAAAAAACTGACCTAAGATTTGGTAAAGAATAACTTTGTCATTTTTTTCGTACTTTGGCAAAAGTGCTTCAATTTGCGAAGTTTTTTCGTCAAACTTTAGTTCCTGACTCAAAATTTCCCTCAAGTCTTTCTCAAGTTTTTCTGATTGTGCAAAAGAAATTGAAATACAAAAAAGGTAAAGCAGAAAAGTAAAAAGATGGGTTTTAGGCATTAGTTTGTAAATTTTTTAATTTTATTGTTGTCGTCAAGCAAAACTACTTTTGGAGAAAATCCCTTCACTTCCTGGTCTTCAACTAATCCGTAAGCAATCACAATTATTTTATCGCCAACCTGTCCTAACCTTGCTGCCGCTCCGTTTAAGCAAAAAACTCCGGAATTCGGTTCTCCTTCAATAATGTAAGTTTCAAATCTTTGCCCGTTGTTTACGTTTACAATTGAAACTTTTTCGTAAGGTGCAATTTGAACTTGTTCCAAAATTGCCGAGTCAACTGTCAGACTTCCTTCGTAGTGAAGTTCTGCCTGTGTAACTGTTGCCCTGTGAATTTTGGCTCTGCACATTGTTCTAAGCATTATTTTTCCTTTTTTCTAAAAAACATTGTTTGTTACAACCTGACAAAAGGTACGGAAACAGAAAAACAATAACAAGTATTTTTTGAAGTTAGAGGCTTTTTCAGTGGAAAAGTGCGTTAGTTTCTTCTTCTTCTTTTGTGTAGTACGAAACAAGAATTTGGTTGTTGAGTTTGTTTGTTTCAACTTCCAGAAATGAAATATCTTTTGGAAACAAAAACATTGCGGTAAATACTTCACGATTGAAAAATTTTGTGTTTTGCGGGAATTCCCGTGAAAAATTGAGTTTGTTTTTTGAAGCCAAAACAAATCCCCACTCACCAAAAGACGGAATAAAAATATGGTAAGGTTTAATTGAAAAGCCAACTTTTTCAATGGTTTTTGCGATGCACCAAAAAGATTTTCGTGCAAATTTTGGTGAAGTTGACTGAACGACAAGAGTTCCGTTCTCAGAAAGTCTTTGCTTAATTTTTTCGTAAAAAGTTTGAGAGTAAAGTTTTCCCAAAGAAAAATTACTCGGGTCAGGAAAATCACAAACAATCAAATCGTAAGTTTCCGTGTTTTCACGAACCCAAACAAAAGCGTCCTGATTAATAATTTTCACTTTTTCAGAAAGCAGAGAACCTTCGTTTAGTTCAACAAGTTTTAAGACCTGGCTAAAAACTTCCGTCATTTTTGGGTCAAGGTCAACCAAAGTGATTTGTTCCGGTTCTGAGTGTTTAAGAATTTCTCTGGCTGCGAGTCCGTCGCCGCCGCCAAGAATTAGAATTTTTTTCGGACCTTTTGAAAAAGTTTGTAAAGCCGGTAAAATTAGTGCTTCGTGGTAACGGTACTCGTCAACTGAATCAAATTGCAAATTCCCGTTAATGTAAAGTTTAATTTCGTCGTTGTGTGAAGTCAAAGTAAGTTTTTGGTAGTGCGTTTTTTGTGTGAAAAAAATCTCTTCGCTGTAAAAATGGCTTTCAAGAAAGTCGTTAATTTTTTCGGAAAAAACTAAGCCAACTAAAAGAGAAACAACTACTAAGCTACAAAAAACTGCGAGGGATTTCAGTGTTTCAAGTTTGTTTCTAAAAATCCAAACTGACCACAAGGCAACAAGAGAATTTAGAGTTCCAAACAAAAATGAAGTGCTGACAAGCCCAAGTTTTGGAACGAGAAAAAATGGAAAAATTAGCGAAGCAGCAAGCCCGCCAACGTAATCCAAAGCGAGAACTTTTGAAATTAAATCTTTAAATTCCAATTCGTCTTTGAGAATGTTTAGCAAAATTGGAATTTCCAAGCCAACTAAAATCCCGATTGCCGAAACAAAAAAGTAAAGGACAAGCTGAAATTCTGCAACGTAATTGAAAATCAGAAAAAGGATTGTTGCTAAAATTCCACCTAAAAACCCAACTAAAATTTCAATTACCACAAACTTTTCAAGCAATTTTTTTGTGAAAAAACGAGAAACGTACGAGCCAATTCCCATTGAAAAAAGGTAAGTTCCAATAATTGTGGAAAACTGTGTAATGCTGTCACCAAGAAGGTAACTTGCGAGAGTTGCAGCAATTAATTCATAAATCAAGCCACAAGTTGCAATTACAACCACACAAAAAAGTAAGGAAAAATTAGCCATTATTTTATTTTTTTAAGAAAGTGAGAGATTGGTTTTAAGTTTCAATCTCTCAGGAAAAGTGTTTTACAATTCAAAATCAAGTAAATCGTGTCTTGAGATTACGCCAACAAATCTTCCTTTTTCTGTAACAATTGCAGCGGGAAATTCCTTCAAAATAATTTTTGCGCTTGTAACAGGAGCATTTTCTTCAATAGTTGGCAAAGGTGCTTCCATCACTTTGGAAACCTGGTCTTCCAAAATATTGTAGTCTTCAAGAATTAAACGAAGCAACTGATTTTCGCGGACTGTTCCGAGGTTTTCTCCTTCAGAAACGACCGGAAGTTGCGAGATGTTGTAATTTTTCATCAAACCAATCGCTTCCCGTACCAAAGAAGAAGCGGAAATCGTAACGAGCCTTGGAGTTGCACCTTTTGTTCTGTTCAACAAATTTACAGTGGCTTTTTCCTCTGAAAGTAAACGTTTTTCTTTCATCCATTCGTCAGAGTGGTGTTTGCTGAGGTAACGTTCTCCGGTATCACAAAGCACACAAACCACAACATCATTTTTGCTCATTTTTGCTGCAAGCTGTGCGGCAACGTGAACGATTGTTCCTGTTGAACCACCAACAAAAAGCCCTTCTTCACGGGAAAGCCGTCTTGACATTGCAAAACTATCGCTATCGGTTACGTTGTGAACTTCGTCAATGTATTTCAGGTGTAAAGTTTCGGGAATTATGTCTTCGCCAATTCCTTCAACAAGGTAAGGATTGCTTTTTACAAGCATTCCACTTTCTTTGAAAGTTTTGACAACTGAACCGTAAGGGTCTGCAGCAACGATTTTAACGTTTGGGTTTTGTTCTTTTAAGTAGCGGCCAACTCCGCTGATTGTTCCGCCTGTTCCAATTCCTGCGACAAAAGCAGTGATTTTACCTTCAGTTTGTTGCCAAATTTCAGGTCCGGTTGTTTCGTAATGAGCCAAAGGGTTGTTTTGGTTGAAAAACTGGTTGGCAAAAATTGCGTTTGGGGTTTCGCGTGTAATTCTTTTTGCAGTGTTAATGTAATGGTCAGGATGGTCCGGAGCAACAGCAGTTGGAACGACAATTACATCGGCACCAAAAGCCTTTAGCAGTTTAATTTTTTCAATGCTCATTTTATCGGGAATTACAAAGACTGTTTTGTAGCCTTTAATTCCTGCAGCTAAAGCAAGCCCGACACCTGTGTTTCCGGAAGTCGCTTCAATGATTGTTCCACCTGCTTTTAAGGTTCCGTTTTTTTCGGCTGCTTCAATGATTTTGTAGCCAATTCTGTCTTTAACACTACTTCCCGGGTTCATAAATTCTGCCTTTCCAAGAAGTAAAGCACCATTTGGGTCAGCAACTTTGTTTAATTTTATTAAAGGAGTGTTGCCAACGAGTTCTAAAACACTGTTTTTGTAATCCATTTTTTATTTGCTCAATAGTTTAACTTTGATTTTTTTACAATTTGAAAATACTCAATTTTCCTAAAAATGAAAAGTTCCAAAATTTCTTCTTGACTTTTTTTTATCCTGAATTATATTTGTCTATACAAATGTTTTGACTACAATATTTATTAATACAATGGTTTTAGAAAATGGGAATTAAAGAAGAGATTAAACAAACGAAAGATTTTGATTGCAAACAAACAGAATTAGTCATCAGTTTGATTTACACAACGGATAAACTTAATTTTTTAATTGACGAAAAACTCAAACCTTTTAGCTTAACCCAACAGCAGTACAATATTTTACGGATTTTACGCGGTTCAAAAGAAACAGGTTTACCGACAATGGAAATTGCTTCACGAATGCTAAACGTTGCACCAAACGTTACAAGAATTATTGACAGATTAATTTGTAAAAATTTGGTTGACAGACAAAACGTAAGCTCGGACAGAAGACAGGTTGTTGTGAAAATCACTCAAAATGGATTGGATTTACTTTCGCAATTTGACCTGACAAACGAAACAATGAACAAAGATTTTTTAAAAAAACTTTCAGACGAAAAAATAAATTCCTTACTCGTTCTACTTGACGAAGTAAGGGAAAGTCTTACAACAAACTAAAAAAAAGGATTTATCAAATGAAAATTAAAACATTTTCGTTAGCTTTGGCTTTGGCTTTAAGCTCACTTGTTTACGCTGAACCAACAAAATTTATGTTCAGTGCTGGTGGAGACAGAAACGTCGTAAAATACGAATCAGAAGCGCCAATTGAAAATATCATCGGAATTACCGGAAAAGTTGATGGCGAAATCACGCTTGACGTTGAAAAACTTAAAGGTGCGATTAGTGGAAAAATTGATGTTGACGTTGCTTCTTTTAAAAGTGGAATTGACTTGAGAGACGAACATTTCAGAGACAATTACCTGCACACCGCAAAATTTCCAAAATCAACCTTTACTTTTAAGGAAATTATCAGCACCGACAAGGAAAAACTTGCAAAAGGTGAAACTGCAAAAATAAAAATTAAAGGAACTTTAGACCTTCACGGAGTTCAAAAGGAAATTACAATTGAAGCAAAAATTTCTTACCTTGATAAAATCAAAGAACTTGAAGGCTACGGATACGTTGGAAATATTTTAGTTCTAAAAAGTGATTTTGTTGTAGCTCTTAAAGATTACGGAATTGAACGTCCTGCAATGCTTGCTTTGAAACTTGGTGAAAACATCAAAGTAAGTGTTTCCGTTACGGGAACAGACCTAAAAAAATAATTTCCCGCTTTTTCCAAAAAAACTTCTGCAAAAACCGGAAGTTTTTTTGTTGCTGCCATTCTCTTCAAGAAAAACAATCTGGTTTGGTTAAACAATTGATTTCATTTGGTTACGAATAATTTAAAACATCCCTTTTCAGCAAAAGTTTTATTTCGTTAGCGAAATAAAAAGTCTTTTTTAAAAGAAAGTTTTAATTTAAATTAATCCAAATCACACAGTTAATTTAAAGTTTGAGTAAAATTGGCTTTGTAATTCAGTTCAATTTTTTATTAAAAAGAAGGAAGAAATTATGAGAACACTAAGAAATTCTCTGCTTGGGCTTTTAGCCTTTATTATTTGGGTTACTGAAAGTTTTGCACTTGATTTAGACGTAACTCCTACGCAACTAACGTACGATTACTTTCCCGTTAGTAGCTTTGACTTTGTTAATCCAGAATTCAGTCCGTTAATCTTTACCTTCCAAATCACCGGAGGAACAGCCGGAGAAAACGTTAAAGTAGAAATGGAAATTGACGTTACGTCCTCAGTCTTCACGGGAAAAATAGCTACAGGGGAAGGAACGATAGCATTGGATGCTTCCGGAAACAAAGCCATAACAAACGGAGAACTTTTCAAAGCATTCAAAGGAAACTACAGTTTTGACGACGCAACAAGCAAGCTGCTTGAAAAATACACCTTAGAAGCTGCACTGATTCCTTCAGGAACAATGACAATGACCTTTACAGTTCCTCAAAACGGAAACGAAATCACTAAAATCATCACGGTAACAATCCAAAACAATTCGCAACTCACTTTGTCAACGCCTTCCGGTGATGTTTTTACAACGTTCCCAACCTTTCAGTGGAGTTCAGACCTAAGCGATTTTGACCTGATAATTTCTGAAACTTACAGCGACCCTTTAGGCGAATCGGGAACTTCTAACTTTAATTCAATAATCAATCCTGCACAAAAAGATTTGATTTCAGGAACAACTTTCCAATTTCCTGCACAATTACCAGCAGGTGGAAATCACCTTGAAACAGGAAAAACTTACTTCTGGCAAGTCGTCGGAAACAGAAAAACTCCTTCAGGAAAATCTGCAATTAGAAGTGAAATTGGCAGTTTCACGATAAAAAATGCTGAAAACGTTGGGATTAACGATAAAATCGGAAACGTTTTGAATACTCTGACCGATGGTAACAAAGGTCCAAATAATATAATTTCGCTTGAAGACATCCTTAATTTAATTAATAACAGCACCTTTACAGGAGCAAATCTTGGAAACCAAACACTTTCCTACGAAGATTTTTTAGCATTGCTAAATAGTTTTCTTAACGATCCAGACAAGTACAACATTATTAGCTTAACCATTGAGTAAGGAGACCTTTTTAATGAAAAATTATTTTATTATTTTATTTTTGCTTCTTTTTTTGGCTGTTCACTCTGCTTTTGCACAACAAGCAATTGTTTTGCTTTCTGAAGGCAAAGTTGAAATCTCTAAAAAAGGCAAAAATTCCTGGGAAAATTGTCCAAAAGGAACTCCTGTTTTTTTTGGTGATAAAATCAAAACAGGAACTAAAGGCGTTTCTAAAGTCTTGTTCTTAGACGACCAAAGTGTTGTCAAAATTCGCCCAAACACCGAACTGGAGTTTTCAGGTGAGAAAAAAAATAACAAGATTTCTAAAGATGTTTTCATGTCTTCAGGTGAAGCTCTAATTAAAGTTATCAAAGGAAAAGATGCCGATTTTAAAGTCTCTACCCCAACTTCTGTTGCTTCTGTGAAAGGAACTGAATTTTGGACAATCGTTTTTCCTGACGGAAGTACAAAAATTGTTGGACTTGAAGGATTGGTTGAACTTCTGAATAAAATTAGCGGAAAAGTTGTGAACGTCTCAATTAATCAAACAGGTTTATCTGAAAAAAATGGTTCTTTAGCTTCAAGCCCGACAAAAAATACTGACACACCAATTTTTGAAGGTGATACTTCTGGCGGAAAAGGTCAAATCAAAGTTCTAAGAATTAAATTCCTTGATAAACAAGGCAACGAAAGAACACTAAAAATTGAATACGAGGAGAAATAAAAAATGAGAAAATCCGATAAAATTTTTGCTGCAATTTTTACAATCTTATGCTTTTCAAGTGTTTCTGCGAACCTTCTTTATTCTCCACAACAAGTAATGTGGAACGGAAAAAATTATGAGTTTGAGTTGCAACTTATTGATAAAAGTGAAGTTCCACAGCAAGTAACTTTATGGTACCGCTCTTTTGGGCAAACAAATTATCAACCAAAAGAATTGTTTGAAAGTGCCGGAACTTTTTTGGGAAACGTTGACACAAAAGAAATTAAAAACGGACAAATTGAATACTACTACGAAATTAATTATGCGTCTTCAAGACAAACTGTTCCAAGTGATTCACCTCAGGACAGTCCTTTAAAACACTCAACAAACACTTTCAGCAACAAAGTCGCAATTCTAAGCCCTGAACCTTTTTCAACTGTTACGGCAGAAAATTTTGTGATTGCTGTTTCACTTTACGAAGTTAGTGGAAACGTTAACATTGACGATGTAAAAATTTACGTTGATAACGTTGATTTAACTGCAAAGGCTTACGTTTCAAAAGAACTCATCAGCCTGACTCCTTCTGCAAAATCACTCACTTCAGGAACTCACAAAATCAAAATTGTTTACTCGAAAAACGAAACTCCTGTAACTTGGGAAGCAATTGTTCAAGAAAAATTTGTTGCTCCTTCAACAACAAATATTAAAACAAGCGGAACAGGTTTTGTGGAACTTTTGAACAATAAAGTCGGTGGTGAGAACCAAAACCTTAGTAAAGCCGGTGCAACCGTAAACGGAAACGTTGAATTTTTTAATTATTCCGGAAACCTTTACCTTACAACCGAAGGAACAAAAAGAGAACAACCCCGCAACCGTTACTCAATTGGTTTAAATGCAAAATGGCTTTCTGTTGATTTAGGCGATTTTTACCCAAAACAAAATGAACTCGTACTTTGGGGAACACGTGTCCGCGGAATTAACGGAGAGTTTAAAAGCAAGTTTTTTGATTTGCAAGTTGCAGTTGGAGACCTTGACAGCAAAATCAAACAACTAACAACTAAAATCACTGAAGCAGACACGATTGACCAAAGCGAAATCGTAAACTACTTCAAGGAAGGCGAAGAAAGATACCTTTCGGATTCCGACGTAACTTTTATTGAAAACGGACAAAAAATCATCGTTCCCGCAGGTTCAATAAAAATCACCGACGACGGAACTTACGCAAGAGAGTTAAAATCCGCAAGGCTCGCTTTCGGTTACGCCGCAGGAAAACTTGGAATTACAGTTTTGAAAGCCAAAGACAAACTCAGTGACCTGACCTACAAAACAGGAAACCCAAAAGATAACGTTGTTTTAGGCGCCGATTTTAAACTGCCGGTCTGGAACAACAAAATAATTTTCAGAACAAACGCAGCTTTCAGTTTGCTTACAGAAGACATCAGAAACGGTGCAGTTTCAAGCAAGGATTTGGAAGAGGCTGGTTTTTCAGACCTTCCGATTGACCCAAAAGACCTGGAAGATTACTTAATCATCAACACTTCAACAACTCCTCTCAATCCCTTAGGTTTTAATTCCATCGCCTGGGACGCAGGACTTGACGTCAGAGTTTTCAGGCATTCTTTCTCGGCAGAGTTTAAATCTTACGGCTCACAGTACAAATCACTTGGAACAAATTTTTTGAGAAACGATTACAAAGGCTTGGTTCTCAGCGACAAGTTCAGAGCTACAAAAAATGTTTTTGTGAACGTTCGCTACGAAAATTTTAGCGACAACCTGAACGAAAGCAAAGAAGCAACCACAACAAACAACAGAATTGACTTAGGTTTTAACGTTTTTCTTGACGGAAATTTACCACAACTTGGTTTTAATTACGGACTTTACACACGTTCAAACGACGCTGCCTCAGATTCTATCCAAAATAAAATTGATGACAAAACAAATACTTTCACTACAAACGTTGCACAACCCTTAGAACTTAGATTTTTGGGAAAAAGCACTGCTTCAGTAACCTGGAATTTTACAAGCCGTGCTGACGCTGTCAGTGATGCTGCAAAATCTTCGGACAACCTGGTTACACTTGGTTTGAGGTCAAACTTAAGAGACCTGCCTTTAAAAACAAGCGTTTCGTACACTTTCAAACAAAGTAACAGCTACCAACAGTTGCAAAACAGCCTGAACAAAGTTGACAACACTTTTAACAGCCTTTTAGCTACCGGAAACTACACTTTGATTAAAGACAAATCAGAAATTTATGGCGGCTTAGGTTTTACAAAAGCAGAATCTTCCGGCAAAAGCGTTAACAGAACCAATTTTAATGTTGGTTCAAGCTACTACTTCAACCAACACCATTCGCTTTTGGGTGATTTCTACCTTTACATCCTTCCCGACAACAACGACAGTGTTTTTAAACTAAGGTACCAGGCTTACTTTTAGTTCTCAATAAAATTAAAGCGGTGTAATTTTTTTACATCGCTTTTTTTATGCTTTAAAAATTAACTTTGCAAAGTTAAATTCTTCTGAATTTGTTTCTAAAAACAGGAAAAAAAATGAAGTTAATAATTTTAGCAGCAGGCGGTGGAACGAGGCTTTTGAAACTAACTGAAACTTTGCCAAAATGTTTGCTTCCGATTGACGACACAACAATTTTAGGACACCAACTTGGTAACGCTCAAAAAGTCGGAATTAAGGAAGTCGTCATTTCAATAGGCTACAAAGCTGATTTAGTTGAAGATTACGTGCAAAAATTTCGCGCAAAATTAACGATAAAAACAGAGTTTAACCCTTTTTACGACATCGCAAACAACTTAATCTCTCTTTGGAACGTGAGAGAAGAAATCAAAAACAATGAAATTATAATTTTGAACGGCGACGATTTGTTTGATTACAGAATTTTGGAAGGCTTGAAAGAAACCAAAAAAGACATTTCTTTGGTAATTTCTCACAAAGAAGAGTACGACGGCGACGACATGAAAGTTAGTGCCGTTAGCGGAAAAATAAAAAAAATCAATAAAGTTATGCGTAGTTCAGAAGCAACCGGTGAGTCAATTGGAATGATGAAATTTTCCGAAAAAGGCTCAAACTTTCTTTACTGGAAACTTAGTCAAATGGTTCGCGACAAGGAAAACCTTAATGCCTGGTACCTGCGTGCAATTCAGGAAATGATTTACGACGGCGTTGAAGTTAATCAGTTTGAAATCAATGGTTTACCTTGGATGGAAATTGATTTTCCCGAAGATTACGAAAAAGCACAAAAATTCTACAAAGAGTTTTTTAAGGAGTAAAAAATGAAAGTTTTAATCGTTGGTGTAAGCGGATGCCTCGGACAAAACCTTGCAAAAATTTTACTTGAAAAAAATTACAAGGTCGCCGGGCTAAGCAGAAACCCTTTTGAACTTGGTTCACCAAATTTTTCTTTTGTTCAGTGCGACGCAAAAAATAAAACACAACTTTTAGAAGTTTGCAAAAAAAATCAACCCGACGTTGTTGTAAACACTTCCGCAAAAACAAACGTTGACGCTAACGAAGACGAAAAAAACGACGCGATCCAAACCAACGTTGGAATCGTTGAAACTCTTGTTGAGTTTTGTGAAAAAAAAATCCCGCTTGTTCAAATTTCTACTGACTACGTTTTTGACGGTGAAACTCCGCCTTACACTGAAAATTCAAAACCAAAACCACTTAGTTTTTACGGATTAACAAAGCTACAAGCTGAAGAAGTTCTGCAAAACTCCAACTGTCAGTGGAGTATTTTACGAACTCAAATCCTTTTCGGCGTTGGTAAAAACCTGAAAGCGGATTTTGTTTCGTGGTTAGTTGGGAGCTTGCAAAAAAATTTACCTGTTCGGATTGTTACCGACCAAACCGGAAACCCAACTCTTGCTTCACAGCTTGCAAAAGCAATCGTTCAGGTGATTGAAAAAAAACTCTACGGGAAAATTCTTCACGTTTCAGGAAAAGAGCCAATCAGTCGTTTTGATTTTTCACTTTTGGCAGCAGAAATTTTTGCTCTTGAAAAGAGTTTGATTTCTCCCGTAACTTCTGACACATTCAAACAAAAAGCTAAAAGACCTAAGAACTCTGCTTTTAACACAAGTTACTCTGAAAAAATACTTGGTTTTAATTTCCTTGACGCAAGGGAAACTTTGCTAACCTACAAAAAAGAACTTGAAAGTTAGAAGATGGTAAAAATTAATGATTTAAAGTGTTGTTACTGTGCTGGTTGTGTTCCTGTCTGCCCTGAAAATTCAATTTTTTTGTGGGATACAAGGTTAACGATTGACGAAACTTGCATTGATTGTAATCTTTGTGTGATTTTTTGTCCGGTTAGTGCTTTGGAACTTGTCAGGCAAAAAGGAAAATAATTTTGGCAGAAAAGTACGATAAAATTATTAAGGAAAATTTTCCCTGAAACTAAAATCTTTTGATTTAACTCACTGTTTTAATTTGATTAACTTAAGGGCATTCCTTACGAAAATTTTTGAATTCTGAAAAGCACGGGGAACTTTTGCTTGCGATTTTGTGCAAAAATAAAAAAAATTGAAAACTGTTTAACCTAAATTATTAATCTGTCTTAAGCAAAAAGGGAAAAAAATTTTGTTTGATTTTGATGTAATTGTTGTTGGCGCTGGTCCTGCTGGTTCTGTTGCTGCAAAAACTACCGCTTCTGCGGGTTTAAAAACGATTTTGCTTGAAAAGAGACAAGAAATCGGAACACCTGTTCGTTGTGGAGAAGCAACCGTAACACGTGAAGAAATTGAAAAATTTATCCCAATCAGTGAAAACTGGATTAACTCAGAAATTTTGACAGCAAAAATAATCTCTCCTTCAGGAAAAGAAGCACACAAAAAAAAAGCCTCTAAAATCGGTTTGATTGTTGAACGTAAAATTTTTGACAGAGCTTTAGCTGAACAGGCGGCAAGTTTCGGAAGCGAAATTTATTGCCGTTACACGGTTGTTGGTTTGACTGAAAACGGTGTAAAAGTTAACTCTTTTGGAAAAGAATTTGAACTTACAGGGCGTTACATCGTTGCTGCTGACGGAATTGAGTCGCAGGTAGCACGTTTTGCAGGAATTAACAACTCGTTAAAATTAAAAGAACTTTATCCGTGCATTCAGTACCTTGTCAAAGACATTGAAATTGAAAACGGATGCCCGGAAATCCACGTAGGAAACCAAATTGCTCCCGGCGGCTACGTTTGGGTTTTTCCAAAAGGTGAAAAAATTGCCAACATCGGAATTGGAATTTCTGCCAACAAAAGTAAAGACAAGAATGCAAAAGCATACCTTGATGAATTTATGGGCAGAAAATTTCCAAAAGGAAAAATAATCGGAATGATTTTAGGCGGTGTTCCAACAAGTTCTTACACTAAAAATTTAATCCACAAAAACATTCTTTTTGTCGGCGACGCTGCAAGACAAGTCAACCCTTTAACGGGTGGAGGAATTTTCTTCGCTCTAAACTCAGGAAAGTACGCTGGTGAAGCAATCATTGAAGCCTTTACCAAAAATGATAATTCTTTGCTGCAAAATTACCAGAAAAGATGGGACGCTGATTTTGGAAAAACTTTTGCAAACTACTCAAAATTACGTGATATTTTTATACAGACAAACGATAAAGAACTTGATTTTTTAGTAGAAGCCGCAAACCAGGTTCTGAAAGAAACCGAAAACGAAACAAATTTTAACTCAGTTATTATTGATACTTTATTTAAAATTTTTTCTAAACACCCAAAATTTTTGCTCAAAGCCGGCCTAAGTTTCCTTAAAGGTTCTTAAAATGCCAGATTCCTTACTAATCACCAACGATTTTCCACCAATCACAAGTGGAATTTCTACCTATTTTTTTGAACTTTGGAAACACTTACCCAAAAACTCAACCGCAATCCTTGCCCCAAAAACAGACAACAACGAAAAGATTGATAAAATTTTAGCTTGCCAGGTTTTCAGAGTAAAAATTCCAACCGGCGAAAGCTCTTTACAAAAAATTTTTAAAATGTTTGTAAATGCTTACTTTGGCTACGTTTACGCAAAAAAACTCAAAATTAAAAAACTTCACTGCGGACAAATAATTTCCACAGGTCTCGCCGGAATCGTCTGCAAAAAACTTCTCAAAATTCCTTTCACGCTTTACGTTTACGGTTCTGAAACTCACAGAATGGCGGGAAACCCAATGCTTAAAAAAATTATGCAAAAAGTCTGCAAAGAAGCTAACGAAATCGTGCCAAACAGCGATTTTACAGCTCAGGAATACCTTGATTTTGGCGTCCCGAAAGAAAAAATGAAAAAGATTGTTCCCGGCGTTAACACTTCTGTTTTTAAGAAAATTGATAAACTTCCTGAAAAAATTTTGGCTTTGAAAAAAACTGAAAACACAAAGATTTTACTAACAGTTGCAAGGCTTGACGAAAGAAAAGGACACGACAAAGTAATTTCTTTACTGCCTGAACTTGTGCAAAGTTTTCCTGAAATTCTTTACGTAATCGTTGGAAAAGGACGCGAAAGAGAAAGGCTTGAAAGACTTGTCAAAAACCTGAAACTTGAAAAATTTGTTTTTTTTGCGGGTTTTGTCAGCGATGAAGAATTGCCTTTTTACTACAATCTCGCAGACGTTTTTATCCTTCCTAACAGAGTTACTGAAGAATCTGCTTTAAAAGGTGATTTTGAAGGTTTTGGCATTGTTTTTCTTGAAGCTAATGCTTGTGAAAAACCTGTAATCGCCGGAAAAAACGGCGGAGTTGCTGACGCTGTTGAAGACGGAAAAACAGGTTTTTTGGTTAATCCGCTAAACGGGCAAGAAATTTTAAATGCCTGTAAAAAATTACTTGCTTCAAACGAACTTTGTGCTGAAATTGGAACTTACGCTGTAGAACGAGCCAGGAAAAATTTTGAATGGAAATTGCTTGCGGAAAAAATTAAAGAAATTTTGGTAAACTAAAAGGAAAAAAGCCTTGTCAGAACTAAACACGTCAAAAGTAAAGCGTAAAAAAGCATTTTTGGGAGCAGTTACAACTCAAGTGCGAAGTGAAGCTGAAAAACTTTGCAAAAACTTCAAAGGAGGTTCGTTAATTGACATTGGTTGTGGAAACGGACTTTTTTTCGCTGCAGTCGGGAACTTACCAAACACGACTTTTTTTGGTCTTGATTACTCACTTGAACTTCTAAAAGAAGCACGGGAAATTTTTAAAGACAACAACTTCAAATCTGCTTTTCTAATCAAGGGAAACGGTTTTTACTTGCCTTTTGCTGAAAAATCCTTTGACGGTGTTTATTTTTTGAACACACTTTTAAACCTGAAAGATAAAAATGAAGTTGAAAAAATGCTTGAAGGCTTAATGAAAATTACTAAAAAAACTTTGGTTTTTGATTTCCGCAACCGCAAAAATCCTTACATGGCTTCAAAGTACGCGGTTCACAATTTTTTAAATACTTTTCCAACAAAGGCTTACACAACCAAAGAAATCGGTGAAATCCTTAAAAAACATTCCTTTAGAATCAAAACTTTAATTCCGGTCGGTTCAAAAATTCTTCCTTTTGCCTACGTCGTTGAAGCTGAAAGAATTTGAAAAATGCTTGAACTTGATTTTAAATTTTTACGGGAAAATTTTAGTTTAGAAGTAAAACTTGACCTGAAAAACACGGTTACAGGAATTTTTGGTGTTTCAGGTTCAGGCAAAAGCTCACTTTTGAACGTTGTTTCCGGGCTTTTGAATGCTCAGGAAGGGAAAATTTTGCTTAATGGAAAAACACTTTTTTCATCCAAAGACAAAATTATTCTTCCACCAAACAAACGAAAGATTGGCTACGTTTTTCAGGACAACCAACTTTTCCCACACTTTTCAGTCAGAAACAATCTTTTGTACGGTTACAAGTTAGTTGAAAAAAACCAAAGACGTTTTGAGCTTGACCAAATTATTGATTTGCTTGAGCTTGAGCCTTTACTTTTTCGTTTTCCACAAAATATTTCGGGTGGTGAAAAACAACGTGTTGCACTTGGACGAGCCTTGTTGAGTTCACCTGAGCTTTTACTTTTAGACGAGCCTTTAGCTTCGCTTGATGAAAAACTTAAAAGACAAATTTTACCTTTTTTGAAAAAAATCAGGGAAAAAATCCCTTTTCTCTACGTGAGCCATTCTATTAGCGAGATTTTACAACTGACAGAACAGCTTGTAATCCTTGACAAGGGCAAAATTTTAGCTTGCGGAGAATTTTTAGAGGTCATTAAAAACGGAGAATTTTTAAAACTTGGAAAATCTTTTGGTCTTGAAAACGTACTTGTCGTTGAAGTTTTGCGAAACGAAACTAAAAATGGTTTTACGGTTGGCAGACTTGGAAAAAACGAGGTAAAACTTCCGCTTGCACATTTTAGCGAAGGAGAAAAAATTACTGTTTCCGTCAGACCGGAAGACATTGCACTTGCAAACGAAAAAATTTATAATATTTCAATTCAAAACCAATTAGAAGGCGAAATTTTTGAAATTAAGCAAGTTAGCGAAAGTATGATTTTAGTTGAAGTTGATGTTGGTGCTGTTATTTTTGTGGAAATTTCATTAAAAGCATTGCAAGACCTGGAGCTGAAAATTGGCAAGAAAATTTTTTGTTTGATAAAAACACAGGCTTTTTTGCACCTGACGAACTAAAATTGCAGTAAAGATTTTGTTTTTACGACGAGCTAAGGTGGTTAATGTTTTTAGCTAACTCTTTGTTTTGTGGTGTTTTATTCATAACGCAGAGCTTCGATTGGGCTAAGGTTTGCAGCTTTAAAAGCAGGGTAAAGTCCTGCTAAAATTCCGGCACTTGCACAAAAACTAACAGCAATAATTATCCAGGTTGTCGGTAAAACAGGTTTGAACTCAAGTAATTGTTGTGAAATTACGTTGCCAATTCCGACTCCAATCAAGATTCCAATCAACCCTCCAAGTATTGTTAGAAACATTGCTTCAAGCAGAAACTGAGTTAAAACGGTTCGTTTTTTTGCTCCGAGTGCTTTACGAATTCCGATTTCACGTGTTCTTTCAGTAACTGAAACAAGCATAATGTTCATCACACCAATTCCACCAACAAGGAGCGAGATGCTACAAATCGCAATCGCAGCAAGTGCAATTGCATTGGCAATATTATTAAATTCTTTCAAGTCATCGATAGTTGCACGAAGCCCAAAATTATCCTCCTGAGTTGGTTTTAACCTTCTTTCCACACGAACAATCCCGCGAACCTGCTCTCTTGCAACGTCAAAAAGTTCAGGACTTTTAGCCTTAATCGTAATGTTGTAAGTGTCTTTTTTCCCAAAAAGTTTTTCCCAGGTGGTAACAGGAATCACACAACGCAAGTTTGAATCATTCCCAAACATTTGCCCTTTATTTTCAAGAATACCAATTACTTCAAATTGATACCCCTTAATTTTCAGAGTTCTTCCGATTGCCTGCATACCTGGAAAAAGCTGTTCCGCAAGTTTGGGACCGATAACGGTTACAAAACTTCCTGAGTAAACATCAGCGTAAGAAATAAATCTTCCGTGCTCAACAAATTCAGTGTTGTTTGGGCTGTACTCTGGAACGGCGCCGGCAATTGCGATTGAAGGGTCTGTTGAGCCATAGTTTGATTTGATTACCTGAGCCATTTCCCAAACTTCTTCGCCAACAATTCCACAAGCGTCACACCTTTCACGGATTGCCTGAGCAATTTCTTTTTCAACCGGCGGATTTTTTTCTCTTCTTCTACTGTGATTAAAACCAACTTCCTGAGGGTATTGCTGGACTTGAAAAACATCACTTGCAAGAATTGAAGCACCTTCAATTACGTTGTTTCTGAAGCCTTCCAAAATCGTCATCGCAATAATTACGATACAAATTCCAATCACAATTGAAATCATTGTTAACAAGGAACGCATTTTGTTTGCACTTAACGAATTAAGAGCCATTTTAATTGTTTCAAAAAACATAAATTTTTCTCCTATTCAAATCTTAGTGCTTCAATCGGGATTAATTTTGAGGCTTTTGCGGCAGGAAAGTAACCAGCAACCAAACCAATTAGCCCACTAAAACCAACAGCAATGATTAAAGTGTAAAAGTCGTAAACAATTTTCACATCGCCAAAAATATCAGGTTGAGTTTTGTTTCCGATTAAGTTTGCAGCGTAAACAATTGCTGAACCGATGAGAAAACCAATAACTCCACCAATCATACTTATAAAAATTGCTTCAATTAAAAATTGTCCAAGAATTGTCCGTCTTTTTGCTCCGAGTGCTTTGCGAATTCCAATTTCTTTTGTACGTTCTGTAACAGAAACAAGCATAATGTTTGCAATTCCAATTCCACCAACAACCAAAGACATCACAGCAATCAAAATTATCACAAGTGAAAGTGTTCCGACAGTTTTATCAAAAAGTTCCGTTAGCTGAGATTGTTCGTTGATTGCAAAATTATTTTCCTGAAGAGGTTTGAGTTTACGTGCCGTTCTCATCAAACCTTCAATTTCAAGTTTTGCTTCTTCAAAATTTTTAGAATCTTTTGCCTGGAAAGCGAGTTGGAGGCTTCTTCGGTTTCTTCCGCCGCGAAATCCTTCAAACCCACTACGGAAAAAAGTTGAAACAGGAATTATAATTTGATTATCTAAGTTTTGCCCAAAAAGCTGCCCGATTGCCGGTAAAACACCAACAATTTTAAAATCAAAATTACCAATTTTTATTTTTCTGCCCAAAGGGTCAGTTTCGGGAAAAAATTCATTTGCAACACCTTTTCCAATTACACAAACGTAACGAACACGTTCAACATCAATATCGTTAATAAATCTGCCAAATTCCGGGTAAGTATTGTTAATGTGCATGTCGTTTTGTTCTGTTCCCGAAACCAAAATATCACTGATTACTTTGTTCCCATACTTAATTGTGTTGTTTCCGTCAATACATTTTGCGGCGTACCTGATTGATTTTGCTTGCGAAACAATAAAATCAAAATGCTTATCCGTTACAGAAGGTCTGTTTCTGAACCTCCAAAAATTATCGGTGATGACCCAAGGCATCTTTTCAATGTAAAAATTGTTTGCTCCAATCGCCGAAAAAGACTTTTCAACAAAACCGTTCAGCGTTCTGATTGTTGTTAAAATTACAATTATTCCCGTAACTCCAATAACAATTCCCAAAGCTGTCAGAACTGACCTTAGTTTATTCGCCTTTAGCGAAAGAATTGCACTTCTAAGATTTTCGTTAAAGCTAAAAAACATCTCCTGCACTCTCTTTATTTTTTTAGGATTTCATCGCTTTCAACTACTCCGTCACGAAGTTTAACAACTCTTCTGCTGTGTCTTGCAACATCTTCTTCGTGGGTAACAACAATAATTGTGTTTCCGTTTGAATTCAGTTCTTCAAAAAGCCTTAGAATTTCATCACCTGTTTTTGAATCAAGATTTCCTGTTGGTTCGTCTGCAAGAATCAGAGAAGGATTGTTAATCAAAGCTCTTGCGATTGCAACTCTTTGCCTTTGTCCACCGGAAAGTTCGTTTGGTTTGTGGTGCATTCTGTCGGCAAGCCCAACTTTTGCAAGCGATTCTGCTGCACGTTCTTTTCGTTCTTTTGAGGAAATTCCTGCGTAAATCAATGGAAGTTCAACGTTGTGTAAAGCATTTGCACGAGCTAAAAGGTTGAAAGTCTGGAACACAAAACCAATCCTTTTGTTACGAATTTCGGCAAGTTGGTTGTCACTCATTTTTTCAACTTCTTCATTTGCAAGTCTGTAAGTTCCTGAAGTTGGAACGTCAAGACAACCAATAATGTTCATCAAAGTTGATTTTCCTGAGCCAGAAGGTCCCATAATTGCTGTGTACTCGTTTTTACGAATCAAAACATCAACTCCATTCAAAGCATTTACAACAATGTCTCCAATCTTGTAAGTTTTAATTATTCCTTTAATTTCAATCAATGCCTCATTCATTATTTTGCCTCGCTGATTTCTTTTTCTTTGTTTTTTGGCTTTTCGTTATTGACTTTAACTTTTGAACTGTCTTTCAAAACTTGTGAAAGCAATTTGTAACTTCCGGTTACAATTTCTTCGCCTTCGTTTGCTCCGGTTACAATTTCAATAAATTCATCGTCATTAATTCCTGTTTGTACTTCTTTTTGCTGAACAATTTCTCCACTAACCACAAAAAGAACTTCCTGAGGTTTTCCTGTCTCTTTTCCTTCCGGAGAACGAACTGCGACTGCACGAATCGGAACTGCCACAGTGTTTTCCTTGGTTTGAGTAATAATTTCAACCGCAGCAGACATTCCGGGACGCAACTCTAAAACCTTATCGTTTACAGCAATTTCAACTTTAAAATTAACAACTTCGTCTTGTGTTCCTGCATTTGCCACAATTGCAGAATTTCCGATGTGAGTAACTTTCCCTGCAATTTTTTGGTCAGGAAAAGCATCAACTTCAATTTCCACTTCCTGTCCAATGGTAACTTGAATAATATCATTTTCATCAACTTCTACTTCTACTTCCATTCTTGTTAAGTCTGCAATGACCATTATTACATCACCTTGAAGCTCTGAACCAATCACTCTTTCACCAAGTTTTTTGTTAAGTCTTGAGATTGTTCCAGACATTGCTGCGTAAATCGTGCTTTTTGAAAGATCGTCTTTTGCCTCTGAAAGTGATGCTTCTGCTTGTGCAACCTGGTCAAGACTTGATTCGTGCTGTGATTTACTAACTTCGTAAGATGCTTTTGTTCCGTCAAGGTCAGATTGAGAAATCAGGTTTTTTTCTGCAAGTTTTTGGCTTCTTTCGTAGTCTAATTTTGCCTTTTCAAGATTTGCCTTTGCAAGGTTTGATTGTGCTTTTGCAGAATTTACAGAAGCCTGGCTTTGTTGAACTCTTGCCAAAAGTCTTTCTTTATCAATTTGCAAAAGAAGTTGTCCCTTCTGAACAAAATCACCTTCCTCAACTGCCATTTCAACAATTGTTCCACTAACGTTTGCACTGACTTCTACCGAAACAACCGGTTGAACCGTCCCTGTTGCAGGAACTTTTTGAATGATTTTTCTCAATTCAACTTTTCCTGTCTGGACTTCGTTAGTTTCTCCGTCTTTTTTGCCACAAGCCAAAAGCCCTGAAAGTAGAATCACCAATAAAACCAATTTTGTTCTTTTCACTTTAATTTCCTCTAAAAAGTTATTCTTTGCCTGTTAATTGTTTAATTTTTGCGACTTGTTTTTGTGCGTCAAATTCTGCAACTACAAGGTCTGTTTTTGCACGAATTAAAGCAACTTGAGTGTCTCTGTACTCAAGTTGTGTTCCCGAACCAATTGTGTAACGTTCTTTCGCAAGTTTCAAATCTTCTTCAGCTGACACTATTTTTTCCTGATTAATTTTAATCACTTCAATTGAAGTTTGTAAATTTTCATAAGATTGGCGAATTTGTAAACCAAGATTTTGGACTTCTTTTTCATAGTTTCTTTGAGCAATAATTTTTTCAAGTTTTGCTTTTTGAACGTTTGCTTCCCGTTCAAAACCATCAAAAAGATTAATTGAAACCGTTGCCGAACCGCTAAAACTCCAGTTCTCTCCCAAATTACTGTAAACTTCACCAAAATCACTGTTGCTTCTTCTGTAAGAAAGGCTTCCCGTAAAATTTGGTAAGTAACCACTTTTTGCGATTTTTTCCTGCGTTTCAGATTGTTTGATTTCTAAATCCTTAACTTTAAGGTCAAAATTTGAATTTTTAGCTTCTTCAAAAACCTGGTTTAAATTAAAAATTGGTAATGTTTTGGTAAAGTCCTCACTTATTTCAAGTCTTTCAAAAGGGCTTTTTCCGATTACAACGCTGAGATTTGCTTCTGCAAGCCTGACGTTTTGTTGTTGGTTTATCAAGTTAATTTTGTCTGTGCCAAGAGAAACTTTTGATTGGAGAAAAGAAGCTTTTGTTTGAGTTCCGATTTTGTAAAGATTTTCTGCACGAGCAAGTTGTTCTTCGCTAAGTTTCAGGTTTTCTTCAGCAACTTTTTCAAGTTCTTTAGCTTGAAGCAAGTCAAGATATTTTTGTGTAACGCTTTCAACGACTTGTGAAATCAGGCTTTCAAGTTCATTTTTTGAGTGGTTTAGAGAAATTTTACTTTGTTCGTAGTTTTTAAAAGTTGCCAAACTAAATGTTTTTGATAGTTGAAGACCTAAAGAGTGGTTTAGGTTGGTTCCACCTTCTTGCGTGATTGTTGTGTCTTTAGAAACAATTCCTGTTGAAGTTGGGATTTGCACACGGTCTTTAAAGGTTGCGTCTCCGGTTTTTGTTTTGCTTGAAGTGTGGCTAAGCCCAAACTCGGGAATAAAACCTGCACGGGCTATCGTTTTGTTTTCTTTAGAAATGCTGAGATTTTCTTTGGAAATCTGTAAATCTTTGTTGTTCAGAAGTGCAATTTTAAGACAATCTTCTAAAGTTAGTTTGTTTTGAGAAAAACTCTGTGAAGCCAAAAGAAGTGTTAAAATGATGGCAAGTTTTTTCATTTTTTTCGTAAATCCTTAATTAAAGTTGAGGTTGCTAAAACGTTTCTTTACAAAAGAAGTTACAAAATTTTTTGGACTAAAAAAATAAAAGCTGACTTGCCTGAGTTTTGAAGATTTTGAAACTAAAAAACAAGCGGGTAACTGCCTTAAACAAAAAAAGCCTTACAGAAAAATTGTAAGGCTTTAAAGAAACTCTCCGGGTAGGATTTGAACCTACGACCTAGTGATTAACAGTCACCCGCTCTGACCAACTGAGCTACCGAAGAATTTTGAAAGACCAAAGTTAAAACTGATTTTTTGAATTGTCAATAGTTTTTTAGAAAAAATGCTTTAGAAATATTATAAGATTAAAAAATAAAGAGTTTACCTTTTACTTTTTAATTTTCTTAAATTTTACTAAACATCCTGAAAAGAAAGGTTTAAAAAAAATGGAAAACCTAATGCAACAAATCCGTGATTCAAAAGTCCTTATTGTTGACGATGAACAAGAAGCTGTTGACTTAATGTCAACGTTTCTCGAACAAAACGGAGTGGTGGTTTTCAAAGCTTACAATGGAGAAAGCGGGCTTGAACTTGTTCAAAAAGAAAAACCAGACATTGTAATTCTTGATTTACAAATGCCAAAAATGAACGGCTTCGAAGTTAGCAAAGCTATAAAATCAAAAAATGAAACACGACTAATCCCAATAATTATGCTTACAGGAAACAGTGATTTTGATGCAAGAATTTCAGGGCTTGAAAGTGGTGTTGATGATTTTATGACAAAGCCTTACAATTTTAAAGAACTGCTTTTTAAGGTTAGAAACCTCGTTAACCTAAAAAAATACACGGATGAACTTGAAAATGCCGAGAGCGTGATTTTTTCGCTTGCAATGGCTGTTGAAGCACGGGACGATTACACTGAAGGACATTGTACGAGGCTTGCTTACTACGGAGAACTTCTTGGACGGCACTTAAACCTTCCCGAAGAACAAGTGAGAGCAATTATTCAGGGTGCTTACCTTCACGACATCGGAAAAATTGGAATTTCTGACAATATTTTACTGAAAAAAGGAAAACTAACTGACGAAGAATGGGAAATAATGAAAAAACACCCTGAAATCGGTGAAAATATTTGTAAACCATTGAAAAGTTTACGTTTTGCACTTCCTGTGATTCGCCATCACCAGGAACGTTTTAATGGCTCCGGTTATCCTGACAAACTAAAAGGAGCAGAAATTCCTTTTAATGCAAGGCTCATTGCTGTTGTAGATTTTTTTGACGCACTTTCAACTCACAGACCTTACAGAGCTGCTTTACCTGCTGATGAATGTATAAAAATTATGATTGAAGAAACCTTACAAGGTTATTGGGACCCGTTTTTGATTAATGAGTTTTTTAAAGTCCTGAAACAAATAAAAGAAACCCAAATCACTCTCAAAGACGAAGATTACATTGATTTTTGTTTAACAAATAAAATTATTTGACGGCTATTTTCCTAACTCACGGATATTTTTTGTACAAAACCAAAAAAGGCTACTTTTTGAGTAGCCTTTTGTGTTTTAAAAAAACCACGGGGAGGGCGTTTTTTATTTTTTCGAAAGAATTTCTTTTACTTCTTTTGCACGTTGTTTTCGTTTCGCAAGAACTTCTTTGCCAAGTTTGTTTTTCATTCCCGAAGAGTTTGACAAAACGTTCTGGTTTTTCTGAAAAGCCGGGCTTGTTACGTTTGAACTTCCTAAAGCCGTTACAACGTAAAAATAAGTGCTTTCAACTAAGTTCGTGTCAGTCCACTGAATTCCTGCAACCAAAACGTCTTCGTCGTTCACGTTTGAGCCAACGGGAACAGCTGTTTCGGTGTTTAAATCAGGAGTTGTGCTTCTGTAAACATTAAAACCTGTAATCGTCAGGCTTGGGTTGTTGATTTCATCCCAGGAAAGCTGAATTTGAGTTCCCGATTGTTTGATTTTTAAGTTTGTTACAAGCGTGGTTCCTACAGAAACAGAAATCGGGTCTGAAAACTCGCTTTGGTTTCCGGCAAAATCTGTTCCGCGAATTTTTACAAGGTAGTTTGCGGGAAAAACGTTTGTAACAGTCGTGTTGTTTGTGTTGTAATCAGAAAGCAGAACGTCGTCCGAAGAATCCCAAACCAAAGCATTGCTAAAATCAGAATGCGTAGCGAAGTAAACCTCGTAAAAAGCAAAATCAACGTCGTAAGAAGGTGTCCAGCCAATTTCAAAACCTGATGAAGTTGTTGAAAGAACAACTACAGTTTCAACTTTAATCGGTGGAAGCGAAATCAATGCGGTTGAGCTTCCAAGTAAAATATTGTCAACTTTCCAAAAATCTCCGCTGGTAACCTGGTAACGGAAACGCGCTTTGACAGAATCCTCGCCTGCAACAATGCCTGAAACATCCAAACTTACGTTTCCTGAAGTTGAGGAATTGTAGTAAGCAACCTGATTTGGATAAGTTGTTCCACCGTTGGTTGAAATTTCGACGTAACAGCCTTCAGGAGCAATTTCTGAGCCTGCACTGTAATCGTGGTAAAACATCAGGCTGACGCTTGTAAAAGTTGAGAAATCGTAAGTTACACTTTCAAGGCTTGCCTCAACGAGTGAAGCAGTTTGGTTGTTTTTGTTTGAGTTTGGAGCCGTTACGAGTCCCGAAATTTTTGCGAACTTGTTTCCGCTTCCGTCGTCAGAAAGCGTCCAGGAATTCCCCGAAACGGGAACGTTTGCCTGCCAGCTTCCGGAAACGAGGTTTGTTTGCAAGTCAAAAGTTGAGTAGTAAGCAGGAGTGGTTGAGTTTCCGCTTACCGAGAAAGTTTTTGCCGCATCGTTACAATCGTTGCTGTGGATTGTGATTAGTTCAAGCAAAGTTTGTGTGCTTTTTGGGTTCCAGGTGATTTCAAGAACTAAGTTTTGGTTTGGTAAAATTTCAAAAGTTGCAGGATTGATTAAGAAATCGGCGGAAGGCAAATCAATGTCTGTAACGTCTAAAGTATCGTTTCCGTTGTTAAGAACCGTAATTGTTTGTGTTGTGTTTGAGCCGTTAAAGATGGTTCCGAAATCAACACCGGGAGCAGAAAGCGAAATTCCTGAACCGTTGTAGTTTAAAATCACGGGAACTAAAGTTTGCGGGTTTGTCAGGCTGTTTGAGTTAATCACAATTGTTGCAGAGTAGGTTCCGTAATCGGCTGTTACGCTTCCGAAAGTTACCAAAACAGTGTCCTGGCTTGAAGGAGCGACAGTTCCGGAAGTTTTGGATTCGCTTACAAGCGAAGAAGCCGAAGAAATCGTGTAAGTCATTGTTCCCGTTCCCGAGTTTGAAATGAAAAGCGTGTCTGTTTGGGTTGCTTCACAGGTTGCAAAAGCCTTTGAGAAAGAAGTTGGCAAAACGGAAATTTGTGCGAAAGGAGTTGGACCAAGTTCTTTTTCGGTTGAGTTGTCATCGTTGTCAAATTCTGTTGGATTTGAGTTTACGATTTCGCAGTAAATCGTTGTTACAGTGTCAGGAACAACCCAATTCAGGCTTGAAGTTATTGAGTTGTTGTTCAGAACGGAAATCAGGTTCGTTCCAATCAAAACAGTGTCAAGTACGTCGGTTACGTAGTAAAAATTAAGCGTCGCGTTGCAATCTAAATCACCTTCATTCAGGATGCTTGCAGTAATCGTGATTTCTTCGTTCAGGTTTGGCACAGAATTGCTGAAATTTAGATTCGTAAACAGCAGGTTAGCGGAT
This sequence comes from bacterium, assembly GCA_020850775.1. Lineage (GTDB taxonomy): Bacteria > CLD3 > CLD3 > CLD3 > CLD3 > JADZEA01. The sequence continues at coordinate 35,030 of JADZEA010000110.1, forward strand.
TCGCCGACGATGACTGCACGGCTTGCTTCGTTGTTTAGCTCGTCGGATTCGGCAACCGTGCCACCAAAATCTACAAAACCACGAATCACGTGAGCGCCAACCAGTGCAGAGTTCCAGGTTGAAATTACTGCAACTGTTGTGTCTTCTCCGGCAGCTAAACCGGAAACGGGAATTGTGCTTCCAAGTTGAATGTCGTCAACTTTGCAAACAACGGAGAAAGCACCTGCGTTAGCATTTCCGATGTTTTCAAAAGAAAGATAAATTCCGATTGGTTCGTTAGGATCCGGGTTTAGTTCTGTTGGTGAAACGTGTTGAGATAAAATTCTCAGGTCAGGAGCGTAATCAATCACCGTAACAGGAACAATCAGAGTGTTGTTGGTTTCGTTGCATTCTGTAAAAGCATTTGGAAAATCTGTAACCATTGTTACAGTGTAAGTTCCTGCTGCCGGGAAAGTGTAAAAAACGCTTTGTCCCGTTGCGTGTGAGTAGATGTTTCCGCGTGTCGGGGTTACGCTGAGTTCAGTATCGCTTCCGACGTAAACATCGCCGCTTCCGTCGTTCACGTAAAACCTTGTTTCCACATTGGTTCCCGTGTAAAGTCCGTGGTTAAAAAGTGCTACGAGAAGGTTTACGTTGTCGCCCGTGTAGTGAGTTAGTTCCCAAAACATCGGAGTGTAGGGAAACTCACCAAGCGAAAACTCCCAGCAAAGCGGGTAAGTTGCGGAGTTATCCGAGTTGCTTGATTCGTTGATTGTGTCGTTCGGGTCAAGCGTAACCGTGTAGTCGTTATCGCCAAAAACGGGAGTAGAAGTCGTTTGTGAAAGTGTTACGGATTCGCCAACCGCCAAACCGCTTGTGTAAGTTTGTAAAATCGTTGTTGTTGGAATGCTTGCACCGGAAGTCTGAAACCTGACGTCAACCGGAGTTCCTGAAGGAATTGCGGATTCGCCGTTGTTTCTGATTGTTGCAAGCAAGCTCAGCGGGTCGCCGGCATTAATCGGAGTTGCCGGAGAAACATCAAGGTCAAGGTAACCAATGTTCAGGTTTGAAACAGGTAAGTAAACATCAATTAAACCTGTGTAAACATTGTTTGTTTCGTCGTACTCCGAAACGGAACCGCTTCCGATTGGTTCGTCAACTTTGATTGTAACGGTGTGTGTTCCAACAGTCGTGAAAATGTAGTTGAAACTTTGTGTGGCAAGATTGCAGGGGTCGTAAAAAGAACAGGTTGAAGCGCAGCCACCAATGTTTGTGTAGTTCAGGACAGCGACGGGAATTGGGTCAGAATCAACGTAAACGTTTGCAGTAAAACTTCCTGAAGCTGCTCCGCCGAGATTATCAACTCTGACGTTGTAGGAGTAGTTTTGGTTCACGATGCTTCTTCCGTAGATGTTGTTGCCGGAAGGTGTTAAGTCAGGTTGGTTTGGTAAAACTCTGACGGCGCAGGAAGAGTTGTTGTTGCTTTCGGTTGTTTCCGTAACGATGTTTGTTTCGTCAGCGTAGCAGTAAACGTAGCTTGTCCCGATGTTGTTGAAGGTTGTTGAAAAGTTAAAACTTTGGGAAGCTCCTGCTGCAAGCCCTGAAATTAACTGACTTCCGATTAGTGCTGAGTTTTCGTCGTAGTACCTGAAGTAAAAAGCACCTGAAGGAACACAGCCACTGTTTGTAACGGTTGCAGTTCCGTTGACGGGATTTCCCTGAATTACTTTGTAACAATCAAGGGAAATGCCTGAAGTCAGGTCTGTTCCGCAGCTTGGAGGAGCAATTACGGTTAAAGTCAGGGGACCAAAATTTCCTGTCAGTGTGAAATCGGTTACACTTCCAACGATTGTGTAGGTTCCGGGAGCAGGAGCGTAAAAGTAAAAGTCAAAATCGCCGTTTGCGTTTGTGTAGGCTGAAAAAGTGGCGCCTGTTTCAGCGATTTGAGCTGAGACGGTTGCTCCAGAGACGTCAAAATCGCTTCCGAAAACGTCGTCGTACTGTGCGTTTCCGTAGCCTCTGACTGAGTAGCCCTGGTAAGTGTTGGAAGGAGAGAGAGCAGCAGTTACCACAATCGCGCCGGGAACGACGTAATCACCAACCGTAACGGGACGAATCGCAAAATTATTTAGTTCGTTGTCTTCAACAAGGTCGTTGTTTGCGTCAATCACAACTTTCATCGGGATGTAGTTTTCGTAATCAAAAGAACGGAACCAGGAAACCGTTGTTTGAGATTGGTAAGAAAGCGAGGTAATGTTTGTTGAGGCAACCAAATTATTTTCTTCGTAGAGCTCCACGACAAAATTTTGGGCATTGAAATCGGAATTGTTGTGAATAGTTGCAGAGATTGTGATGATTTCGCCCATTTCCGGGTTTGCGTTGCTGAAAGTGATGTCGTTGGCAAAGATTGAAACGTCAAGAAGGTCGTTGGAGACAAAAGGTCCGCCCAAAATGCTTGTTGCTGTGTTTCCGCCGGCAGCGTCCTGAACGACGATTTGGGATTTCCAGTTTTCACTTTCGCTTAGTTGTGTAAAAAGAACGTAACGTTTTCCGTTTGTTGGGTCTGTGTCGGCAAGATTTTCTTCAACCATTGAGTAAGAGAGGTCTTGAGAATCAATAAAATTGCCGTTGCCGTTAAAATCAAGCAAAACTTTCGGGTAACCGGAAGCAGGTAAATCGCCGTCTGCGTCTGTGTAGTCAATTGCAAACTGGAAAGTTGTCAACGCAGAACCGGTATCGGGTTCAACGATTGAGTTTACGAAGCCGGTTTGGTTTGTAAAAGAAAGCGTTGGGTTGTTGTTGGAAAAAGAACTGTTTCCGTTAAGCGGTGCAGTTGAAGTTGTGAAACAAGGTGTGCCAACAAAATTTCCATTGTTTCCGTTGATTGTAGCGTCTAAGACGGGATTTGTGATTGTTTGGTTGAGGTTGTAGCAAGCAAGAAGTCCCGTTTCGTTTCCGTTAAGAACTGAACTCATTTCCGTTTGGATTTCTGTTTGCGTTTTAGCAAAGTTCCAGATTCTCAGTTCGTCCAAACTGCCGGAAAAGTATTCTGAGTTTCCCCAGAAACCAGCGCCGAAAGCTTGTGTCTGAGAGGTCAGAGCGGTTCCTGAAAGGTTTGTCTGAAAATCCTGAACTCCGTTGATGTATCCTTTCCAGGTTGTTCCGTCAAAAACGTAAGCGATGTGGTACCAGGTGTTTGGTGTGAGAGAGATTGAGCCGTTTCCGCTTGTAAAAGTTCCACTGTTGGTTTTTCCGTGGTAACGGATGTAGTTTCCGCCGGCAGCAACAGCCATTCCAAAATCTACAAAACCGCTTCCGCTTCCGTAAATCCAGCGCCAGGTGTTTGTGTTTGTGTAGTTGAACCACGCTTCAATGGTAAAAGCTGAAGAGTTGTTTAACAAGTTCGGTACCTCTATTTTGCTTGAGCCGTTAAAACAAGCCATTTTACCGCCGGAAGAACTGATTTCCAGTGTTGTTGAGGCAGTTGAGTTTGCTCCCAAAGTGTCAGTAACTCTCAGAGAAATCGTGTGGGTTGCAGGGTAAGAAAGGCTTGAAACAGTTGACCAGTAAACTGTTGGTGTAGCTCCCGTAACGTCGCCGAAAATTCCGTCGTTGTTCAAATCCCAGGAGTAAGAAGCGATTGCGTCGCCGCAGGAAGCGTCGTAGTCTGAAGAAGCCGAGCCATCTAAAGTAAAATCGTTCAATGCGTTAACGGTGTAAGGTCCGCCTGCGTTTGAAACGGGAGAGTTGTTTCCGACACTAACGTAAACGGTGAAATTGTCTGTGTCTGTGCTTCCAAAATTATCGGTTGTTCGGACAGTTGCGTTGTAGTTTCCGAAAGAAGAGTAAGCGTAAGTTACAGAACTGCCTGCACCGGTAAGGTCGTAGCTCCCGTTTCCGTCAAAATCATAATCGTAAGAAATGATTGTTTTTGCTGCGTTTGGGTGGAACGAAGCAGAAGAGTTAAAGGTTAAGGTTTCACCACAGGAAGCAGGGTTTGGAGAAACGTTCAGGTCAGCAACCGGATCGTCGGGTAAGATTGTGATTGTTGAGTTTGCGGTTCCGGTCAATCCTTCGTTATCGGTTGCACGAACTTTGATTGTGAAAGGAACGTTCAGAAAGTGTGGCAACGAAGCAAGCAGCGAGGCTGAGATTGTTGGGTTTACTCCTGTTGCGTCGTCGTAAAATCCGTCGTTATCCAAATCCCAGTCAAAACTCAGAGCGTCTCCGCAAGCAATGTTCGGGTCGGTTGTTGCCGTTGCGTTCAGGTTTAAACTTGAGTTTTCTACGGCTGAGTAGGGACCACCTGCGTTTGCTGCCGGAGCTGTTGCACCGTAGTTCCATGAGAAATTTTGTGAAGCGTAAGCATAAATTCCCAGGGAAGTAGTGATTCTGAGGTTAATCACAGAAGTCAAAGCTGAGATTGGGTAAGAAACGACTGCACCAACATTGTCAACAATAAAATCGTTGTTAAAATCCCACTCGTAGGCGGTGATGCTTCCGATGCTTCCCGCTGTTGAAACTGAGCCGTCCAAGGTAACGGTTTCGCCGCAGGAAGCGGAATAAGGATTAACCGTAAAAATTGCTGTTGGCGGAACGTAGGGAATTCCGGTAAAACTTAGCTCGTCAACCAGGATTTTTCCGGAAGGAGCAGTATCTTTTTCTAAAGTTACTTTCAGGTAGCGGGCAAAAAGGTTGTTTGAAAGTGGGAGGTTTAGCGTGTTGCGGGATTCGTCTGAGTAAGTTCCGTTTATCCCGATTAGTTCGCTGAGTGTGAAATTTGTTCCGTCGCTGCTAAACTGAATGTTTAGAGTATCAGCAATTACGATTCCTTCGGAAGAACTTTTGTAGGTTCCGACAGTAACGTCGCTGAAAAGCCAGGTTGAGCCGAAATCAAAAATGATGGTTGGATTTCCTGAGTTCCAGCCGACCCATTCGTAGGCGATTCCGTTTCCAAGGTTTGTGTTAAACGGAGTCGTTCCGATGTTTCCATCGGTAAGTTGTGAACCTGTTTCGTCAGAGTAAAAATCTGGTGAACTCTGGTAAGTGTAGGAAACAGGTGTTACGGCTAAAAGTTTTGTTGTCAGAACAAAAACGGTAGCCAAAGTTTTTAGTGAATTTTTCATAAAAAGACCTATTTAAATTTATTGAATAAAATCTTACTGCTTTGACCGTATTTCTTTTTGATTAAAATCACAACAACCACAAAATTTTTTGTGTGAACGTGAACTCACCCTAAAAAAATGCTAAAATATTTCTTTTTCTGTGAAGCGGACAAAGTCATCGGGTAAAAAAGTTTGTTTTGTGTTTTTACCAAAGGAATTATTTCACCTTTTGTGGTGATATTTTTGCACAACCTTTCAGCGGTTCTTATTTTTAAAAGTAAAAAAAATTGTTAACGGGCAGAGATTTTCTCAAAAACTGTTTTTGCAATCGTTTTGTAGCCATTTTCATTCGGATGACCGTCAGAGATTGCTTTGTAAGGCTGTTTGCCTTGTTCTGCAAATTTTACAAGCTCCGGCAAGGCGTCAACAAAATCAATTTTTTGGGTTTGCAGAAAAGTTTTCAGTCGCCCTGAAACCAATTTTTCATTTTCAAGAAGTTGCGTGTAAGTTTTGTTTGAACCTTTTGCAACAAAATTTTCAAAAACAATTTCCTTTGTAGGAATAATTAGCACAAGAAATTTTACGCCTTGAGATTTTGCTTTTTCGTTTGCCAAACGGATTGCTTCAAGCGAAATCCTGAAACCTTCAGCGATTCTTGGGTCGTTTAGGTTCAGAGCTAAAAAACGATAGTTTGGGGTCAGAACAGTTTTGATTTTTTCCGTTTCAACAACCAAACAATCCTGCTTTTGTTTTGCTTCCTGCCTGATTTTTTGCCAGTCAGTTTTTTGAGTTTTCAACTCGTAAATTTTTTTTACTGCACGGAACAAGCCGTAGAGTTTTGATTTTTCTGCCAAAAATTCTTTCAGGCTTGTTTCAGGATTAATTTTTTCTTTCGCGGGTTTGGTAGCAAGGTTTTCAAAGGTAGCAGAAATTTTTGCTTTCAAAGGGTTTTGTGTTTCTAATTCCCGGATTTTTTGCAAAATGTCTGCCTGAGTGGATTTCAGTTCCGGAAACTGTTTTTTTTCGTAAACGTGAGCAAAACAATCGTAGAGGTCGTTTCCCGTGTAGAATGTTTCAACCACAAGTTTTGGTTTGAGTTGAAAAGCTTCGTCAAGCAAAATTAAGTTGTGAGTTTGTCCGTAGCCGCCGTAAGCAAGGCTGTAAACGTCTTTTTCAAGCATTTTTCCAAGTTGTTTCGTCCAGGCATTTTCAGGAGAGACACCGACACCGTAAGTTTGTGAATCGCCGAGAGCTGCGATTTCGGTTTTTTGTGGAACAGTTTTGTTACGGAAACCTTTTTCATCGTGTTCAGGATTTTGTGGATTTGGTCGCCAACCAAGTTTTTCGTCTTCAAGCGTTGTTGGAATGTTTTTTTCGGTAGTTTCGCGGGAAAGCAAAGTTTCGGTTTTTGGTGAAAACAAACAGGTAAGTTGCAGTGTAAATTCCAGTGTGAACAAAGTCAGGAGCAAGGCAGTGGCAGAAAAGAGGGTTTTTTTAGTTGCAGTGTTCATTTTTTTCCAGAATTTTGTTTGGTAAAAATAAAAGATTTTAGCTTCAAAAAACAGAGTTAAACTTTTTTGAGAGAAGATTTTTTCTTGTCCTTAAAGCCAGAGACTCTTAAACCAGAGGCTCTTAAAAATAAGAGAAAAAAGTTGTTTTTATTTTGGTTAGAGTTAGTTTTTCTGAAAAATGTTTAATTTAAGTAGCTGTTTGTGGATTTGATTTGTTTGGTACAGGAATTGACCTTAATCAAACCATTAATTTTTAGAAAAGTTGAAAGGAAATTTGTATTTTTTTTATCTTTTAACTTTTTGTGAACTTTTTAAAATAAATTTGGAGATACTTAGATGAAAAGAGTTACTAATTTTTTAGCTGAAAGCACAGTTCTTTTGGCGGGTTTAGTACTTGCAATTTTAGCAATGCAAAGCAATGTTTTTGCTACTACGCAGTGGTCAAGAAAGTATAAAACATCTTGTACAACTTGCCACACAGTTTTTCCAAGGTTGAACTACTACGGAGAAAGATTTTTGAGAAATGGTTACCAGGACCCGGATTCTGATAAACCGGACGGCGAAACTTTAGGAAAAACAAAGATTAATGATTACTTGTCAATTGATGAGTTAGGCAATTTTATTGGTCTTCGTTTGAATTTTACACCGATACAAATGAAAACAAACAGTCTTGTGATTGATGGTAAGAAAGAAACTCAGTTCACGATTGGAAACCCGAACTGGTATCAGGTATTTTTTGCAGGCTCGCTTGCTAAAAATATTTCACTTTTTATTGAAGCGGAAAATGACGGAAAAGCGATGCATTTTAATTGGGCACATCTTGGATTTCACAATTTAGGCGGTACAACTTTAGCAAACGTTTTTGTTGGTAACGTCGCTGCGCTTGAGTTTGGAGGTTATCCAAACAGGCTTCCTCAGATTGCGGCACTTAAAGGAGACATTTTTCAAATCACTTCTTCAGGTGGAGCAAAAGCAGTTGCTGACGGAGGAAACGGTGTCGCTGACGATGTTACAGGTTCTACCGCTGCAAGACCAGGAATTATGTGGTTTGGTTACAAGGGTCCAGTTGTTGCCTGGGCAGGAATCAGTCCCGGAAGCACAGCAAAAGACAACAACGGTTTGTACCACTACTGGGGAGCTTTAAGGTTTGAAATTCCGGAATCAATGGAATCCACTTTTGAAGGCTCAAACGTTACTGCCTGGTTTTACAAAGGCGAAGATGCAACTGCAACGGCAACCAAACAAATCACTAATCCATTTACAAGACTTTCTTTACAAGGAAACCTGAGGTTTGGTCATCTTGACATTCAGGCAGCTTACCTGACTGTTACAGAAGACAACTACTACCTGAGACCAGATTCAACTAAAAAGGACGAAAAGTACAGTGGAATTTCCGTGTTGGCAGGTCAATCTTTTGGTCAATGGCATCCTTACATCCAGTTTGATACGGTTACTTACGACGATAAAATTTTAGCTGAAGGAAAAACAGACGCCACAACAAGCAAAGAAACACCGGGAAAAGACCGAATGTTTGTTACGCCTGCAATTGGTTACTCTCTGAGAGAAAACATCAGAGTAATCGGAATTTACAGGCTTGATTTGACCAAAGAACAAAATGGTTACAAAAAATCCAACGAAGCACAGATTAACTTAAGGATGATGTTCTAATGAAAACATTAATTTTTTTAGGTTTGGCGGTAAGTTTTTTCCTTTGTTCGCAGCTGAAAGCGGATGAAAAAAAACTACCTGAAGGTCAAAAAATTTTCTTAAAGTATGGTTGTAACGAATGCCACACGGTTTTAGCTGCAAGCATCGGAAAATCGGATAAAAAATCAACCGACGACGAGGAAGAAGCTGCCGAAAAAGAAAACGAAGCAATTAAACCACCAGACCTTTCTAACATCGGAAACGAAAAAAAAGGTGAGTGGGTTGACCTTTACCTTAGAAAAAAAGAAGCCATCGAAGGAAGAAAACACAAAAAAAGATTTAAAGGCAACAAAGAAGAAAAAACTACACTCGTTGAATGGCTCGGAACACTTAAAACTGTTCCTGAAGTGAAAGACACTAAAACCGACGGAAAAAAAGCAAAGTAACCAACTAAAAACGAAAGTGAAGAAAAATGAACACATTTTTTGGATTTTTCGGTTTGGTCGGGATTGCTCTGATTTTCATTACAATTCTAACAAAAAAAGAAACCTCCGGCAAGGAGTGGAAATTCCTTGCCTTTTTTTCTTTTCTCGTTGTTCCCGTTTTGTTTACAGGCGGAGTGATTAATGAAAAATTGGACGCAATGCAAAAAACCGAATTTTGTGAAAGTTGCCACGTGATGAAACCTTACTTAGAATCGCTGAAAGTTGACGACGACGAGCCTCTCTCTTCCGTTCACTACAGAAACAATTACGTTAAACAGGAAAACGCCTGTTACAACTGCCACGCAAGTTACGCAATGTTTGGTGGTTTGAAAGCAAAAGCTAACGGTTTAAAACACGTTTGGGCTTACCTGACAAAAACAAAAATTGACTCAATCAAACTTTACGAACCGTACAGTAACGACAACTGTTTACATTGCCACGAACCCGCAGAAAGATTCCTGAAAAATGAAGACCACAACAAAAAAGAAGGTTTGCTGGCAGAAATCAAAAGTGGTAAAAAATCCTGTTTAGCTAACGGATGCCACGACCTCGGACACTATTTTGAAGAAAAGGAGGATAAATGAAAGACAAAAAAACTAAACTTGGTGGCTTGATACTTTTGATTTCTTACTTGTTGCTTTTTTCCACACTGGTAACTTCAAACGCAGTTCTCCTCGTAGTTTTAATTCCTCTTGGAATCGTTTTGCAAATCGTTGGAATCGTTTTCTGGATAGTCAGCGTTTGGCAAGATGCTTCACAAAAAGGACTGCTTTAAAAATTTTTCCCTAATTTAAAGAACTCAAAGTAAGTTTTAAAAATCCGGTTTTGCAAAACTTACTTTGTTTTTCACAAGATTTTAGCTTCAAAAAACAAATTTTCTTCTGTAAATTTAAGCCCTGAATTTTTAAGGAAAGGTTAAAAATGGATTTTGTTCCCGTAAAAATTGCTGTTTTGACTGTTTCAGACACGAGAACCTTTGAAACAGACACTTCAGGGCAAACAATCATTGATTACGTTTTGCGTGCCGGACACAAACTGACGGACAGAAAAATCATCACTGACGAAGCGGATTTAATCCAAAAAACAGTTAAAGATTGGTCTGAAAATCCTGAAATCGAATTTGTGATTGTTACCGGCGGAACCGGAGTTACACAAAGAGACGTAACACCGGAAGCGGTTTCGCCACTTTTTACGAAACACGTTCCGGGTTTTGGAGAGCTTTTTCGCTTTCTTTCGTTTGCAGAAATTGGAATTTCAACGATTCAATCACGGGCAGACGCAGGATTGGTTGGCGACACGATTGTTTTTTTGTTGCCTGGTTCACCAAAGGCTTGCAAACTTGCGATGGAAAAAATAATTTTAGGGCAATTAGACACAACACACAAACCTTGCAACTTTGCCGAACTTTTACCAAGAATTAAAAGCAGTTGCTGAAGGATAAAATTTTGGAAACAGAGAAAAATTTTTCTAACTACTCGGAAATTGTTTACGATTACCTTGAGGAAGTTTTTGACGGAAAAGGCGGGAAAGAACTTGACCTGAACGTCCTTAAAGAGATGGTTCGTTGTTGTAAAAGTTGGGAAAGAATGCGTGTTGTGATGTTTTTAGCTAAAAAATTTGCTGAAAAACAAGACAACATCAAAATCATTCCCGAAGTTTTGTAAAGGTTGGGTTTACTGTTTTTAACTTGCGAATTTTGACTTAGTTATTTAAATTTCAACAAGTTTTTTTTAGGATAAAAAATGTTAATTGATTACTTACCACTTTTGATAGTTTTTCTTGCTGCAGTTGGTTTTTCAGTTTTTAACTGGGGACTTTCTCACCTTGTCGGACCTTCAAACCCTGACAGTAAAAAATTAGAAGTTTATGAATCCGGAGTAACTCCTGATTCAGACGCAAGATTAAAATTTTCAATCAAGTTCTACATTATTTCAATGATTTTCATAATTTTTGACATTGAAATCGTTTTTATGTATCCTTGGGCAACAGTTTTTAAAGACTTTTTGATTAAAACAGGAAGCCACTTCATATTTTTTGAAATGGCAACTTTTGTTTTGATTTTGCTTGTTGGCTACTACTACGCCTGGAAGAAAGGTGCTTTAGAATGGGAATAGAATCTAATTTTGGTGATGGAGGAGGTTTTTTAGTAACTTCTGTTGACGCAGTTGTGAATTGGGCAAGAAAAAGTTCACTTTGGCCAATGCCTTTTGGAACTGCCTGCTGCGCAATTGAAATGATGGCAACTTACGCTTCACGTTACGATTTGGCACGTTTTGGAGCTGAAAGAATGTCTTTTTCACCAAGGCAAGCCGATTTGCTTTTGGTCGGCGGAAGAGTTCCAATAAAAATGATGCCTGTTTTACAAAAAATTTACGAACAAATGTCCGAACCAAAATGGGTGATTTCAATTGGAGCCTGTGCTTCAAGCGGCGGACTTTTTGACACTTACTCAATGGTTCAGGGTGTTGACCAGTTCATTCCTGTTGATGTTTACGTTCCCGGCTGCCCGCCAAGACCTGAAAATTTTATTGACGCTTTCATAAAAATCCAAAGACTTGTGGAAAACGACTCCGTGAAAAACTACAAAAAAACAAAAGAAGGAGTTTTGCAAAAATTATGGCAGAAATAACTGATAAAAAACTCAAAGAAAATTTTGGGTCTGAAATCATAAAAACAGAATTTTTCAGAGGTGATTTTTCCGTGAGCGTAAAGCCAGCTAAATTATTGGAAATTATGGATTTTCTGAAAAATGAAGACGAACTGAAATTTGATTTTTTAGCAGACGTTACAGCAATTGATTACCTTGAGTTTTCAGTTCCGCAACCAGAAAGATTTGCTGTAGTTTACCAGCTTTACTCACACAAATTCAAACACTCACTAACTTTAAAAGCCTTTTTACCTGAAAATGACCTTCACCTTGATTCCGTTTACTCACTTTGGAAAACCGCAAACTGGCTTGAAAGAGAAGTTTACGAAATGTTTGGAATTCATTTCAGGCATCATCCCGAACTAAAAAAATTGCTTTTACCTGAAGATTTTAAAGGGTTTCCGGAACGAAAAGATTTCCCGCTAAAAGGAATTGGTTACCGCGAAAATTTCCCTGTTTACACACGTCCTTTTGAAAACAATTACCTAAGAAAAACTGACCAATAATTTGTAAGGTTAAAAAAATGTCAATTGCTACCGAATCTTCGCTCAAAACTGAAAAAATGAAAATGAACTTTGGTCCACAACATCCCGCAACACACGGAACTTTGAGGATTGAAATGGAACTTGAAGGAGAAACTGTTCTTAGTGCAAAACCTGAAATCGGCTTTCTTCACTGCGGTTTTGAAAAACTTTGCGAACACAAATCTTACAACCAAATCGTAAACATCACTGACCGAATGAATTACCTTTCGCCTTTTTGCAACAACCTTGCTTTTATTCTTGCTGCCGAAAAACTTTTTGACATCCAAATCCCAAAACGCGGGCAGTACATCCGTGTGATTTTGGCGGAGCTTTCAAGAATTGCTGACCATTGTTTGAGTGTCGGAGCGCAAGCACTTGATTTAGGTGCGTTTACGGCTTTTCTTTACCTCTTTGAAGAACGTGAAAAAATCTACGACGTGATGGAAATGGTTTCAGGAAATCGTTTGATGACAACTTACACGAGAGTTGGCGGTTTTGCAAGAGACCGAAAATTTACTCAAAAATACTGTGAAGAAATCCGTCGGCTAACTTCCACACTCTACAAAACAATTAACGAAGTTGAAAAACTACTCAACAACAACAAAATTTTTCACGGAAGAACCGTTGGAATCGGCGTGATTTCCGGCGAAGAGGCTGTTAATTACGGGCTTACAGGTCCTTGTTTGCGAGGTTCGGGAATTGATTGGGACATTCGTGTCAGCCATCCTTACTGTTCTTACGAGGATTTTGATTTTGACGTTCCGATTGCTGAAGGCGGCGATATTTTTTCACGTTACCTTGTGAGAATGGAAGAAATGAAACAATCAATGAGAATCGTTGAACAAGCTTTAGCTAACTTTCCCGACGGGCCGGAAAACGCTGAAGACGAAGACAAGTACGTTTTACCACCAAAAAATGAAGTTTACGGAACGATTGAAGGCTTAATCCACCAGTTTGAAATTACGATGGAAAACCGCGGTTTCAAGCCACCAAAAGGTGAAGTTTACTTCAGAACTGAAGCTCCAAACGGAGAACTCGGCTACTTTATCGTTAGCGACGGCGGAAGAAATCCTTACAGAGTTCGTGTTCGTCCTCCTTCGCTTGTGAACTACCAGGTTCTTGAACCGATGATGAAAAACCAAATGCTTTCGGATACTGTTTCAGTTCTTGGAAGCCTGAATATTATTGCCGGCGAATTAGACAGATAAAAAATGTTAAAAGCCTAAAATGGCAATTATTTTTGTTTGTTTTGGCGTTCCTGTTTCAACGATTTCTCCACTTTTCGTAACAAAAACATTGATTTCAGTCCGAACTCCAAAATCCTCAAGGTAAATCCCCGGCTCAATTGAAAAACAAGTTTGTTTTAAAATTTGCCTCGTGTCGTGGTTCTCAAGGTCATCAATGTTTGCTCCGTTTCCGTGTCCTTCCTCGCCGATTGAGTGTCCTGTTCTGTGAATAAAAAACTCTCCGTAACCACTCTTTTCAATGAAATTTCGTGTAACTCTGTCAACCTGCCAACCTTCAACTTTTTCGTTTGCAGCAAATTTTTCTTTGAGAAAATCTACTGCTGCGTCTCTTGAACCCGCAACAATTTTAAAAATTTCAGTGAACTTTTCAGGAACATTTTTCCCAACAAAACCTACCCAGGTGTAGTCAGCAAAAACAGAGTTTGGTTTGTTAAGTTTTGCCCACAAATCAATCAAAACAAAGTCGTTTTCCCGGATTTCTTTGCTACTGTTTTTTGTTGGTTCGTAGTGAGGGTTTCCACTGTTTTGGTTTACTGCAACAATTGGCGAATGGTCTGTAACAAGCCCGCTTTCAGCGAATTTTTCAAGAATGAACTGTTGCACTTCGTATTCAGTAACTTTTTGTTTTTGTTCAATTTTGTAGCGGATAAAACGGAAGGCTCCGTCTTTTGCCTGCATCACAAGTTTTGCTGCTTTTTTGTGAGTTTGCCACTTGTAATCGTCCCAGACAGCTTCAAAAATTTGAACAAGGTCAGCTGAAGAAACAACCTCAACTCCAAAGCTGCGAACAAGGTCAACAGTTCCTGCGTCAACTCTTGAGACGTAAGGAATTGCGTTTTTTGGTGAAAATTCTATCGCAATTTTTGAGTTTGGTTTCAGGATTTTGCCAAAACTTTCAGCGAATTCCTGCCAGGTGCTGTAAGTTATTTTTTCACCTTCAAGTGAGTCAAGGTTTTCAGCTTCAATTTTATGGACAATTTTTGTCGGTTTGCCTTCTTCAGGAACAAAGTAGAGGTAGCGTCTTGTCAGAACCTGACCTTCAGGAAGTTTTAAAATCCTTCTTGCAAGAATGTTTGTTCCGCGAAAATCGTAAAAAAGCCAACCGTCAAGGTTAAAATTTTTTAGCTCGTTTTGGATTTTTTGGATGAGTTCCATTTTTACTCCTTTTGTGTAAAAAGTTAGTTTTTTACTGCGTTTTTACAAAGCAAAATTTTCACGGTGGATTTTAGTGAGAGCAGAAAAATCAGGCTCTCACTAAAAATTTTTTTAACCGATTGTTCGGTTTGGATTTCCCGTGTAAAGTGCTTTTGGGCGAATCAAACGGTTGTCTTGTCTGGATTCCAAAAAATGAGCGAGGTAACCAATGCTTCTTGCCATCGCAAACATTGCTGTAAAAAATTGTGGTGGAATTCCAAGTGCATAAAAAACAGCTCCTTTGTAAAACTCCACGTTTGCCCAAATCTCTTTTTTCCGTGTTTCCATCTCGTCCTGAACTGCTTTTTCAACCGCTTTCAAAGTCTGAAAAATATCGTGAAACTCTGTTCCTTCGCAAAGTTCTTCAGCCATTGGTTTCAGGACTTTTGCCCTTGGGTCAACGGTTTTGTACTCACGGTGTCCCATTCCCATAATTTTTGTTTTGTTTGCAAGCGAGTTTTCTACAAAATCTTTTGCTTTTTCTGGTTTACCAATTGAAATTGCCATTTTCAAGGCTTCTTCGTCTGCTCCACCGTGAAGTTTTCCGTACAAAGTTCCAATTGAAGCAGAAATCACCGATTGAACGGGTGAAAGCGTGCTTGCCGTAACTCTTCCAGCGAAAGTGCTTGCGTTAAAACCGTGTTCCATTTGTAAAATCTGTGTTGCGTCAAGTGTTTTTACTTCTTTTGCTGTTGGCTTTTTACCTTTTAACAAAAACAAAAAATTCTCGTGAAAACCAAAGTTTTCATCAGTTTGCAGGATTTCAAGTCCTTTTTGCAAACGAAAGTACGAAGCAATCAAAACAGGAATTTTTGCTGAAATCACGAGTCCTTTTTGTGCGTTTTCGTTGTTTTCGGGAAATTCTAAGTTTGTGCCGGAATTTAAATCAAGAATTGGAACAAGACTTTGAAGCACAAGCATTGGGTGAGTTGTTTTTGGAATTGTTTTCAAAATTGTCAGTTCAAAATCGGAGAGTTTTGAATTGGCAAGCAGAAATTTTTCAAGGTTTTGGCTTTGTTTTTCAGTTGGAAATTCACCGGACAAAACGAGCCAAACGACTTCGGTAAAAGATTTTTTTTCAATCAGTTCGGCGATTTGGTAACCTCTGTAGGAAAGCCGACCTTCAAGCCCTTCGACGTTTGAAATTTTTGTTTCGTCAACAACAACGCCTTCAAGCCCTTTAACGTAGGTTTTTTCTGAGTTTGTCATTTTTTAGCCCTTTATTTTTGGTTGCAGTGTAATTTTAATGTTTTATCTTTGATTAGTAAAATGAATAATTTTAATAAAACAATTAGTAAGGATAATTTTAAGTGATGGAACTTCAGGAACTAAGGATTTTTAAGGCAATTGTTGAAGAAGAAAGTTTTAGCAAAGCGGCGGAAAAGCTTTTTGTTACACAGTCGGCAGTCAGCCAGTCGCTTTTGAAACTTGAAAAGCGGCTTGGAAGCCGGTTGATTGTTCGTTCTGTTCCGCTGAAACTTACGGAAGCAGGGAGAAGGTTTTTGGCTCACGCAAAGGCAGTTTTGCACGAAGAAGCAACTTTGTTTGAGGATTTGAAAGCACTGAAACAAGGAAATTTCAGCACGCTTTCGCTTGCCGTCAGCAACCTTGTAAACACTTACTACTGCCCGACACTTTTAGAAAAGTTTTGTGAAAAAATGCCTCTTGCAAAACTTAAGGTTGAGATTTTGCCAAGCCGTGAAATAATTTATGCGGTTGAAAGTGAAAAATTTGAGCTTGGTTTCGGACCTTTTCAGAAGCAAATGCTTTCGTTTGAAACAATCCGGTTTTTTAAGGAAAAACGTTTTTTAGTCATCAGTAAAAATCATTCTGAACTTCCAAAACTTGGAAAAAATGCAAATGAGTTTTTAAAAAATGTTAGTTTGTTAACTTCTTACCTTGACCAACCTGAACAAAGACCTTCAAAGGAAAAAATTCGTGATGCTTTTAAAAATATTTGGGAAATTAACAGTTCAAAACTAAGGCTTTCACTTGTTGCAAAAGGGCTTGGAGCAGCTTTCGTTGACGATAAAATTTTGCAGGAAGAAGAAATTTGCAAGGATTTTTTAATTTTACGGGAATTTGCTTTTGGCGAAATTGAGCGAAAAATGGGAATTTATTTTAAGAAAAACAAAAACCTTTCTCAAGCCTCACAAAAATTTATTGAAATTGCGGACGAATTTTGGAAGCAGTAAATTTCAGCGAAACCAAAAAAATCACGTTTTTGAAGTAATTTTTGCAGGCTGTTTCTTTTTAAAGTCCTTTACCAAAAATCCGTTTCAAACTGAAAAGTGATTTTTTTTACTTGTTGGTGTTAAATTAGTTTCTCAGCTTAGCGACCACGTTTTGGGCTTGAAAATTTAAGAATTTTTAAAATAATTCATAATTTGTGATATAAATCACAAATTTCGGGGGGTACGATTAAATTTAGAGCTATTATTAATTAACTCAACCAAAATTTAATCAGGAGATTTTACGATGAAAA
>JADZEA010000111.1 GCA_020850775.1 bacterium
AAAAAATGCCGATAAAAAAAGCATTGGATTGGAAACTTACCAAAACCTGCTGCTAAACTGCAAACAGTTTCAAACAACAGTTTTACCTTTCAGAGACGGACTTGCCTTGAGTTACAGGATTTTTTAGGTTAAGGATTGGAATAAAGTTAGTGTAAAAAAATATAAGCGAGCTAAAAATGAAAGACTTTAAAAAAATTTTTAAAATATTGTTTCCTGAAGATTCCCATCCTAAAATTACTTTTGGTTCTGTTTCACTTTACCAAAACGAAATTTTAGGATTTTCTAATGTAGAAAAACCAAAACATTTTGCTGTTTGTCAATGCAACTTCAAGCCTCAACTAAAAGTTATTAAAGTTAATCTTTGCTCTACACAAGGAAAAAAAGCTAAAGATCTCTACTTACCAAAAGGAATAATTAGCAAGGAAAAAGATGGTTTTGTTTTAAGATTTATTTGTTCGGTTTTACAAGGACACTATGAAAACGATGATTTTATTATTTTTAAGAAAATTTTACCCGAACCTCACCTTTCAGCTTACAGAAATTTTGTTACCTCAAATTCTAACAAACTAAAGGAAAAAGTTAAAAAATGAACCCTTTAGAAGAACTAAAAAATTGGCACCAAAATGGAATTCTTTCAAAAATTTTCTACGATTGGTTGCTAAAAAACCTTGACGTTGAGACTTGGCGTCTTGAAGAAGGCGAAAGTAAAGAAGAAAAAGTTGATGACTTTATTCTTCAAAAAATTTTAAAAGGAAGACTTTTAGACTACTTGATTTTAGTTGCAAGTTCTGAAACAGTTTTGATTAAAGAACTAAAAACAATTTTTAAGCAATTTTTAAATAACAAAGCACGGGAAAACAATTCTGAAGAATTGCAACTTTATAGAAAAGTTAAAGAAATTTTAGAAAATCCGAAATTCAAAATTTTTAAAGATTTACCCGATTTTAGGTTTAAAATTTTCGGGCTTGCTAACTGGAAAAACCAAGAACAAAAAGATTTTTACTATTCGGAAGAAAAAGTAAAAGAAATAGCTTACCGTTCAAGGCTTAACTACAAGTTTAACTCTCAAATTAACTCTCCGATAATTTCTAAAGAAGAACTTGAAAACTTAATCGTAGAAATTTTTGAGCTAACAAATTCAATACTTAATTTTGAACAAATTTTTAATTTCATCAAGACAAAAATCACACTACTAAACCACAAAATTTTTTCAATTGACGAACTAAATGACCAAGGAACAAGTTTTAAGGAAAATTTAGCAGACAAAGAAAAGTTTGATTTTGAGGAAAAGGAACATGCAAAGGATGTAAGTTTACAAATTTTAAACTTTTTAACTGACAGACAAAAACAAGTTCTGGCTTTAGTTTTAAAATTTAACGACCAAAAAAACCTTACCGAACTTGGGAAACTACTTAATTTTAGCAAAAGCACAATTGAAAACGAGAAAAAAGAGATTCAAAAAATTGTTTCAAAACTGAGTAAAAATCTTTCAACGGAAACAAAAATGGTTTTGCTTGAAAACTTACACGAAAAACTTTTGGAAATTTACAAAGATTTTGCATTTTTAGAAGAAAAGGAATAATTTTTATGAGTTACGAGAACCTAAACAAAATTTACTACAAACCTTTTTTGAATCTTTCTGAGCCTGAGATAAATTATGATTTTGGTCAAATCTGGTCTTTGGAAAGTGGAAAATTAGTTGTAATTACCGAAGTTGACGAGGACACAGTAAACGTTGTTCCGATTTCTGTTGAACTTGAAAATGCGGATAATTACTCAATAATTTTGGGACAAAAAGAAAGCCAGCTTGGGTTTGAATTTATGATTTTAACAGATATTGAAAATTCAGTTCTTAAAACCGAACTAAAGAATTTTGTAAAAGGGTTATCAAAAGAAATTAAAAATAACTTACAAAAAATGCTTTTAACCCAACCTGCAGAAAAAATTAAAACTGGTAAAAAAATTCTTTCTGAGATTGATTCAAGATTGGATTTCAAAGAAGAAGAAATTAAATTTTTTGCTAAACTAACCAATAACGCTTTTGAGTTTTTACAAAGAAACATAATTCAACTTGAAAGAATCTTTATCAGACAAGAAGGAAATTTTTTCAGGCTTGAAGTAAAAGAAGTAAAAATTTTAACTGAAAAACTTGGGGAAAGTTTTCTTGCTGCTGTAAGAAACGATAAAAAATTACCTGAAAATCTTGAACTCAGTTATCAATCCAAGGGAAAAGCCCTTTTTATCAATTTTTCTGAAACTGAAAAGTTAGAGCCTTTTTTAGAAAAACTCCGTTTTAAGTTGTTTTCCGTAGAAAAACTACTTGACGAAAAGACTTGGCAAAACATGAAAACACAAGGTTTAAGTTTACGAAAAGCGGATAAAGGACTTTTAAAAATCTGTTTCGGAAATTTTGAACAAGACTTAGAGTTAAACTAAAAAAACACTGTTTAAAAAATTTGCTGGAAATTTTAAAAGAGTTTGCTTTTAAGTAAGTTTAGAAAAAAGGAAAACTAAAATGACTTATCTAAAAAAACCAAGCGTCTTTAAACAAATTGAAAAATACACTAATGGTATTTCACCAAAGATTAACAACCCACAAAATTATTTTAAGGTTACAGACTGCAGACGGTACGTAAAAAACACAGAAAAAAAAGTTAAAAAAATTTTTGGAAATTCTGTACAGGTTTTCATTTACTAAGTTTAAAGATTTTAAAGTTTAATTTTAATAAAAGGAATTAATAAAATGTCTTACTCAAGAGGAAAAAATTGGTCAAGTAGCAGTGGAAATTACAGAAATGGTTACGGTTCAAGGATTAACAATCCGCAAAGTTATTTTGGCTCTGTTGGTAGTAATCGTTATGGCTACAACTCGTCTTACAAAAATGGTTTTGGTGAAACGATTAACAACCCCAAAAATTACTACGATTCAGTTGGAAAAGATAAGTATGGCTACAATGGAACCAAGTAAAGGCACGTTGGTGAGAAGTTCTTTTAGTTGAACTTCTCACCAAAATTTTTTATTGTATTTTTTAAAATAAAATTTAAATTCAATTTTATTAACAAAAGGAAGTATTCAAAATGGAAGCAAACGAATTTTATAAAAGACTTGAAGAAGCACAAAGCAAAATAACCGAAATGAAAGATTCTGTCTGCGAAAGATTACTTAAAAATCTAAAAGATTCTATTGATGAACTTCCTAAATTTTTTGAAGAATTTTACAAAGAACAAGAAAATTCAGAAAAGAAAAAAAATATTGAAAATTCTTTTGAAAAAATACTTGAAAATGTGAATAATTGCATGTATCAACCAGCAGAAGTAAACTTAAGTATTCTAAAAGAAATAGATTTTTTATGTAGAGTTTATGAGCTAATTATATATTTAAAACAATCTTTAGATAAAATTTATCCTGATTTCCCGCTAAAATTAGAATTAATTAATAAACATGAAATTTCAGAATTAATCTACGGCGATTCATCAATATTAAGCAGAATTTCTGATTTAGAAAACATTATATATACAGACAAGAAAATTTATAGAATGCTTTTAAACAAGGAGAATATTTTTAATATTATAGGTATAGTGGACAGTTTTACAGATCACTATAATAATATTGAAGAAATACTTGGGAAAATTTATCCTGTTTCTATACTTGGCTCATTACCATCCCCTTTCAAAAAACAACTTGCTGATTATTTTGTTGCAATTGGTGAAATTGATCTTGTTTCTTATTTATTTACCTTATACAGAACATCGCTTAACGAGAAATTAAATCAAATAAAATTTAGTAATGACGAAAAGGATAAAAAAAATATCTCTTTTTTTGAAGAACAGCTAAAAGCAGTAGAAGAATGGGAAAACGAGAATGCTTTTCTTTTTGGTAAAAAAAAAATTCAACCAACACCACTGAAGCAATAATAATTTTAGAAGGAGAAGGAGACAAAGTAAAAAGAATACTAAATTTCGGTGGCAATTGCACAACTTTTGAACCGATTGAGTACACAAACAAAAAATTTGAACAGCTAAATCAAAAAATCCAAAACATCCTTGAAGCAAACAACGTCCAAGTTTCAAGAAACTCCGATACAAACACAACAAAACAAAATCAAAATTTTCTTGAAAGGCTCAGAGGTGAAACGGTAGGTTTAAAAAATTATGTTTTTCATGATTTTGACAAAAGAATTGCCGAAACTCAAGATAATCTTTCAAATATTTTACTTTATTCCGATTATTATTTTTCAAACTTCCCAATAGAACTTTTACCTGTTTCAGAAACAAGCGATGATTTTTGGGGGACAAAATTTGAAGTAATGAAAGAACTTAAAAATTTTAATTGCTCAACACTTGTAACCAAAAATGAAATTCCAAAAATTGCAATTGTTTGCAGACCAAACTCACAAAAAATTTGTTTAGACAATGCTGAAGAAGAAGCTGAAAAAATTTATGAAATCCTGACAGCAGAAAACCTAAAGGATAAAATTGAAGTAGCAGACCCAATTTTCGAAATTGATTTTAGCGGGTTTTATAAAATTTTAAACAATAATTTTGATTTAATTCACTTTATCGGACACGGTTTTGCAGAAAATACAAAAGCAGGTTTCGTTCTTAATGAAGACGAGGAATTTACTTACCAAGATTTGCGAAAACTTGACAAAGCTCCAAGACTAATTTTTGCAAACTCCTGTTATTCTTCCAAAGGCTCAAAGATAAACCTTGCACAACGTTTTGTTCAGTTTGGAACAGAAAATTTTGTAGGAACTTTAGCAAGTGTTTCAGATAGCGAAAGCAAAGATTTTTCTATTAAATTTTGGGAATTTTTTTCGCAAGGAAACACAATTTCGCGTTCTCTTTTCCTGTCAAGACGGTATTTTTTTACACAAAACAAAAATATTTGGGCATACTACACGGGTTTTGGAAAAGGAAAATTCAGACTAAAAATAGACTAACCCCTTACCAAATCAGTGATTAAAAGATTTTTTTTCATCAGTGTTTTCGAGAGTTTCGTCTGAGCAGCGTTCAGGACGAGACATCATCACTAAAACATTGAACTTTTAAGAAAACAGAGCGAAAATTTTGACCTGATTTTTTTGGATTGCGACAAATACTTGTATCCGAAGGCTTTTCCCGTTGTTTTAGAAAAGCTGAAAACTGGCGGACTTTTGGTTACTG
>JADZEA010000112.1 GCA_020850775.1 bacterium
ACAAACTCGCTAATGCACGTTCACTCTACGAAAAAGTCGGTTTCAGACTAAAATTCACGGGTTTGCACACAAGAAAAAATTTAGACGCTTAGACCATTCCGCTACGTTTTCGCAAAAACCACTCAAGACTAAGCAAACTAATCGCTAAAATCAAAAGCCAGATTTTATTCCATAACTCAATTTCACTTGAGTTTTCGGTTATTTTTTCGCTCAAATCAAGGCTGCTTTTTAGTTCGCCAAGATTTTCAGGAACAAAAAATTTCCCGTTTGAGTTGTGTGAAATTTTCCTCAAAAGTTGGTTGTTCATTCGTGTTTCAAGGTACTCAATTCCCTTTTCTTCAATTGTAAACTCGCCTTTATCTTCACCAATTGTTCTGTCGCCAATGCTTGCTTTTCCTGTAAAAGTAAAATCTCCTCCCGAAAGCCCGTTTAAAATTCCTTCGTACCTTCCGTTTCCAAGCTCCTTAAAAAGAACTTCTTGCTCAAAACCTTCTTTTTTGACCGTAACTCTAACATCCGCGCCGGAAAGAACATTAAAATTTTCATCGTAAGTTTGTGCATTAAAAATGATTTTCTCGCCGTTTGAGTAGGTTCTTTTGTTGGTTGTAATTTTTAAAGGCTTGGAATCCTCCTTTGTTGTGAGCCATTTTACAGAATTTGTGAAAAGCGTTTCGTAAACAAGGTTCTTGCTCCCAAAATTCCACAACTGAAAGTTCCAAATCCAAAGCCCGTAATTTCCAATCCAAACTGATTTGTTTTGCGGGGTTTTCAGCAACAAAACTAAAGCGTCGTTTACTTTTTCAGGTTGAACCAAACTCCTTGAAAAATCAATTTCAACAAGTTTTTTAGCTGCAGTGTGAACCTGAAAATTCATTGATTTGTAGTAAGTTGGCGGTAAATCATTGTAAAATTTTTGTGTTTCATTCCTTGACTCATTAATTCGCGTAACAACTGACGAAAAACCCTCTTCAGTGAGTTTGGGCAAAACTTCTTCCTCACGAATTGAAGTGTAAACCACAGAACTGACGGGTAAAAATTTCTCAAAAAACTTGAGTTTGTTTGTGTCAACGTCGTTCCCGTTAATAAAAAGCAAAGGGAGTTGTTTTTGAGAAATTACGTTTACAAGCTCAGTTACAACGTTTTGAGGAGCATTTGCAGAAGGAAAATTTACAAGAACCAAACAATCAACTTCTTTAAAATCAGGTGTTTGAGTATAAAAGTTTTTTTTGTCTTTTTGCAAAAATAATTGCACTTCAAAATCTTTGTTTGTCTCTAAAGTCCGTTTCAAAAAAGAAACTTCAGGAAGCGGTGAAGAGCTGACAAGCAAAATTTTTAATTTTGATTTCAGAACTCTGACTGTAAAATTCGAAGTGTTGTTAATTTTTGTCAGTTCGTTTTCGAACTCGGAAATTTTGACTGTGTATTTTTCAATTCCTTCCTTTTCAGGTAAAAAAGTGAACTTCAGCCTTGCTTCAAAATTATCGTCGCCAAGAATTATGTTTTGAGTTTCAATTACTGAATTTTTGTGAAGCAACGAAACTGACACGCTTTCACCTTTAAAACCGGAAGCCTTTACAACAACGTCAACAGGAGTTTTGTTCTCAAGGTAAACAATTTCGTTAGTTACAACTTCACTGATTAAAACATCTTTTTGAAGGCTTGAATCACCAATTCCAATTGTAAAAACTGGCACTTTTGAAGTTTTTGCAAACTGTGAAGCGTCAAAACCAAGGTTGTTTGCTCCGTCAGAAACAAGGATAATATTTTTTAGGTTTTTATCGGCAAGTTCTTCTTCAATTTTTGAAAGTGCGTTTGCGATGTCTGTTCCCTGACCTTTCAGATTTAAAAGCGAGTCTTTTTGGTTTAGGTTTGTGTCAAAAGTGTAGCTAAGGAGTTCTAGTCCGTCGAGTTTTTCGGCTAAAGTTTTTGAGTAAAGTTCCCTGACCAAAGGTTCACGTTCACCAGCTAAGTCTTTAATTTTCATACTTTCGGAGTTATCAAAAAGTAAAACCGTCAAAGGTTTTTCAATGTTTTTTGTTTTGTAGCTAAGAACTGGTTCAAAAATGAGAAAAAGTGCAATGCCAAGAGCAAAAGCACGCAAAACAGTCAGTAAAATTCTTTTTGAACCGGAGATTGGTGGAATTGTAGTTTTGTAGGCATAAATTGAAAAAAAAACTGCTCCGACAAGCAGTGCAAAAAAAATAAAGATGTTCGGTGTGAGTTCTAGGAAAAAGTTACTGAAGTTCATTTTTTACCAATCAATTTTTAAGTGTTTTTAAATTTATTTTTTTAGAAACCGGACTTGCGAACAGTTTTGTTTTTCGTTCCTGAATGTCTGGAACAAGTTTTTTGTGGCAAATATTTTACGTTAAAAATTTCTGTTTCAACCTGACAGTAAGGAGTTGGAAGTTCTTTTGTTTCCGAACAAATTTCCACGCTGACAATTCCTGCAGGTTGCTCAAATCTTTCTTCAGAAAGTTGTAAAGTATCACAACCACACTTCATAAATTCTGCCCAAATCGGCAAAGCTACTTTTCCGCCGGTTTGCCCGCTTCCAAGTGTTTTTTTCGGGTCGTCAAAACCAACCCAAACTCCGGCAGTCATTTGAGGAATAAAACCAATGAACCAGGCATCGGTAAAATCGTTTGTAGTTCCTGTTTTTCCTGCTGCAGGTCTTCTGAAATTAAAAGTTGAACGTAAAGAAGCGGCGGTTCCGTTGTTTACTACGCCTTCAAGTAAATTTGTCATCAGGTAAGTTGTTTCGACACTCAAAGCCTCTCTGCTTTCGGTGTTTTTTTGTTCAAGGATTTTGCCGAACTTGTCTTCAATTTTTACGATTGAAGTTGGAGTTGTGTAAACTCCCTGGTTTGCGATTGTTCCGTAAGCAGCAACAGCTTCAATCGGCAAAATTCCCGTTGCACCGAGTGCGATTGCGTCGTAAGGTTCAATCGGACTTTGAATTCCAAGCCTTCTTGCGTACTCAATAATTATTTCGGGAGGAACGACTCTTTGCACGGCAAGCCTGACAGAAACTAAGTTCAGCGATTTTTTCAAAGCCTCACGAAGAGTAACTAAGCCACCGGCAGTTCCTTCGTAGTTGTGAGGTTCCCAACGTGTTCCGTCAGCCATCAAAATTGAAACGGGTTGGTTCAAAACTTCATAACAAACAGGAACTCCATTATCGATTGCTGCGGTGTAAAGCACTGATTTAAAAACACTTCCAGGTTGTCTGACTGCTTGAACTGAACGATTAAACTTCGTTTTCAGAAAGTCTGTTCCGCCAACCATTGCGAGAATTTCGCCTGTTTTGTGGTCAAGAGCGACAAAAGCGACCTGAACGTGTGTGCTGTCTTTTGTTTTAGCCCGTTTATCCACTTTCGGAAGTTGCAGAGCGATTGCACGTTCAGCGCAAGCCTGCAAACGACTGTCGAGAGTAGTGTAAACGGTGAGTCCGTCTTCGTAGATGTTTACGCCGAGAATTTGTTGTTTTTTTTCAAGTTGTTGTCTTACAAACTCAGTAAAGTAAGGAGCTTCACCGTAAGTGGCATCATCTTCGGCAACGTCCCGGATTTTGTGGAGAATTGGAATTTGAGTTGTGGTATTTTTTTCCTTTTCAGTGATAAAACCTGCTTCAAACATCCCGTTAATTATTGTGTTACGTCTTGCCAATGCACGTTCCGGATTAAAAAGTGGTGAGTAATGAGTTGGTGCTTTGAGTTGGCTTGCCAAAAGTGCTGCTTCTTCAATTG
>JADZEA010000113.1 GCA_020850775.1 bacterium
ATATGATTGTGAATGTCAACCATCGTTAGTTTCTTATTAATTTGAGGTAGTTTTGATATTCTTTTTTAACTTGTGGTAAGGTCTCTTCGCAAAATTTCAGGATTAATTTTAGCCTTTCCTTTTCTTCGTCAATTTCAATTAATTCTTGTTGCAAAACTGGTGGAATCCCCATTTTTGAAGCTAAAAAATATGAAAGCGGACTAATTTGCCTAAAAAGAGAAATATCGGTTTCAATTCCAAAATGAAAAGTCTTTTGTATCTTATTAAAAATATCTAAAATATCATTTTTAGAATATTCTTCCACTTCAATATCATCATCAAGAACTTCTATTTTTCCCATTAAAAAATCATTTTCAAAGTAGGTTTCCTTAATCAAAAACTTGTCCATTCCCGAAACAATTATGTCCATCTCGCCATTTGAATATTTTTTTAATAAGAATTGAACTTTTGCAAAAGTTCCAATTTCACGAACTACACCTTTTTCTTGAAAGACAATTCCAAATTTTTCACCCGTGTTAATGGAATTGTTAATCATTTTTTTGTATTTTGCCTCAAAAATATGAAGTGGAATCATAACTCCAGGCATTAAAACGATGTTTAGCGGGAACAAAGGTGTAATTTGAGTTTCAAAATTCATTTTTCAACTTTCTAAGTTTTCATTTAAAGAAAAGGAATTTTTTTCTGAAAAACTCTGACCAATATCAAAAAAACAAAAATAAATTCTTACAACCACTTTTTTACTTTTTCAATGACTTCCTCAACACAGTTTTCATCAAAAGGTGATTTTAAATTTCCAAGTTCTAAAATCTCAAGGAAAGACAAACTTCCGCCAACTTCACAAATCCTTAAATAATCTTTAAAAGCTAAATCCTTGTTTTCCTTATTTTTTACTAAAAACTGCAAAGCACAGGTTTGTGCCAAACAATAATCAATGTAATAAAAAGGTGTGAAAAAAATGTGTCTTTGCAATTGCCAGATTCCACCTTCTTCAAGGAAAGGAATATCTTCGTACTTTCTGTAAGGAAGGTATTTTTTCTCAACACTTTGCCACATTTTTTTCCGCTCTTTTGGGCTTGAAGTTGGATTTGCGTAAACAAGATGCTGAAATTCATCAACTGCAGTTCCGTAAGGCAAAAATAAAATTGATTCTTTAAGATGGAGCTTTCTAAATTTTTCCGCGTCTTCTCCAAAAAAATATTCCATAAAATCCCAGGTCAAAAATTCCATTGACATTGAATTTATTTCAGCTGCTTCCATTGTTGGAAACCCGTAGTCCAAAAGTGGCTGGTTTCTACTTTGGTAAGACTGAAAAGCGTGTCCTGCTTCGTGAGTCAGAACTTTTACGTCGTGGTCAGTTCCATTAAAATTTGAATAAATAAAAGGTAAACCAATTTCCGGGATTTTTGTGCAGTAACCTCCACCTGCTTTTTTTGGTCTGTTCACTAAATCCATTAAATTTAAGTTTACAAGCGTATCAAAAAATTCTCCTGTCTCGGGAGAAAGCTCGCTGTACATTTTTTGTGCCTGCGAAACAATCCATTCCGGTTCTCCCTTTGGAACTGGATTCCCTTCAACGTACTGAATCGTTTCGTCGTGATACTTTAGCTCAGAAAGTCCAAGTTTTTTCCTTTGCTCTTCTTTGAACCTTGCAACCAAAGGAACAACTACTCTCTCAACTTGTTTCCTGAATTTTTCCACATCTTTTGGAAGGTAATCAGTCCTTCTAAGCCTTGTGTAAGCCAAATCAGTGAAACTTTCAAACCCAAGTTTGTGAGCAATCTCAGTCCTGATTTTGACAAGTTCGTCATAAATTTCATCAATTTTATTTGAGTTTTCAGACAAGTAGTTCCATTTTGCCTGAAGTGATTTTTTCCTGACGCTTCTGTCCAAGGAATTTGTGTAAGGTTCCATTCCTGCAAGATTCAGAACTTTTCCATCAAAATG
Source organism: bacterium (assembly GCA_020850775.1). Taxonomy (GTDB): domain Bacteria; phylum CLD3; class CLD3; order CLD3; family CLD3; genus JADZEA01. The sequence goes on from JADZEA010000113.1 coordinate 1,945, forward strand.
AATTTCTGCGGAAGCAAGAATTTCCGTGTAATCGTTGACCAACTGGTTTTCTTTGCTCAACAAATCTTTAACTTCAGGAGAAAAAGTTTTTTGTCCTGCTTCAATAAGTTTAAAAATCTGTTTCCCAAATTTTTCTGAAAGTTCTTTTTTAAAACCCGATTTCAAAAATACTTTCCCAAAATCAGAGTTCCAACCTTGAAAAGAAGGCTTGTTTTCACTAAAAAAATCATTTTCAGTTTTAGCTTCCAAATCACTGATATTTTTATCGTGGTGAATTGAAGCAAGGTTTTCCGCTGTTTCAAAAACCATTAGAATTGAATTCCACTGCTCAACAAGCTTAGCTTGTTCATCAAAAGTATCGGCTTTTTGAAAATCAGAAATCAGTTTTTCAAAATCATTTTGCATTTTTTCCAAATCTGGTCTTGTGTAAGGAATTTCCTCAAACTTTCTTTGTAAGTTCATTGTTTTTTTAGCTTTCTGTGAATTTAGTTTTTTAAAAAAATTTTAATTGGAACAATATCCAAAAACCTATGGATGCCCCTAAAAAAACTGCTAATATTTTTAAGAAAAAATATTGTGTTCCATTAAACTTCAAATCTTTCTCCTATTTCCAAAATGAGTTTTTTTATCGTTTTGAATTTAACAACAAAAACAGTAATTCAAAAGAGTTTTTAGACAATTAAAATTTAATTTACTCTTTAATTTCCAAGCTACTTAATGGTTTTAAAGTCTTTAATCGGATAAAACAGAAAGTCTGTGGGAAAAAAAATGCTTTTCGTCTGAAAATCCTTTACTAACTTAAAACTATCCTTTAAGTTGAAATCAAAAATGAAAGGGCTTTTAAAAATGTTTAATCAAAACCTAACCAAAATTTGCCTTTTAGGCATTACAGTTTTATCACTTGTTGCTTGTGGCAATGATGATGAAAAAACAGAAGTTGTTCCCCCAGTTCCGGTGGAGGAATTAAGTATTTCTAATACTTTTAATTGGTCAACGACACAAAAAGTGTCTGTAAACATTGATGTAAACTACAGTAGCGAAACTCAAGGTTTTTACATTGTTTACGTTTACGATGAAAATCCTTACGGAAAAGGTAATTTACTCTCTTCAGGAAGTGCAAGGGAAGACATTCCTTTTACAACTAAAATTACTGTTCCATCTTACCTTGACGAACTTTATGTTTTGAAAAGATCGCCAAAAGGTGCAAGCGAACTTACAAAAATTAAAATTACTGACGGAACTATCAGCCACACTTTTAATGAAACTTCTTCAGCACCGGTTCCAAACGGAAAGTACGAAAACGAAATTAATGCAGGACCAGATTGTTCAACAGGTTGTACCACAACCTACGTTAACAAAAATGGAATCACCGTAAGCAACGGAACCGTCTGCGTTACCGGAAACATGACAGGAAACATTGAAGTTAAAAACAATGGAACACTAAGAATCTGCGGCACCGCCAACGTCGGCTCAATCACACTGCAACAAAACGGCGTTCTGATTGTTACAGAAACCGCAACTTTCACCGGAAACAACTTTAACATCAACAGTTCTTCTGCAAAACTAACCAACTACAGCGATAATTTTAACCTTACAACAACTTTTTCTTTCAACGGAATGGTTGAAAACAACGGAAAAATGAATGTTGCCGGTAATTTTGTTGTAAACTCACAAGGTTCTTTGGTAAACAACGGTGAAATTGACGCTACCGGAAGCATTGACAACAACTCAACAACTACAAATAATTTTAAAATGCACGCCGGAAATAATTTCACAAACAACGGTCAAGCAGTTTTTTACAACAACTGTCAACTGATTGCTGACGATAATTTCCATCAAAACAGTGATTTTTATAATTATGGTTTTGCTTCAGCTGGTCTGACAATGTACTTCACCGGAAGCGGAAACAAAGTTACACAAACCAGCAACGGAGCAATGTTTAAAACTGCCGACCTAATTGTAAACGGCGACGCAGAAGGGCTTGGCAGCACTTCCTCAATCGTTGCAACCGGAACTACAAACATTAACGGCGGTGGTTCTCTTTCAGGAACAATTGAGCTTTGTGCATCAAACCTTCAGAACAACAACGGTTCAATTAATGCTCCTGCTTCTCTTTCCTGTAACAATTTTATTCCTACTTCAGCTTGCAATCCAATTGGAACAGGAACTCCAGTTCCTACCGATACAGACGGAGACGGCGTAAGTGATAACGACGACGAATATCCAAACGACCCGGCAAAAGCTTTTAATGTTTACTATCCCGGTGAAAATGTTTACTCAACACTTGCTTACGAAGATAAATGGCCAGATTTAGGCGACTACGATTTTAATGACCTTGTAATTGAAAATAACTGGCACGGAGTTATGAACGCAACCAATCAATTAGTTGATGGGGAAATTAAAATTAAAGTCAGAGCGATTGGTGCAAATTATAGAAATGGTTTTGGATTTGTTTGGAATCTTGACCCAAACAGAGTTGCAAGTTTTACAGGCTCTCAAATTACTGAAAACTACATTAACTTACTTCCAAATGGACTTGAAGCAGGACAAAGCAAAACTGTGATGATTGTTTTTGATAACGCAAGTGCTTTAATGCCAAGACCAAACGGTGCTGATTTTGTAAACACTGTGCCAGGAGAAACAACCGTAACACCTTACGAAATGACTCTCAACTTTACTTTTATAACTCCGCTAACTCAGGCAGAATTAGATAATATTGAAGCTCCTTTCAACCCATTCCTGATTGTAAACAGAGAACGCGGTAAAGAAGTTCATTTACCAGACCAAGCACCTACAGACCTTGCAAATTTAAGTTTACTTGGAACAAGTGCAGACAACAGTAATCCAGGAATTGGAAGATACTACAAAACTACCGATAACTTGCCTTGGGCAATAGAAATACCTGTTTCTTTTAGTTACGTGATTGAAAAAGAGCAAGTTGTAAACGGTCATTTACACTTTGGAGATTGGGCACAAAGCTCCGGAACAATCTACACAGATTGGTACTTAGACCTTCCAGGTTACAGAAATACAGATTTTATTTACACACCTTAAAATAGTCCTTTCATTGAAAATGGCTAACTCGCTTTAAAAAGTTGGTTAGCCATTCTTTTCTTTTTAAAGCTAAGTTTTTTAGCTACAGTACAATAAAAAGGCTGACACTCTACAAAGTCAGTCTTTTTTTATTAACGGGTTTTCAACCGGGAAATAAAAATTTAAATGGAAAACAAACTCTAAAAATTACCAGCAAGCAATAAATTGCTTTTTACTTTTAATCGCAGTTTTTACGGCAGTTTTTTAAGGTGAACTTACTTGCAAAAAAATTGAAGGTGAAACACTTTAAAGTTTCATTGAATTTCGCACTTTCCCCAAGTAAAAGGGTTTTCAAAAGTAAAAGTCTCCGAACCAACCGACCAAAAAAACTCTTCCGTTTCACAAAAAACCAAAACGTTAAGCAAAATTTCTTTCGTGTTTTCTATCCCGGACAAACTCTCGTTTTCCAAAAAAAATTTAACCTCAAAAAAATCAATGCCTGCTTCACTTAAAAATTTTTTTTGCACCTGAAACTCAGAAAAAACTTGCTGAACTTTGTTTTCTTGCTTTTCAAAAGACCAAACTGACTGTTCCTTTTCAAGGTGAACGGGATTTTTTCCGTTAGAACTAACCATTAAACAAGCAAACTCGTTTTTAGTTTTTTCCCAAAGCTCAATCGGAAACTTAAAGTAAAATCCAAGCCCGTTTTTGAATTTTGCAACCTTAAAATCAATCTTGTTTTTCGGTTTCAGGTCAAAACTTTTAAGGCTCGCAAAACTGAAATCCGGACCAAAATCCCGTTCAAAACTTTTAATTTTTGTCTCAGGGAGCTTTGGCAAAAGGTAGCCTGAACTTTTGATTTCCTGTTTTGTCAGTAAAAAAATTTCGCCTTGCTCGTTAGTAACTAAAATTTTATCTCCGTAAAAACAAACCGCTTCTGATTGTTTCATCTCAATGGTTAATTTATCAAAATCATTAGTTAAGAACTTGTTTTTACTTGTCCTGAAAAGATAAAGATACTCGTAACAAAGCACCACAAGTTCGCCGTTTTGGTAGTCTGCTGCAGTAACTTTTGAGTCGGTTTTAAACTCTTCAAGAAGTTTCAGGGTTTGTTCGGTTTCGGTAAGGTTCGGCAGTTTGTAAAGTTTTGTGTTAGGGTCTTTTCTGTGCTTGGTCAAAACGTAAATGTTTCCTTCAGCAAAAAAAATTGCTTCACAATCAAAAAGTTTCTTTTGTGGTGGAAAATCTTTCTGGTCTTCGTAGCTGACACTAATCGTTTTAAAAGCGTTTGCAGTTATTTTTTCATTTTCTAAAATATTTGGTTCTTTGACGAAGTAAATTTTCAGGTCTTTCCTGTTGTTTTCATTGTTTCCAAGGTCAGCAAGCACCAGATTGTTTTGGTCATCAATCGTGACGTCTTCCCAATCAATATTTTTTGCGTTTGAAATTTCAACTTCTCCGAGCAAGTTCCCTTTTCCATTAATTGCAAAAATCCGTGCCTTGTCTCCGGAATCATTGTGAACCCAAAAAACGTCTTTAAACTGCTTGCTTTGGATAATTCCCGAACACTCATCAATTTTTTCGGATTTAATTTGAGCAAAAGGTTTTAGGTTTTTTCCACTAAGCGAGCAAGAATTAAAACTAAAAAACACGCAAGCTAAAAAATACTTTAGCATAAATTTCCTTTCTTTTTTTAAGATTTAAAGTTAATCAAAATTAATAAATTTGTTTCCTCTGATTTTTAGAGAATTTTAATGAGAAAACCCGGCGCTTTTGCTTAAATTTAACTGACACAATTTTAAAACAGGAGGAAAATAATTGTGAAAAACTCAAAACTTTTTGTGGGAATTCTACTCTCACAAGCACTGATTTTTGGCGGTTGTGAAAACGACGACAAAAAAAGTTCAGGTTCTGTTACTTTTGAATTTATGCACAAAGTTGACGGAGAAACTGTCATTTTGGATTCACTAAAGTACACAAACGCAGCAGAAAACAACTACAGCATTTCAAAACTTGTTTACTACGTTTCTGACGTAACTTTTCACAAATCTGATGGAACAAAAGTAGAAACAAATGGTTACCACTACGTTGACATCAAAGACTCAACAACTTTGGAATACAAATTTTCAGACGTTCCAAACGGTGATTACACAGCAATTTCTTTTGTTGTTGGTCTTGACTCTGTTAAAAATGTTGAACACGGTTTACCACACACAACTGAAAATGACAACATGGTTTGGCCCGAAAGTATGGGCGGAGGCTACCACTACATGAAACTTGAAGGAAAATTCAAAAACACTGCAAACGAACTAACAGGTTTCGCCACTCACACGGGAAGGCACACAAACAAACACTACTACGTCAATTTGCACTTGCACGATTTGTCTCTGAAAGTTGCTGGAAATGATGTTACTGCTCACCTTACGATGAACATTAATGAGTGGTACAAAAACCCAAATGTTTATGATTTTAATGTTTACGGCGCTGCAATTATGGGAAATCCTGACGCACAAAATATTTTACAACAAAACGGTGCTGATGTTTTCTCTGCTGAAATCCACAACCACTAAAATTTACAGACCTTCAGGAACTACTAAAAGTCCTGAAGGTTTTTTTCTCTGACAACCACTTTAAAAGCAAATTTAGTCAGGAATTTTTTCTGGCGGAATGTTTTAATTTCTCCCTTTTTTCTCAGGTCTAAAAAGTGTAAGTTTAGAATTAATTTTTATACTTTTAATCCTTAATTTTTCTAAAAATGCTTTACGCACAAATTGCAATTCCTTCTCCACTGACAGAAACCTTCACGTATGAAGTTCCAGCTACAATGCAAAACTCTGTTTTTATTGGACAAAGAGTCTTCGTCCCTTTTGGAAAAACACGAAAAGTTATGGGATTTCTTGTTGGGCTAACCGAAGAAAAACCAAATTTTTCAACAAAAGAAATCCTTGATTTGCTTGACCTGAAACCGATTTTTACTGACGAAATGCTCAAGCTCGCAAACTGGATTTCAAAATATTATTTTTCTTCGCCCGGTGAAGTTCTGAAAGCATTTTTACCACAGGGAATTTTCCTGAACTCTGAAAAAATAATCCTGAAAACCGAACAAACTAATTTTGAAACTCTAACAGATTTGGAAAAATCACTCCTTGAAAAATTGCCACAAAACTACGAAAACCTTGAAAAATATTTTGACTCACCAAACTACCTGATTAACAAACTTGAACAAAAAGGTTTTGTAAAAATTGACTACTCCTTAAAAGAAACAGTTTCCGCAAAGTTTGAAAACTTTGCAAAGCTAAAAATTGACGGCGAAACACTGCAAAAGGAAATTGAAATTCGTTCCCTGAAGTTCCCAAAACAAGCAAAAATGCTACAATGTTTGCTTGAAACAGGCGAAGCAATGAAGGTTTCAACGCTCCTGAACGTTTCTGAAACTTCCTACTCACAACTAAAAACACTTGAAAGAAATGGTTTAATTGAGGTTTTCGAGCAAGAAGTTCAGCGAAACGTTTTTAGCGGAATCGTTCAAAAGGAACTTTCACAGCTAAATTTTGAACAAGAAATCGTTTGTGAAAAAATTGATTTTGCTGTTACAAGTGGAAAATTCAAGGCTTTTTTGCTTTACGGAATCACCGGAAGCGGAAAAACACGGGTTTACATTAATGCCCTGAAAAAAGTTGTTGAAGCAGGAAAAACAGGAATTGTTTTAGTCCCTGAAATTTCACTGACGCCTCAAACTGTCCGAAGGTTTAAAGAGGCTTTTGGTGAAGAAATCGCTGTTTTACACAGTAAAATGAGCATTGGAGAACGTTTTGACTCCTGGCGGGCAATCCAGAACCAAAAAATAAAAATTGTTGTTGGAGCAAGAAGTGCTGTTTTTGCTCCGTTATCAAATCTTGGAATGATAATCATTGACGAAGAACACGAGTTCACTTACAAACAGTTTGACACAAATCCGCGTTACCAGGCACGTGACGTTGCAATTTACAGGGCTTTTTTGAACAAAGCCATTGCAATTCTTGGTTCTGCAACTCCTTCGGTTGAAAGTTTTTTTAATGCAAAAAATGGAAAGTACGACCTGCTGAAAATCAGAAACAGAGCGGTTCAGGACTCAAAACTCCCCAAAACTGAAATTGTAAACCTGATTGCTGAAAAAAATTCGCTTGCACAGTGGTCAATCCCAATTTTTTCGGAAAGTTTAATTTCAAGCATTAACCAAACACTTCAAAAAAACGAACAAATCATTTTGCTTCAAAACAAGCGTGGTTTTTCAACGATGCTTCACTGCAAGTCTGCAAAATGCGGCTTTGTTGCGAAGTGTGAAAACTGCGACGTTTCTTTGGTTTTTCACCAAAGCGAAAAAATTTTGAAGTGCCACTACTGCGATTTCACACAAAAACCACCTGAACTTTGCCCACTTTGCGGGGACGCAACTTTAAGGCAGGGAGGAATTGGAACGCAAAAAGTTGAACATTTTTTAGCTTCGCTTTTTCCAAACACTTCAATCGTAAGGATGGACGTTGACACTACGAAAACGAAAGACGCTCACCAAAAAATTTTAGATGCTTTCAGTGACGGAACTTACCAAATTTTGCTTGGAACTCAGATGGTTGCAAAAGGTCTTGATTTTCCGCGAGTTACACTTGTTGGAGTTGTTAGTGCGGATACAGGTTTGCTTTTGCCTGATTTTCGAGCAGGAGAACGGAGTTTTCAGTTGCTTTCTCAGGTTTCAGGTCGTTCAGGACGCGGAAACGACGCCGGAAAAGTGATAATCCAAACTTCTTTTCCCGAAAATCCAATCATTGATTTTGTGAAAAACCACGATTACGAAGGTTTTTACGAGCTTGAAATAAAAATAAGAAAAACAGCTCTTTACCCGCCTTTTTGCAGGCTTGTGATGATTCTTTTCAGAGGTGAAAACGAAGCTAAAGTTAAAGAAATGGCTAAGATTTTTGCTGAAAAACTACCTGAAAAAGATTTCTTGATTTTTTTAGGTCCAACTGAAGCCTCCATCTCAAAAATTAAAAATAACTTTCGCTACCAAATTTTACTAAAAATTAACAAGGAGCAAGACTCTCAAAATTCTCTAACAAACCAGATTTTGAAGGGAATTTTACTTGAGCTAAAAAATAAACTTTTACAAACAAAAGTTAGTGTTACAATTGACGTTGACCCTTACGGAATGCTTTAAAAAAACAGCTTGTCTTTAAATTTTCTGTCGTAATTTTTACTTACGCTTTAACTTTAAGAAAAACAATTGTCTTTCAGAATTAAATTTAATTCGTAATTTTATTTTACTACTTGATTAAAAATTAAAGAAACAATTACTTAACAGAAATAGTTTGATTTTTGTTTTTTTTTCTGACACAACCTGTAAAACAAAAACCATTTTTCAGACGGTTAAACAACGTTTTGAGTTTGGCACACACCTTGCACAAAACTAAAATAAGGATTAGAAACTTGAACGTGAAGTTTTCACTAAGCCATTAATTTTTCAAAACTTAAAATAGGAGGAAACAAAAAATGTTTTCCAATTTCAAAACCAAAATTTTCAGTTCTCTTGTTGGAGGACTTCTTCTCGCAGCGACACAATCGCAGGCAGGAGTGATTACGGGAACAGTTACTGACGATTCGCTTGGAACAGGAATCGGTAACGCCTCCGTAACCTTTTTCTACTCAAACAGCCCGGTTGGAATCCTGGATTCGCTTTTCACTTTTACAAATCCTTCGGGAAGTTACACAATCCAGGTTCCTTCAAGCGTTGTTTACTTTGGCTACGCAACTGCTCCAAATTACCAGGGTGAGTTTTACGACAACCAAAGTTCTTTGGCAACTGCAACACCGATTCAGGTTGGAAACTCAGCAACTGTAAACTTCCAGCTTTCTTACGGTTCAACCAATCCGCCAACAGACGTTGCGTGGATTAGTGGAAACGTTTCTTTGCAAGACCCGAACGGCGTTTCAATCCCTGTTCCTTTTGCTTACGTTTACGCTATGGAAAATAATTTTCTTCAAACAATTTACCCAACTTTCACCGACCAACTCGGAAACTACACAATTGGCGTTCCTACAACTGCTGTTTCCTTTTTCGTAGCTGCCGTTGACCCGACGAATCCTGGTGGACAAACTCAGTACTGGGATCACGTAAATTCTGCAAGCGCTGCAACTCCGCTGACTTTAGTTCCAAACCAAACTACTTCAGGAATTGATTTTGATTTCAACGGAGCAACAAACCCAACAGACATCGCGTGGATTAGCGGAACAGTTTCTTTGCTTGATTCTTCAGGCGGAAACCCGACACCAATCAGCGATGCTTTTGTTACTGCTTACAATAGTGGAATGAGTTTTTCGGCTGTTTCAGACTCGGCAGGAAACTACACGATTGGTTTTCCGCAAACAGGAACTTTCACTGTTTCTGCTTCTTTCGGTTTTGCCGGACAAACTCAGTACTGGGACCACGTAAATTCTGCAAGCGCTGCAACTCCGGTTACAGTTTCAGCAAACCAAATCGTTTCAGGAATTAATTTTGATTTCAACGGAACAACAAACCCAACTGACGTTGCGTGGATTAGCGGAACAGTTTCGCAAGCAGATTCAACAAATCCAGGTGGTGTTTCACCTGTTGCAGGAGCGATTGTGGCAGTAATGCCAAACTCACCGATTTTACCGGTTTTTTCAGCAGTTACGGACAACTTCGGAAACTACACTGTTGGCTTGCCAAGTGCCGGTTCTTACTTAGCTTACGCAATGCTTCCTTCAGGCGTGATGCAGTTTTGGGACCACGTTTCGGATGTCAATCTTGCAAGTGCAATCAACGTCGCACAAAACCAAACAGTTACGGGAATTAATTTTGATTTCGGCGGAAACATCAATCCTCCACCAGCGATAAATTCAATTTCAGGAATGGTAACAACTTTAAACGTGCCACCGATGGGACCGCAAGCATTTGTTGAGGCTTACCAGTTTATTGATTCACTCGGTTCAAACATCGTTCTCGGTCAGGTTTTCACAGCTTTCACAAACAACGGAAGCTACACAATCACAAACCTTCCTCCTGGTGGTTACCTCGTAAAAGCAACACTTTTGACTAACGGTTTGCCTTCAGGAACTCAGGAACTTTGGTACAACCAGGCAAGTTCGGTAGCAAACGCTCAAATTGTTACAGTTGTCCAAAACCAAAACACCGCAAACATTGATTTTACTTTTGCAACAAGTGGTTCGTCCGGTTTCAGTACGGTTATCGGAACAGTTACGGGAACAGACACTTCAGGAACTTTGCTTGGACCGGTTGCAAACGCTGAAATTTATCTTTTCTACAACAACGTCGCAACTCAAATGTTTACCACGACTTCGGCAAACGGAACTTACGTTTTGCAAGGTGTTCCAATCGGTGTTCCTTTCAAGTTAGGTTGTTTTGCACCTGGTTTTTACCCTGAGTACTACCAAAACCAAAACGACTTGTTTTCAGCCAACACTTTAATTATCAACAACCCAACTGGTGCTGCACTAACGGGAATTGACTTTTCGCTTGAACTTTTCAACCCGAACTACTCCAACAACTCAATTTCCGGAACAATCTCAAACTTAAACGGAAGTCCTGTTGAAAATGCACTTGTAATCGTTGTTTCTTCAAGCGAACTTGATTCACCTTCAAGCTACACAACAACTTTAACCGATAACTTAGGAGCTTACCAGGTTTCAAACTTAGGACCTGAAGATTACTACGTTTTTGCACTTGGAAACGGACTTGTTCCAACTTTCTACGCAAACGTTCAAAACTGGCAAAATGCGACTTTGGTTACTGTCAACAATTCTTCAGCTACAAACATTAACATTTCGCTTCCAACAGTTTTTGACAGTTCTTTCTGCGAAATTGGTGGAATTGTAAACGTTGACGATGGAACAACTGCAAACTCTGTAAACCAAATCAATCCGCTTCCAAACGCACTTGTTTACGCAGTTGGTCAAAATGGAAATGTTCTTGGTTACGCTTTTACCGAGCCTGACGGAAGTTACAAAATTCAGGGTGTGATAACTGGAAACTACACGATTTACGCAACAAAGCTTGGTCTTGGAACAGAAAATTCCAACGTTTCTTTAGGTTTTGCGAACCTTTCGGTTAACAGTGTTGATTTTGTTTTGATGGCAGTTACGGATGCAAAAGATGAACAAAACGAAACCGTCAGTGGTTACAGTTTAAAAAATAACTATCCGAACCCGTTTAATCCAACGACAACGATTGAGTTTGCTGTTCCTGAATTTTCAAGTGTAAAAATCACAGTTTACAACGCTCTTGGTCAGTTAGTCAAAACTCTTGCTAACCAAAATTTCGTTCAGGGAACGCACAACGTAGTTTGGAACGGCACAAACGAAAACGGAAAACAAGTCTCAAGCGGAATTTATTTTTACAGGTTTGAAACAGCGAACTACTCTCAAACTAAACGAATGCTTTTCTTGAAGTAGGATTTTTCAGTGGGAACCTGAAGCTAAAAATCAGGTTCTCACATTTTTAATTTTTCTTAAAAAACTTCTCAAAACCCTCACTCTGACACAAAAAACAAAAGCCTTGCTAAGATTTTAGCAGGGCTTTTTTTTGTGTTTTACTGGCTAAAATGAGTGAAATCCTTTTCTGGCACTTGTGAACGTGATTTTGTTTTTTAGTTCTAAAATTGGTATTAAGTTTGTTGTTTTAGTAAAAAACAAAAAAAAAAATGACCCTTTGCGATTTTTATTAATTAAATTACTGACAACCAATTTAAAGCCGTCAAAATGAAAGGAAAGTGGAAATGAAAAAGAGCATTTTTCTACTCTTGGTTTTTGTGAACAGCCTCGCTGCACAGTACTACTACGAAGTTTTCGACCAAAATAATGGTGGGGTTCAGTATGAGATTTTCAGTTTCTATCAGGAATCAGATTCCGTTTACTGGCTTGGTGGAGTTTCTTCAGATCCTTGGGTGTATAAATTCAACGGAGACAGTGTAGTAGCTATTTTCCAACATCCTTCAACTGCAGGAAATACTATTTTTTCTCACATTCAACAAGACTCAACAGGAAAACTTTGGATTACAGGTAGTGGAAACGGAGTTTTTACTTTCAATGAAGCCGATACAACCTGGGAACATTTTACCACACAAAATACAAATATGATTACGGATACTCACGTTTTCCTTGAAATAGATATTTTGGGCAGAATTTGGACAAGCCAATCAATAGATACAATAACAGGAATTACAAAATATGACGGAACAACCTGGACATCCTATGGTGTAACAAATAGTCCTTTGGCTTCAAATTATGTCTATCCACTTGCACAAGACGATAAAGGAAGGTTGTATTTTGGTGCAATGGGGTACATCAGCAGTTTTAACCCTGCAACAGGTATTTGGAACAATAATTTTAATCCTACTGTTTGTAATGGTTTTAGTGCTTTTGAAAACTTTCCCGAAGCTCTGTTTGTAACTCCAAATGAAAATAATTTAATTTCCACTGCTTATGGTTTAGTAATCTGGGATTCTCTCGCTAATTGTTTGCAAAACCACTTACCTTACACAAACGATGTAAAAAGTGATGGTTCACCTGGGTTAATCCAGGATTCCAAAGGAAATATCTGGATTTCTTACTATTTTAATTTTGACGGAATCAGCAAATACGACGGCACAAATTGGGAATATTTTGATTTAAACGGTGAAGAAATTTATTTCATTTACGAGGATAAATTTTCTTACAAACTTTGGCTTACAACCTGGTCAAACAAACTAATTTGTTTTTATCCCGACAGTCTTGTAAGTATCAGTGAAAACAATAACTTACCGCAAGATTTCACGCTTAGCCAAAATTATCCAAATCCATTCAATCCAACGACAAAAATCAGTTTTAATTTACCAAACGGAATAAAAAATGCAAGCTTAACAATCTTTAACGTTCTCGGAAAGGAGGTGAAAACGTGGAAACCAAACAATTCTGGTGAAGTCGTCTGGGATGGAAAAGACGAAAAAGGTAATTCTACCAGTAGTGGAACTTACTTTTATCAACTGAAGGCAGGTGGTCTGTCTCAAACCAAAAAAATGACTTTAGTAAAATAAAAGCGAAGCGAAGAACCGCCGATTTGTGACTAAATCTAAGGTTTGGTTCTTCACTTTCGCTAACTAAAACAAACAAATTAATCTAAGGATTAAAATTATGTTTTTCAACAAATTTTTATCGGTTGCCTTGACTTTGTCGGCAACGACTTTTGTTTTTTCTCAAACAGAAATTCCAGTACAAATCAATTCAATTAATGGAATTAGTGCTTTTGACCAAAATAGTAACCCAAAATGGACAAATTCTGTTACACCTTTTCAATTTAATAATAATAATGATCTACGCCCCAATCCAAATAATTCTCAAACGAGCATTTTTGATTTTGAAATTGAGTTTCAAGTTTTACAAGGATTTAATGTTGGGTTTGTTAAAATTTATGATTTGAACGATAACCTGCTTGGTTCGTTTTATCTTCCCCAAACAACTTTTCCACCCGGAGCAATTTACACTGTGAATTTAGTTGACCTTGGGGCAATGTTAGCTTCACCAAACAATGGCTATCCCAATTTTAAAATTTGGATTTATGGGGATATTATTGTAAATCCAGCACCAATAAATTTACCTTTAACAGCTGATTTTCGCTTTTTTGATGTTAATATTTTTGTTGATCCGGTTGAGGATTTACATTTTGCTTCAAACTCTCCTCTTGTTTTGAATTCAAACAATGAATACGAACTTTCTCTTTCCTGGACTGCAAGTCCTGACCCGATAATTGATGCAAATGCTCCCGATGTTGTGATTGATAAATACAGACATTTTCTTATTAATAACGAAGTCAAACAAACACCTGCCCCAACTACAACTGAAACGATAACTTTTCTTCCAGCTCTTCCGGGATACAAAACAGTTAACGATTTTTCTGTAATTGCCGAGGATAACTACGGAAACAAAAGCACATCTTACAATAAATGTTACGTTTACGATTCCTGGAAAAAAACGTCTTCAGGCACAACTCCACAACTTACAACTAACTTAACACCTTCGCCAAACGGAGATTTAATTTTTACAGGTTGGTTTGACGTGAATGGTTCGATGACAATTAATGCAAAAAAACTACTAATTTCTGAAAATTCAAAAATTAGTTTTGTTGGTGGAAATTCACAACTTGAATTTGTTAGCGGTTCATTTGAAAATAATTCACAAATTTCTGCAAACGG
>JADZEA010000114.1 GCA_020850775.1 bacterium
GGTCAGGAAGAAGGAAACGATGAATTTTTAAAAAATATGAAAACACTCAAAAAAATTTCATTTTTGCGTTTGGAAACACTCAAAAAGTGGTTTGAGAATGATTCTTCGGAAAATTTTTGCAAGCAGTTTTACGAAAAGGCAAAAGAAGACGGCGAGGCTTACAAAAACCTTTTCAAACAACGTGTAAAAGGTGTGAATTCAGTTTCAAGAGCAGAAAACGGAGCAGTTCCATTTTACAGAGGTGAGACTTTTTACGACGAAGGTGTTTTTTTGTGGTTCTTGGTGAATTTTGAAGACGGAGGAAAAGCAGAGTTTAAGAAAGCGGTTGACGCACTTTGTGAAGTTGGTGGTTTTGGAGGTGAACTGAACCTTGGTTACGGCAGAGTAAAAAAAGAAGAAGAAAAACTGCCTTTTAACGAAGTAACTGCAGGGTTTTCTGAAAACAAAAAAAATCTGCTGCTAAGTCTTGCAAGCCAAAGCGGAATTGGTTCTGAAAATTTAGAAGGCGAAAGCTACGATTTGGTTTTGCGAAAGGGCTACATTGCTCACAGTTCACAGAGAAAAAACCCTGTTTGGTGTTTCCGTGAAGGTTCTGTTTTTACAAAATTCCCACTTAGCGGTGAGATTTTTAAAGTTGGTGAAAAAGGTGATTACGCAGTTTACCGGGATTTGCGGGCATTTTGGGTGAATTTTTAAAAAGTGAAGTGAAGAGATGAAAAATATTTGGGAAAAATTGGGAAACGCAGGACAATTTGTACTTGCGTTTTTTGTGGTTTTAGTAACAAGTTACTTTTTGGTTTTGAAGATTAAACTGCCGGAAGTTTTCTTTTTTGATACGGAAACTCCAGAATTAAAACTGATTGATGCCTTAGGAATTATTACAGGTTACCTTGCACAGGTTTTGACTTTGAGTTTAGCATTTTTAGGCTGGTTAAAGAAAGACTCTATAAGAAACTGGTTTCGGAAAAACACATTTGAAAATACAGGCGAAGAGTTTAATTTTAATACAGATAAAGCAGAAGTGGTTGTTTCGGCTGTCAGTTCAGGAAACACGGACCAAATTCAGTGGATGATTAATTTTTTAAAACCAAAAGCAGTTGCTTTGCTTTACACTGAACAAAGTAAAGTAAAGTTTGATGAGCTAACCAAAAAGGAAAAGGAGTTTGAGGGGACTGTTTTTTATGAAAACAACAAACTGATTGATGCCTTTAACACTAAAGAAATTAAAGAAACAGCTAAAGACTTACTTGAAGAACTTGTTTCAAAATTTCCGAAGGATAAAATAATTGTTGACCTGACTTCAGGAACAGTTCCGATTTCGGTTGGTTTGTTTCAGGCAGCAGAAGAAATGCAGATTTCCACAACTTACGTTATCGGAAAAGGAACAAAAGAAGAAAATGGAAAAACTGTTACGGGAAGACTGATTTCTTCAGATAAAAACAGTGGGAATCCGATTTTTATCAATGAGTATTAAAAATTTTGGAAAACAGTTTATGAAAGATGTATTTCTGAGAGTAAAATCAAGGGAAACCAAATTTTTGTTGAACAGAGTTAAAAGTTGTTTTTTGGTTTTGTTTTTGGTTAGCAATGTTTTTTGCCAACCAAAAGAAAATTCAATAACTTTGATTGTTGATTATTCTGAAAGTATGCAGCAGCAAGGTTTGCGAGAAGCTAAAAACTCAACTGTAATTTTATTGGACCTGATTAATGAATGGAGAAAACTTTATCCCCAAGAGATAGGAAATCTTTATTTTCAGTTTATTCAGTTTGGAGGACCAAGTGAGCAAAGGATACTTTTTCCACTAACAAAAATCAGTGATTTTGAAGAGATAAGAAGTTTAATCATAGATGATGAAACGAAATTTCACGGAACTGATTTTGCAGGCGGAATAGAACTTGCTCTTTCGCAACTTAAGAAACATCAGGGACTTAACAACAAAACCATTTTCCTGACCGATGCAGGTGACAACGGAAAAGGACCAGGTTCAAATGTTTCTTACGCACCGTTAGGAGATACAAAATTCATTATTTACGGAGATTATTCTTTAGCTCAAAATTGGCTTAACGCGATACCAAACTCAACTTCAAAGAATTTTTCAGACGAATTTGAAGTAACTGCAGAGTTTGTCGCTACTCTTTTTGAGTTTGTTGATGAGATTAACAAATATTTAGTAAGACGAGGTAAACAAAGAGTAGAAAAATCTTTAGATTTTACTACAACAAAACATGGCTTTGAAAACCACACGATAATTATTACAAAACCAAATGAAAATATTGCTTTAGATAAAATAATTTCTCCTGATGGTGATACATTAATTCCAAGTGAATACCAAACCTGGGAGGCAAGATCTTTCGTTCAAATAATGTTAAAGAAAGATTTGCCAAAAGGTCCATACACAATAAAATTCTCCGGTTTGAACAGAAGTTACACACTCAATTACATAAGTTTTGAACGCTGTGACATTTTTTTTGGTTTTTTTCCAACTCCAAAGCTTGAGAGTGGAGAATGTTTTGTTACAAATTCAAATGTTATTTTTGATTTTAAATACTGGGACAGAACACAAAATCTGCCTGTTCTTTATGACGACTTTGTAAACTCAACTTCCTGCAGGCTAAAAATGGGTAGAACTGATACAACTTTGCCGTTTGATTTGTTTCCTTTAAGAAATTTTGCTACAAAATTTGATGAAACTGAAATCAGAAACTATGAAGTTTTGACATCATGGAATTATAATTTAAGTAAGTTAAGAAATAACAATCCACCCTTAGAGCTTGTAAATGAATTTTGTGTAACCAAAAATGGAAATCTGGTAAAAGTTTTTTGTGATACATCTTTAGCATGGGAAGGACGCGAACTTGAAATTACTGCAACTCTTCTGAATCCTGGTTTTGACCCGAAATCATTGAATAATTTTTTAATTGAAATCAATAAACACCAAGTTAGTTTAAGTAAGAAATCAGAAAATACTTTCTTTGGTGTGTTAGCAGACCTGAAACCGGATGTTTACGAGCTTTCAATTCCAAATCAAAACGGTTTTACTTTCGCAACCGACACTACTTCGGTGAGTAAGTTTGAAGTCAAAAAACGATTTTTAGTTTTAACTTTGGAGAAAAGAAAAAAACAGTTTGAAGAGGAACCTGGATTTTGGCAACTGCTTACAGATAACTTTAAAACTGGTGCTGCTGAAAAAGAAAATTTACGTTTAAACATCTTAAAAAACGTATCTGTCCCATTAGATTTACCATTTTCTGATTCTTTAAGCGAAGAAACAGAAATTAAAATTACACCAAATAAAATTTTTCCTGATGAAATTGCAAAAATAAACCTTCAAGTTGGTGGTGATTCGGTTTTTGCCTGCAAAGAAGTAAGAGAAAATGGTTTCTTAGGATTTTTTCAGGACGTTAATTCTTACGGAGATGCAGTAAAAGTTAGTTTTAACATTCCTGAGAAGATGGCTTTGAAAACAGGTGAGGCACTCACACAAAAACTGAAAATCACCAAAAAAACTGGTGAAATGAATTTTGAAGAACCGCTTTACGTTGAACCAAGGTTTCTTACAGGTGGCTTCATCCAAACTGGTAACAAACAGGTTAGCTTTGAGCCGTCGGAAGTCATTTTTTCAATAAAAACTGATGTCTCGGATAAATGGGTAGTAGAAAGCAAAAAATTGGCATTTAGCTCTCTTGTTTATGTTTTTATAGCTGTTCTGTTTTTTTTCTGTGTCGGTTTGTGGCTAATCAACTGGCAAAAGTTCAGAAAAAAATATGGTTTGTGGCAAAGTTGCAAAAAACTGTCTCCCGAAGATTTTTACAACACATTTCCAGAAAAAATTAAACTTGAGTGCAAAAAGTTTGCTGGTAAAAATAGTAATTTTTTTCTTCCAACTGAAGATGATCTGGTAAAAGAAAAGCGAGCTTTCCGTTTGCTTGTCAAAAATCAGGAAAAGAATAAATTTGACAAACTGATTGTCAAAAAATGTTCAGTGGAATTTTTGGAAAAGTTAAAAAGAGACGTCAGAAATGATAACCTGAGTAATGTCGAATGGAAATTCTATTTTTCAAACAATAAAAAAATTCAATTGGTTACGTTTAATGTTGAAACCCAGCCTGATACCGAGAGTTTTATTCGGGTTCGTTCAAATTTTGTTACTGACCAAACAGTGTTTGAGTTACAAAATGGTTCTTGCTACTTTTCCACTCAGGACTTAGTTTTTGTAAAAAACAAGCAAACTCAGCAATTTGAACAGTTTCCCTTCGGTTTAAGGGGAAAGTTAGAATCAGGTGAAGTCATCAAGTTTGGACCTAGTTTGAACCAAATTCATTTTAGTGTAATTATTATTTTTAATTTAAATAGTTTTATTGCAAGGATAAATAAAGGTTAACATCAAATGAAAAAACAAATTCAACCAACTTTAATCATTGGTTTAGGCGGAACAGGAACAATGGCAGTTTCTGTAATAAAAAAGTTAGCAAACATCCATTTTATTGACCCTAACAAAGATTTCCCCTTGTTAAAATTTTTAGCAATTGATACTGAATTTATGACTAACTCCAAAACAGAGGAGATAAAATCAAAATATTCTCAGAACTCAAAAAATTCACACAACTGGGATTCAGGTTATGAAAAAACTTTTGAACTTAAACTCGAAGACCAGGAGCTGCTTTTGCTTGAATTTCAAAAATCTCAAATGAAAAAATGGTTACAAAATCCTAAACAACTCACTGCAGAAGATTTTGTAAGCTCTGAGAATTTAGGAAGAGTAATTAATTCAGTTGAGGGAGACGGAGCAGGAGGTTACGGAATAGTTGGTAAAATGGCTTTGTGGCAAAATCTGGATAAAGTAAAAAAAGAAATTGAAAATCAGATAAAATTACTTCTGGACAGCAACTATATTTCTCAAAAATTAGATGCCTATAAAAATGATTACGAGCTTGCAAAAGATCCAAAATTAAGTATTTTCGTAATTTGTTCAATTAGTGGTGGTACCGGAAAAGGAGCTTTTTTAACCATTGGTGCAATAATCAATGAAATTTTAAAGCAGCAAACTGGAAGTGTCTGGGACGGCACTGAACGTTACCTGATAGATTTTATGCCTTCTTGCTTTGCTGTTAAAGGGCGAAACGTTGGAACAAATTACCTCAGTCAGATAAAATCAAACCACTACGCTTCCTGTAAAGAACTTGAACACGTCTTGCTTGAGGGCTACCCTTTGGAAGAAAAATTAAAAAGTATTCTTGGATTAAGCCAGTCCCAAACTGTATCGGAAAAAATTTATACAAATGTTTTAAATATTTCACCCTGTAAATCAAATAATTCTTGGAATGTTGGAAATTACGAAACCGTAAACAAAGTAGTTGCAGAAACAGTTTTAGGTTACATTTTTGGAGGAATTGTTTCCGATTTCAGAGCTTTTTTCAGGTCCAATAAAGGTTCTTTTATTAATTCAAATACACTAACTGAAAATGCAAGTTCCGGAACTGAAACTAAACGATTAAGAGACTACGGAAGAATTGGAAGGTATAAACTAACTTATCCTGTTAACCAACTCATCAGATTTGCTGAACAATATTACAACAAACAAATTGCTGAAGATATACTTGAAGGTCATTTGATAAACATTCCTGAGAAAAAACAAAAAAATCCAAGCGATTTAGCAACTTCAGTTTCTCAGAGATTTTTATCAGACTCAAAAAATATTTTTGTAGCTCAAAATTATTTTAGTATCGAAGGCATTAAACAATTTTGCTCAACTTTTGAGGATAACTGGGTTGTTAAAATACAGGAGGCTACTCAAAACCGCCACGAAAGAATTGCAAATGATTTTGTTAAAAACGAACAAGGTACTTCTCAAATTGATTTTAAAATTGAAAAATTTGTAGAAAACCAAAATGATGAGTTTATAAAACAACTTCAGGATTACGTTAAAGACTATGGTTTGAAAAAAACCGACCAAGTACTGCTTGAAGTGATTTATGATTTTGAAGAATACTTGACTGATGTTTTCAAACACTTTTTAACTGATGATGATTTAAATCAGGAGGATAAAAAGATATTTACATTTGAAAAAACTTATGATAGAATTTTTCAAGTATTTGACAGAAAAAAATCAGAAGAAGAAAATAATTTCAAAAATTATTATGGGGAAGAAAACGAACATCTCGTAAGTGTCAGAAACTTCCTGCAAGGACAAAAAGAAGCGTGGAAACAACAAAACAAAGGCTTTTTTAACAAATTTAAAGGAGAAACCTCAAAGGAAATTGATGATCTTGGACCTGTGCTATCCTGGATTAAAACCTCCCAAAATTCTTACGACAAATTCGCAGAAACTTGTTGTGGTTATGTGATGTTGAAAACAATTAAGAAGTTTTATGACAAAATAACTAAAACAAGAGATATTATCCTGAAAAACTCGTGTGTTTTAGAAACAAAAGATAATTCATTTATTAAAGGAGGATTGCTTTATGATTACAAAAATAGAAAAAAGAAAATTGCTGATGAACCTAAAGATGGTTTGGAGATTAGAATTAAAGGCAATTCTTTCGATGAGTTTCATGGTTTTGCGCTTTCTTTAAAAATAAATGACGAAGTTGTTTCTGATAGAATACAAAGAGAACTTAATAAAAATTTTATGAACAGATTGATTGTAGAAGAAATTACTCCTGAAGAATTTCGTAAAACTATTGAAAATGAAACACGTGAAATCAGAACTATTGAAAATAAATTTTCTGTTTGTGGAGAACTTCAAAATTTAATCGACAAGGGAAAAAGCAGGGAAGCGGAAAAGTTTGTCAGTGATTTGTTAAAAGATGCTTCACTTCTCGGAGCAATTGACGTTTCTAAAGTCAAAGGTGGTGGCTCAGATTTTGGACAAAAGATTTCCCTGATTCAGGTTGAAAATGTTGATTTGTTAAATCAACATTTTAATCACATCATCAAAGATGAAAAAGTAGTGTTTGCAAGAAACAGAGAAGAAATTATTCTCACTATTTTTGAAACTGCTCTGCCACTTTTTGTTTTTGAAGAACTTTATCTTTGCCAAAACACCTTTTTTGAACTTGAAAAATCTAACCAGAACGTTCTTTTTGAACATCACTCACATAAAAATTTCGTTAACCTTCCTCAGCCTTTTGGAAACAGCAGCCAGGTTTCAAGCGAAGATGTTCCAGCCTTGATTAACCTGCTACTCCACTCTGGTGTGATGAAACTTGAAAAAAGTTACATCAAAATCAGAAAACAATCTTACGGAGATTTAAATGATGAATTCTTTAAAAACTATGAAGATTTACGAAAAAAAGATGCTGTTGATAAAAGGCTTCACATCAGTGATTTTGAAAAACACTTTAATGAAAATGGAAGTTGGTTTTATGATTTTGCTAAGGAACTTTCTGAACGGTTCAGATTAATTTTCGTTTCTGAAACCGAAGCCAAAAAAAATTACCTGAAAAAATACTTTTTAGATGAAACTGACAGCAGCAAAGGATTTCCTTACATCCCTGAAACCTTGCTTGCTAAAATTGTTGAATTACTTGAAAAACAACCAAATGACAATTCAAGTCAGGATTTGCTCAGGTTTATTAATGATAATAAAATTAATAACTTATCTAAGATAAGAAGAATTAAGGGAAATCGGAATTGCCAAACTTGTTCAACAATTGAAAAATTAAGCGAAATTTACGAAAAATTTGATTTTTCTCACTTTGAATCCAAAGAAAAAAACTCCACTGAACACACTCAAAAACCTAAAAAATATTGGATTTATCAAAACGGCAATCAAGTTTTTAAAACAATCGTGGAAGTTATTGAAATCATTGAAACTGATAAAAAAATTAAAATCCACGATGGTGTGAATTGGCTGAACTGGAAAGACTATCCCGAAATTTCTGACCTTTACGAAAAGTCAAAAGTTGAAATTCCTCCTCCACCACCTCCACCTGAAGAGGAATTTTAAAATTTTAATTTTTTAACTTTTTAAAAGTGAAGTAAAACTTGAAACTCATCACCGCTCTTGGAATTGATTTTAAACTTACGGTTCAGCTCGTCGATTTTTTCAACGGAAATTTTGACTACAAACCAGAGTTTAACTTTATCAAAAATGAGTTTGCCAATCAAAAAATTGACGAACTCTACCTGATTCTGACAAGCAGTGAAAAAATAAAAACCAGCTTTGAAACTCTAAAAAAACAACTTTTCACCGATTACCCAAACTTAAAAATTTTCTCAATCCAACTCAGTTTTGAAGACCTCAGAACCAACGAAAATGACAAAGAACTAAAGCAAACTCTCTACAAACAAGTTGAAAAAATTGCCGGAAAAAACCTGCTTGTTTCTTCAGGCGGGCTTAAAAACATCACTCAAAGACTACTTGAAGCAGCTTACCTTTTTGGCGCAAAAGGTTATTTTTCAATGACTTCTGATGAAACTTTAAACTTGTTCGACTCAAACCTTAAGGACATCCGTAACCGAACTAAAGAACTAAACGTTCAGTTTACAAAAACTTCAGACCTGCTGAAAGAAAGACGAACTAAAGCCTTTGAAAAAACTCACTCACTAACCGACAATTTTTCTTCAGTTTACCTGCTTCCGCAAACAGTTCTGGAAAAACTCCTCACCGAAAAAATTACCGAAAAAGACCTGCACTGGCTCAAACAACTTCCAAAAACTGACTTGCACTGCCACCTCGGCGGTTTTGGTAACGCTAAGTTTTTGAAAAAAGCAGCTAAACTAATTCTTGAAGATTTTAAAACAGACCTCAGCAAACTGAAATCTCAGGTTGAAAATTTTTTCGGATGCAAAACTTTTGAGATTGATTTTCAAAAATTCAGGCAAAAATTTCCTGCCCAAAATCACTGCCTTGAAAACCTTCAAAAATTTTACTCAAGCCTGAATTTTCACGATTTGGATTTTGTAACAAACGCTGCCTTTCTTAAGCTTCTGACTGAAAACCAAGTCCAAAACCTGATGTTTGAAGATTTTCAGAACAGTTTTAAAAACAAAGGTCTGGAGGTTTACACTCAAATCGGAAATTTTGGAGGCTCAGCCCTTTTGCAGACTGAAAAACTCCTCCGCTTTGCTCTGAGTGAACTTTTTAAGGCTTCTCTTGAGCAAAACGTCCGTTACCTTGAGGTTCGCTGTTCACCTGAAAACTACACAAAAGGAGGACTTTCGGGAACTCAGGTTCTGGAAATTTTACTTGACGAAGCTGAAAAGTTTACTGGTTTGCACAAAAATTTCAGTGTAAATTTTTTGGTGATGGGAACGAGACACAAAGACGTAAAACTGATTGAAA
>JADZEA010000115.1 GCA_020850775.1 bacterium
AATTGTAAAAAAGACCGCAGTAGAATCTCTGACCGGATTTCCAAATTTGTCCACAACACTTGCAGATGGTTCTGTCTTCCAAAGTCCGCCACCAATGTCTTGTCCAATTTTATTGTAACCAACAAAGATTTTGTCAGGTGGTCCGCTTGTGATAACAATTGCAGAATAAGTTGAGAAAACCGTTCCACAATTATCAGTCCAGCAAGCACGAACTGCAACAGGTCCGTTTTTATTTCCGGAAGTCATTTGAACTTGTGCAAGACCTGCATTATTTGTTGTTACCTGAATTCCGGTTTCGTTGTAGTGATGAGTTTGTCCGACAACGAAAAGAGTTGGTTGGTCAATCAGAGCATCAGTTGGGTTTGGTACGTAATCAAAACTAAATTTGATATTTTTACCTTCTGAAACCGGAAGTCCGCCTGCATCTTTCACAGTTGCCTGAACTGTAATTGTTTCAAGCCCGCCAGTTCCTTTGACTTGAAGTTCGTTTGCAGAAACTTTCAATTCAATTGAAGCAGGGTTGTTGTTAGAAACAATTTGAGTAGAAATGCTGTCTTCAAGTGTTCCGCCGGCAGCCTGAGAAACTGAAGCCTTAATAACTGCGTTACCTGCTTGTTGAAGCGCAATAAATTTAACTCTTGCAGCGCCTTGGTAAGTCAGATTTCCAACAGTTACGGAACCGGAAAGAATGTTTGCAGGTTCAACTCTGCCAAGTGAAGTTGTGAAATTAACCGCTTTTCCATCTACAGGATTGCCATTAATGTCTGTTAATTTTACAAAAATGTAAGACTCACCAAAAGTTTCTAATTGAGCAATTGGAGTTAAAGTGTTCAAATCATCAGCGTAAGGACCGCTAAAATCAACTGTGGTAACTTTACCTGCAAGGCTTGATTTTTTGATGACGTTAACGTAAGCTGTGTCGCTGTTTACGTTTCCGGAATTCATCCACAATTCTACGACAACGGAATCACCAGGAAGATTTTGGTCAACAAAAAGGTCTGTTGCATCAAAATAAAGGAAGCCTGTTCCTCCGTTTGAAGTAGTTGTTTTTATGTTTCCTGGAATTTGTGTCGTTCCTGTAGCGTCTGTGTAGAATTTTCCAACTTCTGTGTCATCACCACCACGAAGTGTAGCGTGGAAAGTAACGTTTGTTCCTGAAACAACCTGAGTGGAAGAGTAACTTGCTTTAGCTGAAGACGCTACTCTGTTGCCTTCAACGATTCTTAGCGGAGCAGCGCTTGTAGTTCCTGTCGGAGAAGTAATGTCAAGGTTGAATTTTCTTTTTACAACTCTGACGTAAGCTGTGTCGCTGACTTCTTCGTTGAATTTTGTAAGAATTTGAACAATTGCAGTGTCTTTGTCCGTTACAGATGTAAAAACTGTTGAAGGGTCGTAGTAACGGTAAGCAGTTTGTCCGTTTGAACCTGTTGTAGCAGAGTTTTGGACAGTTCCACCTGTTTCCTGGTCGTAAAAATTACCTGCATTTGCTCCTGTGCTGAGGATTGTTGCAGAGAAATTGATAGCAACACCCGGAGCATTTTTTCCATCTAAGTAGCCTGATTTAGCAATGAAAGCCACTCTTTTGTCTGAAAGTGTTTCGGTTGGTGTTGCAATTGTCCCGTTGTTGGCACCAATGATTGAGACTTTCACGTCTGTATCGGTGATGTAGTAAGCGTAATCTTTAGTAAGTCCTTCAGGTTGTTTAGCTGTTTTGTGAATAATTCTGAAGAAGCCTTCGTAAACAGGTCTGCCATTTTCGTCTTGGCGGGTAATGCTTCTGACAAAACTTTTGTAGATTGTTCCGTCGCTAAGGTATTTAAAATCGCTGTTGTCAAAATCTTCCAAAAGCACTTCGCTTGTTCCGACTTTTTTAAACATCTGAACTTTAACTTTAGCACTTTTGATAGGTTTGAGAGTTCCTGCGTCGTCGTAAAGAGCTTTAAGTTCAAAAGAGAATTTTTCGCTGCTCTTTGAAAGACTACCGACCAAAGTTGCGTTTGTGCTTGTAGTTCCATCAACGAGTGGAACTGAAACAGAGTCGAGAGCGACTGTGTTCAGTCTGTTCAGGTTCAGGCTAAAATCTGTTGCCTGGTGTTCGATGAAACGTAGTTTTACAACTTCAGAAGTAGCTTTGTTACCTTTTGAGTCTGTAGCCTCAATTTGGATTCCGACTTCGCCGATTTCGCCTTTGTTTTGGACATTGATAAAACTTGTGGAAACAAAGGTAGCGACTTTGTCTTTCAACTGTTCTGAAGTGATGACTTTGATGTTGGCAACAGGGAATGCTTTGTCATCGCTTGTAACGATTGTGTAGGGAATTTTCGCGGTAATTTGGTTACCTTGAACCCCGCCGTTTACAATTGTCATTGTGTAGTAACCATCACCGGGGTTACTGATTGACACGTTCAGTGAATCGGTTTGACTCACTTTTGGTGGACCGGCTAAAGTAGCAGTTTTAACTGTGCTTTGGCTTGAATTGGTATCACCAATAATTTTGTCTTCTCCGCACCCGAAAAAGGATAGCAATAAAATCAGAGCAGAGAAAAACATAGCCTTAGAAGTGGCTTTTTGTGTTTTCATGAAAACCTCCTTAAATATTTGAATCAACTTCTCCCTCAAAATTTTTATTGTTGATTACTTTGTTCTTGATTTTCTTCTTGGTTTTGTTCCGGTTCCGGTGGTGGAACAGAATTTTCTTCGTTTTCATCCTGAGAATCCTTATCGTCTAATTTGAATCCTTCAAGTTGGAATAATCTTTCTTCCATTGATTTCCCGGTAACATCTTCACCATCTTTATTTGAAAGTTTACCGTCTTGCAAAACGTGAGGAGTTACTTTGATAATTAAGTCTGTTTTATCGCTTCTTTTTGCTTCGTGACGGAAAAGGTGTCCAATAATTGGAATTTCGTTAAGAGCTTCAATTTCTCCGATGTAAGGAAGTTTGCTTTCAGCACTGCCTTTATCTTGTTTTAACAAGCCGGCGATAATTGCTGATTGCCCGTCTTTCATTCTAACGGTTGTTTCAGCAAACCTGACTTTTGTCCATGGAACTTGATTTCCATCGGGTCCGACAAATTTAAAAATAGAACTTGCTTCCGGTCTGATTGTTGTTTCAATAACTTCTTTTTCATAAAGTCTTGGTGTAATGTGAAGTTTGATACCAACGCTTACAAATCTTGTTCTGAACTGTCCGCCAAGTCCGCTTGCCTGTAAAATGTAAGGAACTTCGTCGTTTACTTCAACGATGGCTTTTCTGCCATTGATTGTAGAAACTTGTGCGTCAGAAAGGATTTCAGCTTTCCCATTGTTCAAAAGAAAATCAAGTGTTAAATCGAAAGCATTCAACTGACGGCTGTAGCCATTTGTTGGAAGAAGGTCAGAACCAGCTTTAATTGGTTCAAAAATATGAGCATTTGGTTTGCTTCCAATCGGAACCTGGCTACTAAAATCTGTTTGAGTAGGAATGTAGTAGTTTGGTAAACCACCTAAACCTGCCTGAGTTACAGCTCCGCTTTTTTCAGCATCTTTAGCAAGGACAAAACCACCATTTCCCTGAAAAATAGCTGAAGGGTTTTCAGCAACAATTGTTGTCAGATAGTTTAGTCTTTCCCAATCAATTCCATATTCTTCTTCAGCCTGAGCGGAAACTTCAATGATTTTTGAGTCAAGAAGAATTTGAGTTGGTGCCTGGTCAACTTTTTCAATAATTTCAGTAACCTGAGCCAAGACTTTTGGGCTTGCAAGCACTAAAACTTTGTTTTGAATTGGGTCAACCTGCACTCTGTCAGTAACATCTCCAAGTAATTTTTTAATATCTTCAGCCTGGCTGTTTTTTAACTGAAAAACTTTAGAGGTAATGCCAACTTCTTTTTTAATGTCTTTTTCGTTACCAACAAGAAAAGAACTTCCAACTAAATCATAAGAAAGTCCTGCAGCTCTAACCACGAGGTTCATAGCTTGTTCAATCGGAGTATCTTTAAGATGAATAGAGATACGTTCTTTTTTATTTACTCCAGGACCAGTAACAATATTGTAGCCACTTGCAGCAGCTAAAATAGACAAGATATCAGGTAAAGAAGAGTCGTCAGCATCTATTGTTACCTTAGTATCCAAAGTTTGAGCCATAACGGATTGAGCATTAGGCAATACAAACGCTAACGATAAAGCTGCTGTCCCGCCAATCGCTAAGGTTTTTGTTAATATTGATTTCAAGATTATTCCTCCTAAAATTTAAAAGTGAACAAAAGGTTGTTCAATTTACACTAATTAATAATTTCTTACTTTACCAAGTTTAAGTTCTGCATCAGTTGCACCTTCAACGTAACGAGTCATTTGTCCTTGTGGAGTTTGCACAACAACGTGGTCATCTCCCAAGGAAACTAACTTGCAATCGGCACTGATTTTATCACCTGGTTCTGAAACAGTCCAATTTTTTGCATCAAATTTTACAACAGCTTTTCTACTGCCGTTGTCAGTTCTGATAATTGCACTAAGTCTTAGAAAATCAAATCTGTTTCCTAATTCTTCGAGTGCAACATTTTTCTCAAGTTTAAGACTTTTAACAACATTTTCATGGATTGTCATTGGGTCACCACTTGCAATTTTATCGTAATCGGTACGGGCATTAAGATTTTTTTCAATGCTCTGAATTACGCCTTGTAGTTCTTGATTTTCGCTAATTCCTGTTTCTACTCTTTGAGCAAGAATCTTGGAAGAAGTGCTGTTAATATCTAAGAAAGTAAAGTACATCGTTCCCAAAAAAACAAAAACTGAGATAGCTAAAACTGAGCTTTGGAATACTTCTAACTTCTTAAAATCCATTATTTTATCCTTTCACCAAAGTTAAAGTATTAATTTTTAGTACAGCAATGTACTTACCTAAATCCTCTTTTTTCTCAAGTCTCAGGTACTCATTCAAATCATTTGTTATTTCAAAATGGTTTACGTAAATGAGTCTTGGAGATTTTTCCATAACATCAAGAAGTTTTGCCAACTGGTCGTAAGTTGTTCTGATTTGAATTTCGTAAGGAGTTTGAACAAACGAACCAATCTTTTTTTGTCTTTCGGGCTCAATGTTTAAAAGAGTAATTCCTAATCTGTTAACGTGTTCTGTCATTTCATCAATGAATGGAACAGAACCTTGTTTAGCTAAACTGTCTTTAGCCGATAAAGCCACGTTTTGAGCTAACAATCCTGCTACTTTGTTTAATTTCTGGTCTAAGATTCTCGCACTTAAAAGTTCTTCCTGCTTTTTAACGATTTGTCTTTTGACGTTAGAAATTTGTGTTGGAATTGGTTTGTACTGTCCATAAAGCCAATAAAAACCAAAAACGTATCCAAGAAGCAAAACCACAGCGACAATGAGTATTTTCATATTTTTTTTACCTTAATCTTTTAACAAGTAAGTTATTTTTTTCTGTTAGAAGCTGAAAGTTGAACCTCACCGCCATTTTTAGCGGCACAAACCAGATTAAAAACGATTAGATCCTGAGTAACTTTACGTTTTCTTCCATTAAGTTCCTCAAGCTCTCTTTTTAGTTGGTCAGGAGACTTGTACTTATCTTTTGGATCTTCAATTTCGCCTTTAATTGAGATAAGTTCAGCTTTATCAAAACTAATGTCGTCCAAACTTTTGTAAAAGGCAGAATCACTTTGTAAGTTATTGATTAACTTAATTATGATGTCAATGTCTTTTTCGTCTGCTTCTTTTTTGACGTTAACACGTGCAATTCCGCTCAAAGTCAATTTTCCATGATTAAAAACAATGTCTGTAAAAGCCAAACCGGAAGGGATTAAATCTGGTAGATTAATAAACTTTTCAGTCCAAAAAATTCTGCCATTTTCAACTTGTGCAAGGTCTCTGATGTCTTGTTCAGAAATACTTTTTCCTTCAGTTTTAATTCTTACAATTTCTTCTTCAATTGTTTGTAAATTTTGTTTCAGGTTTGCGTGTCTGCTTTTTAGCTGGTCAATTCTAAAGTAAGCAAAAGCAAAAATCGCACTAAAGACAATAATTCCTGCCAAAGTTCCAATTAAAGTATTGCGGTTAAGAGCAATTAATTCCTTGTTTTCTTTAGCTTCTTTGTTAAGGTTAACGTGGTAATGAAATGCCATAATTATTCCCTCCTCAAAGCTAAACCAACTGCCTGAGTTAATTGCGGGTCATTAACTCCACCCATTATTCCGTTCATTGGATTAAAAAGTGATGTTGGTAAATTAAGTTCTTTATTTAAGTAATCTATTAATCCCTGCAATTTCGCAGAACCACCACTAACCAAGATTTGTTTGAAAGAAGAGTTATTATTTTCCTTCGCATAGTATCTTAAAGACCTTTTAATTTCTTCAAGTAATTGTTCCTGGCAACCTTTTTTCACCATTGTTAATGACATACCGGATTGCCCTTCATCTTCTTTAAAAACATTGTGGGACATTTTATACTTTTCTGCTTCAACGTAAGAAACTTTTTCCTTTTCGATTACATCGTTTGTAAAGTTTAAACCGCCAACGTTAACTGTTCTGTTAAAAAACGGGGATTCTTCGCCAAGAACAATAATATTTGTAGTTCTTGCACCGAGGTCTAACATAATTGTTAACCCGTCAACTTTACTCTTCTGTCCAAGCAAAAATGAGTTTGCTAATGCCAGAACATCAATATCAATAGTTGCTTCATCAACAGGAAAACCAGCAAGCTGAAGAATTTCTCTATGCTTATCAAAGGTTTTTCGTGATGTTGCAACCAACATTACTTCCATCTCGGCGCTGCCAACGTCACCTTTCAGGATTTGGAAATCAAGAATTGGTTGCTCGTCATCAAGAGGTAAATGCTTTCTTGCCTCAAAAATCAAAGAAGAGTTCAATTCCTCTGGTGACAAAGGAATAGACTTAATTTGCTTAACATGAGTTGAAGTTCCTCCTACCGACGAGACTAAGCGTTTTGTTCGCTTTGGGTTGATTTTCGCCTCAGCTAAAGCATTCTTTAGAGTTTCCAAAACTTGGTCAGAAGTTGGACCATCCGGATTAAATTCTCTTCCCTTAAAAATTTCTTGTGTGGAATGACCAATAAGTTTGCTTCCCACATCTGAATTTTCAAGATGAACGACTTTGATGCTATGAGAGCCTAAATCAATGCCAACAACGTTCATTGTCTTCATTATGTTAGTTTCTCCTTAAACTTAAGCTAATTAAACAGTGTCCCTAAAAGAAAACAGAGCAAATTTTTACCCTGCTTCTCAATAAATTAAATTTTTATCTTACAACTAAATCCAAATTACTTCCTTTAACATCAAAAAAGTATCTTGGAGGTGAAGTTACAAATCTGGTATCATAAGAATAGTATCTTTGAGGTCCTGGAATTCCTGTTGGTCCGAGTTTTCCGCCGTAGCCTCCTCTAACACCATTATTGATGATTCCTCTTCTTTGCTGAGCAATTGAACCTAACAGATTTATTGTTCCATGATTTCCCAAAAGCGGGTAGTTAGGATTTGCAACTCCTCCGTAAGGATCTCCGGGAAATCTCGCAAAATTTGGAAAATCACAAGTAAAAACTTTGAAAGATTCCTTTAAAGCAATGATTCCTGCATTGATAATCACGCCTTCTTGCTTATTTCCGTGATAATAATTACCCGATGCTTGTGTCGTACCTGTAAAGCCTTTGTGAATTGCAATGTGTTTTGTTTCAATGTAAACATTTTTGCCTGCAATCAAACCTAACTTTGCTCCACAATCTTCAGGTGGAACTATAAAATTCAATCCTGTGCTGTCTGTACAAGCATATTTTAAATCGTTATCGATGTAAATATCTCCGCAAGTTCCGATTGTAACGTCTCCATTAACAATGCCGCTTACGTAAACATCACCAGCGACAAAAATAGCTCCGTTCTCAGG
>JADZEA010000116.1 GCA_020850775.1 bacterium
TCACGGAATTAAATTCCGCGTAATCCGTGTCATCCGTTTAATCTGTGATTCAGAATTAAATTCCGTGTCGTCTGTTTCATCCGAATCGCGGATTAGAAGGATTTAAAGATTTCACGGAATTAAATTCAGTGCAAGTAAAAAAAGGAACACTGTTCCGCCGGAACGAAGTTCCCGTGTCATCCGTTTAATCTGTGATTCAGATTAGTTGTACTGTTTTTTTATCCACGAGAGATATTCACCACTTTTAATTTGGTTGACCCATTCTTTGTTTTGCAGATACCACAAAACAGTTTTTCTAATTCCTTTTTCAAAGGATTCATCCGGCATCCAACCGAGTTCATTTTTAATTTTGCTAAAATCAATGGCGTAACGTTTGTCGTGTCCTGGTCTGTCTTTAACAAAAGTAATTAAGTTTTTACGTGATTGTTTTGTTGGTTGGATTTCATCAAGGATTTCGCAGATTATTGTAACAACGTCAATATTTTTCATTTCATTGTTTCCGCCGACGTTGTAAGTTTCTCCGTGTTTTCCATTTTTCATTATTTTCCAGATTGCTTTTGCGTGGTCTTTCACAAAGAGCCAGTCTCTGATGTTTGTTCCGTCACCATAAACGGGAAGCGGTTTTTCTTCCAAAGCATTTAAAATTATCAGAGGAATCAGTTTTTCTGGAAAGTGATAGGGTCCGTAATTATTGGAACAGTTAGAAATTGTTGCCGGAAGTTTGTACGTTTCAGAATAAGCACGAACCAAATGGTCTGATGATGCTTTACTTGCCGAATAAGGGCTGTTTGGTTTGTAAGGTGTTGTTTCGGTAAAAAACCCTGTTTCGCCAAGGCTTCCGTAAACCTCATCGGTGCTGACGTGATGGAAAAGGTTAAAGCCAGCAATATTTTTTTTTGCAATTTGCAGCAGGTTAAAAGTTCCGATGATGTTCGTTTGTATAAAATCATTTGGGTGAACGATGGAACGGTCAACGTGAGATTCTGCGGCAAAGTGGCAAATAGCATCAACTTTAAAAACATTAAAAACGTGTTCTAAGTTTTGTTCATCGCAAATATCAACTTGTTGGAAAACATACCTTTCAGGAAATTTTTGTGCAATGTCTTTCAGGTTCGACAGATTTCCTGCGTAAGTAAGTTTATCGATGTTAATAATTCTTCCGTCAAAATTTGTTTCCTCAAAAATGTAACGAATAAAATTTGAACCGATAAACCCACAACCACCAGTAACCATTAAATTTTTCATTTTTCCTCTAAAATATTTTGGCTACAAATTTAATTGTTAATTGTTAATTGTCAATTATTAAAAAAGTCAAACTTAGGGACTTCGTCCCGTCGGGAACTTCGTTCCGCCGGAACTGCGTTCCTTTTGTTACGGGCTTTTAGAAAATTGAGATTTGAAAGCGAAACCACTGTAAACTTGTCATTCCTGAGAAAGTTTGAATCACAGATTAAACGGATTACGTGGATTACGCTGAACTTTTACAATCCGTGAAATCTTTAAATCCATTTAATCCGCGATTCAGATTTAATTTTCTTTGTATCCGTTTGGGTTTTCTGAATGCCATTTCCAGGCTGTTTCAATTATGCTTTCAGGGGTTTTAAATTTTGGTTCCCAGCCTAATTTTTTTGTGATTTTATCCGAACTTGCAATTAAAACAGGTGGATCGCCTTTACGTCTTTCGGCAATTTCTAAAGGAACTTTTTTCCCTGTAACTTTTTCAGCTGCTTTAATGATTTCAAAAACAGAAAAGCCTTTTCCGTTCCCAAGATTAAAAATTTCACTTTCTCCACCTTTAAGCAAGTATTCCAAAGCTAAAAAATGTGCTTCTGCAAGGTCTAAAACGTGAACGTAATCACGAACGCAAGTTCCGTCCTGTGTTTCGTAATCGTTTCCGAAAACCTTTAAGGGTTTAGCGTTTTGGTTTAACAGTGTTTTTAAAATTAAAGGTATCAGGTGAGTTTCGTTTGCGTGAGCCTCGCCAATTTTTCCGTCAGCCGTGCTTCCACAAGCATTAAAATAACGCAAACAAACAAACTTAAAATTTTCTTTGAAAGTATCGGATAAGATTTGTTCTACAAAACTTTTGCTCCAGCCGTAAGGATTAATT
This sequence comes from bacterium, assembly GCA_020850775.1. GTDB lineage: Bacteria > CLD3 > CLD3 > CLD3 > CLD3 > JADZEA01. The sequence goes on from JADZEA010000116.1 coordinate 2,111, forward strand.
GGATTGATTGGATGGTTTTCGGTTATCGGGATTTCGGTTGGATTTCCAAAAACCGCTGCGGTTGATGAAAAAATAAAGTTTTTTGTTTCTGTCTCAATCATCGCTTTTATCAGGTTCAGAGTGTTGGCAACGTTGTTTTTGTAGTATTTTAGCGGATTGTTCACAGATTCGCCAACGAGAGAAAAAGCCGAAAAGTGCATTACTGCATCAAATCTTTTACTTGAAAGGGCATTTTTTATTTCGTGAAAGTTCTCAAGGTCGCCAACAATCAGCGGAGTTTTGCCAACGGCCTGTTTGTAACCAAGCGAAAGGTTATCAAAGACAGTTGTTTTACAGCCTTGTTTCTCTAAAAAATAATTTGTAACGCTTCCGATGTAACCAGCGCCGCCAACAATCAGAATTTCCATTTTCAATCCTTATCACAGATTTAAGGGATTAACAGATTTCACAGATTTGAAGAGTTCCGTGTAATTCAAAAATCCGTGTAATCAGTTTAATCCGCGATTCAATCCTTTACAAAAGAAACGTAGTTTCCGTTATTGCAAAAAAACACAATCCAACAAAAAGTTACAGTTCTTTCAGTGCGGTAATGATTTTGTTAACTCCCTCTTTTGCATCCTTGAAAATCATCATCGTTTTTTTATCGTAAAAAAGCTCGTTATCAACACCTGCGAATCCGGGGCTTAAACTTCTTTTAATGATAATTGCACTTTTAGCTTTATCAACGTTAAGAATTGGCATTCCAAAAAGCGGACTGTCTTTTTGAGTTCTTGCGGCAGGATTAATAACATCGTTAGCACCAATCACAAGAACAACATCAGTATTTTGGAAATCTTCGTTAATTTGGTCAAGGTCGCAAAGCAAATCATAAGGAACGTTAGATTCTGCAAGTAAAACGTTCATGTGTCCCGGCATCCTTCCGGCAACAGGGTGAATTGCGTAACGAACTGAAACGCCTTTGGCAATTAACATTTTTCCCATTTCCTGCAAAACGTGTTGAGCCTGTGCAACAGCAAGCCCGTAACCGGGAACAATAATAACCGATTGTGCTGAATCAAGTATGCTTGCCGCATCTTCTTCAGTGTAGTTTGTAACGGTTCTTTTTTCCTTCTTTCCGCCGGAAGCAAGAGCCTCGCCACCAACTGCACCAAAAATTACGTTTACCAAAGAACGGTTCATCGCTTTACACATAATTTGTGTAAGAATAATTCCCGAAGCACCAACAAGCGCACCACTAATAATTAATACACTGTTGGATAAAATAAAACCAGTTGTAGCGGCAGCAATTCCCGAATAAGAATTTAACAAGGAAATCACAACCGGCATGTCTGCTCCACCAATCGGAATTACAAGCAAAACACCCAGCAACAAACCAACAAACAAAATAACTGTCAAACTAACAAGGCTCGTTGTGTCGTAAAGGTAAAATCCACTTGCAACAATAAAAACAGCAAACAAAATTCCGTTAAGAACTTGTTGCATTTTAAAAACAACAGGTGAAGATTTGATAAGTTCCTGAAGTTTTGCAAAAGCAACGATGCTTCCCGTAAAGGTTACTCCACCAACAAACAAGCTTAAGATTACGGTTGTTGAGACGTCAAATGTCCAGCTTTTTGGGTCGTGGATGTAAAATTCAGCCATTGCAACAAGCATAGAAGCCAAACCACCAAATCCGTTAAAAAGAGCAACCATCTGAGGCATTGCAGTCATTTCTATTTTTTTGCCGACAAACCAGCCAACAGCAGAACCAATTGTAATTCCGGCGAGAATTAACTTAAAATCCACAATTTCTTTGTGTGCCAAAGTTGTAACAATTGCAACGAACATCCCGAGCATCGCAAAAAAATTACCACTTCTTGCCGTTTTTGGGGAACTCAGCTTTTTGATGCCCAAAATAAAAAACACAGAAGCAATTAAGTAAGCAAGCTGGGTAAAAGTGGTGATAACTTGTTCATTCATAAATTTTAATAACCTTTTTTTTATTTACCGGAAACTGCGTTCCGTTGAAACTGCGTTCCGTTGAAACTGCGTTCCGTTGAAACTGCGTTCCGTTGAAACTGCGTTCCGTTGAAACTGCGTTCCGTTGAAACTGCGTTCCGTTGAAACGAAGTTCCTTTTATCTTGTTGATAAGCTAAATCAATTAAAGTAAATCCAGTTTTTTTCTATTTTTTCTTAGTCTTAAACATTTCAAGCATTCTGTTGGTTACGACAAAACCACCAACAACATTAATTGTAGCAAAAATAACGGCTAAAAAGCCTAAAATTGCTCCGAGTGTCGCATCCTTTGTTTCCATTGCGACTCCGCAGGCAATCAAAGAACCAACCAAAGTAATTCCACTGATTGCATTAGAACCAGACATTAACGGAGTGTGTAAAAGAGGCGGAACTTTTGAGATTAACTCAATTCCCAAAAAAATTGACAGAACAAAAATACTAACCGATGTTATTAAATCCATTGTTTCTCCTTAAATGTTTTTGCTGACGAATTCATTGATAAAATTTCCGTTGTGCGTAATGCAGGCACCTTTAACAATTTCATCTTCAAAATTAAAAGATTCAGCCTTGTAAAGGTCGGAAAATAAAGTTGTAATATTTTTTGAATACATTTGGCTTGCGTCAACCGGTAAAGTTGCAGGAAGATTAATTGCTCCAACAATTGTTACACCGTGCTTTACAACTGTTTTACCTGCTTCGGTCAGTTCACAATTTCCACCTTGTTCAGCTGCAAGGTCAACAATCACTGAGCCTTCTCTCATTTCTTTTACCATTGTTTCAGTAATTAAAGCAGGTGCTTTTTTCCCGAAAACTTGTGCAGTCGTAATCACTGCGTCGCTTTTGCTAAGGCTTTTACCAATAATTTCGTGTTCTTTCCTGATAAATTCAGCAGACATTTCTTTTGCGTAACCTCCAACCGTTTCAGCATCCTTAACAAGTTCCATTTCAAGGAAACTTGCTCCAAGGCTTTCAACCTGTTCGCGGACTGCCGGTCTTGTGTCGAATGCCTCAACTTTTGCTCCAAGCCGTTTTGCTGTTGCGATTGCCTGAAGCCCGGCAACTCCGGCACCGAGAATCAGAACTTTTGAAGGTGGAATTGTTCCGGCAGCAGTCATTAGTAAAGGGAAAAACTTTCCAAGACTTGTTGCAGCAAGTAAAACAGCTTTGTAACCTGCAATGCTTGCCATTGAACTAAGTGCATCCATACTTTGAGCGCGTGAAATTCTTGGTACAAACTCCATCGCAAAACTTGTGATTTTTTTGTCAATCATCAGTTTTACAACTTCTTTGTTTGCAAGCGGGTAAAGAAAGCCAATAAATGTTCCGTTATTTTTCATCATTTCAACTTCGGCAAGTGTCGGAGGTTGTACTTTTAGAATCAAATCTGCTTGTTCGTAGAGTGTTTTTGCCACGCCGATAATTTTAGCTCCTGCTTCTTCGTAGCTTTTATCCGAAAAAAATGAGGAACTTCCTGCGTTTGTTTCAACAAAAACTTCGTTTGATTTTTTCAGCAGTTGGTTAATCAGTTTGGGAACGATTGCAACACGTGTTTCATTGTTTTGAATTTCTTTTGGTATTCCTGTTTTCAATACTTAATTCTCCTTTTTCAGGCAAAGCCTGTTCTTTATTTTTCTGTTAGTTTCTGATAACGGAAATAAACAGAGTAATGATAACGCAATCACAACGGAATTTAATTGTTTTTAAGTTGAAATCAAACGGGGAA
>JADZEA010000117.1 GCA_020850775.1 bacterium
ATCTTAACTTAGAAATTCTATTAATGAAAACAGAAAAAATTTTACTCGGACACGGAAGCGGCGGAACTTTAAGCCAAAATTTGATTGATGAAATTTTCGTTCCTGCTTTTAAAAACTCAATGCTTGAAGTCCTGAATGACCAGGCAGTTTTTGATATTGAAAAAGGAAAAATTGCTTTTACAACTGATTCTTTTGTTGTTGACCCAATTTTTTTTCGTGGTGGAAACATTGGCGACCTTGCTGTAAACGGAACTGTCAACGACGTTGCGATGAGTGGAGCTGTTCCAAAATTTTTGAGTTGTGGTTTCATTCTTGAAGTTGGTTTTGAAATTAAAAAACTAAAAATTATTGTTCAAAGTATGAAAAAAGCAGCTGAAAACGCACAAGTTTTGATTGTTACAGGAGACACAAAAGTTGTTGAATGCCGTGGAAAAGAACCGCAAATTTTCATTAACACTTCAGGAATTGGTTTTGTGCCAAAAAATGTTGAAATTAGTGCAAGCAAAACACAAAAAGGCGACGTTGTCATTCTTAGTGGAACGATTGGCGAACACGGTTTGGCAATTCTTTCTGAACGGGAAGGCTTTGAATTTGAAATTCCTTTTGAAAGCGACACAATTTCACTTGGAAAAATTGTTGCAAAACTTGTTGCCGAAATCAATGAAATTCACACTTTACGAGATGTTACAAGAGGTGGACTTGCAAGCATTTTAAATGAAATTGCAGAAGCGTCTGATTGTTGCATTGAACTTGAAGAGAAAGAAATTCCTGTAAAAGATGCTGTCCGCGGAGCTTGTGAAATGCTTGGGCTTGACCCAACTTACGTTGCTAACGAAGGAAAATTTATAATTATTTTACCTGAAAAGTTCTCACAAAAAGCACTAAAAATTTTGCACTCCGATGAAGCGGGAAAAGATGCAAAAATTATCGGAAAAGTTACTGAAAAGCCTCAAAAAACAGTGTTAATGAAAACTTTCATTGGCGGGAAAAGATTAGTTCAAAGGCTTCAGGGCGAACAGTTGCCAAGAATTTGTTAAAAATTTTGGTTTATTTTTTTTAACTTGGAACCTTGGTGGCTTTAATCAAATTTTAGAAAGACAAAAAATGCTAAGAGACGCGTTTGGAAGAATAATTGATAACTTGCGAATTTCGGTAACTGACCGTTGCAATTTGCGCTGTTTTTACTGTATGCCTGAAGAAGGGCTTGAATGGTTTGATAAAAGTAAAATCTTAACCTTTGAAGAAATTGAAAGACTTGTCAGGATTTTTGCTTCACTTGGAGTTAAAAAAATTCGTCTGACTGGTGGGGAACCGCTTGTTCGTAAAGACCTTGAAAAACTTGTAGAAAGACTTGCCAAAATTCCCGGAATTAAAGACATTGGAATGACCACAAACGGAATTTTATTAGCAGGTTACGCACAAAAACTTTTTGATGCGGGAATGAGAAGAATTAACGTTAGCCTTGATTCTTTTGACCCAAAAGTGTTTTTTGAAATCACAAAAAGAAATCAGTTTCAAGAAGTAATTAAAGGAATTGAAGCAGCCGAAAAAGCATGTTTTTCACCGATAAAAATTAACATTGTTCCAATTCGTGGCATCAACGACAACGAGATTTTAGCTTTTGGACACTTTGCACGAAAGACAGGTTTTGAGGTTCGTTTCATTGAATTTATGCCAATTGGAACAGGAGAATGGACTTTAAACGATGTTGTTCCAACTTCAGAAATCAAGGAAAAACTTAGCGAAATTGCCCCTTTAGTTTCCATTGAACACGACACAAGATTACCTGCTGATGAGTTTGTTTTTGCTGATGGAATTGGGAAAGTTGGTTTTATTGCTTCTGTAACAGAACCTTTTTGCGGAAGTTGTAACAGAGTTAGAATTACTGCTGACGGAAAGTTTAGAACTTGTCTTTTTTCAGTTGTGGAAACAGACTTGCTTGAACTTTTACGCAACGGAACAACGGACAAAAAAATCGCAGAAATTCTTGCAGGTAAAGTTTGGGAAAAAGAAGCGGGACACTTAATTAACCAGGATGCTTTTGTAAAACCAATGCGAAGTATGTCTCAAATTGGTGGATAAAATTACATTTTTGCTGATTTATGGATGTTAAAAATCTTTTGGTTTTCCCCGTACTCAAGTGTTTCATAGTCTGTAATATTTAGTAATTTTGTCGTAATCTCAGACATTCTTTTAATTTGTAGCTTGATTTTTTGCAGAATATTTTTTTCTGTTTCTCCGCATTTTTCACTTCCTGTAGTAAGAATTTGTGTGTAGCCCAAAACAACTTGCATTGGTTGGCTTAGTTCATGGCAAACCGCTGCTGCCATTTCTAAAGCACCTTGTAATTTTTTTCTGTCAACTTCTTCGTCAAAAACTCTTTTTCGCTCTGTAACATCTCTTAAGGTAAGCAAAATTATTTTTTCATTTTCGATTCTTAGTGCCAAAGCTGTTAAATCCATCAAACAAATTTTCCCGTCTTTTTTGAGGAAAGCCTCTTCTACAAAAACTCCGTTGTAAATTTTTATTTGTTCTAAAATTTTTTCTCCAATTACTCTGCCACTACTCGGAAATAAAATTGAAAAATGTTTTCCAACAACCTCGTTTGTTTTGTAGCCAAGAGTATTTTTTAATGATTTGCTAACATCAAGAATTTCACCGTTTGAGCCATTAATTAACATCATTAAATCTACTGATTCACTAAAAACCAAGTTAATTTTTTCTTCTGCTTTTCTCAGTTCTTTTTGTGTTTCCAATAATTCAGTTGCGATATTTTTTGTTTCTGCAAGTTCTTTTTTTGCTTTATCTAATTCTATGATTAGTTGTTCTTTTGATAAGTCTTCCATTTTTAAAACCTTTCGTTTTAAAATCTTCGGGTTAATCTTATTTTTTTAAACTTAAAAACTTCTGAAAAATTTCAGTTTTTTTACTGACTTTTAAAGAAAACCTGATTCAAAAACAATGAAAATTTATGGAAAAAAAATTTGCTGGCTTTTACTTTTTTATAGCACGTCTCTCTTCGCAAACTCACTGCACGTTGCCGAAAACACTTTTTCAGAAAATTTCCCGACAGTTTTTTTCCTTACGACAAATCCTGCAACGGGCTTTGTGAGTTTTTGCAGCAAAGTTTAATTTTCCAAACAAAAATCAGGCAATTTTTTTAGAAAAATCTTTATTTTCAGAAGGTGGGGAAATTGTGTTTCTTTCTGAAAAAGTTAACCCTGAAATTTTAGACAAAAAAGGTAAACACCTAAAAAGTTTGTTTTCAGGTGTTTGCAAAATTAGAAAAAATGCTTTTTAACGGAACAGAACAGACCAATCAGGAAATTTGCTTGCAAACGAAGTTTATTTTTTACAAATTAAAGCCTTAGACAAAAAGATACTTTAAAAAAATTTTACTTTTAAAATTATGGAGGTTTTTATGCGTTACTTTTACTTTTCAATTATTCTTGCTTTAATTTTGTCTTCTTGCGGAGGCGACCCAACAAAAGAAGCATTGCAGGCACTGACAGACAACAAACCAAACCAGGCAATTTTGCTTCTTGAAAAAGAATCCAACAGAACCCCTGAAATAAATGACATTCTTGCAAGAGCTTATTTTTTAAACGGGACAAATCTTATTCAAACCAATAAAAAACCGGAAGTTGGAGTAAGAAGTCTTGAAAGCGGAAACGGAGTTTTGCCGGCAGAAGCGTCAGTTGAAACAAAACAGGCAAAAGCAAACTTGCTAATTGCAATCGGTGACGCTTTTGTAGAACTTGACCTGACAGACAAAGCGGTTGAGCATTACGAAATTGTTGCTAAAGATTTCCCGGAAAACACAGACGCAATTTTGAGGCTTGAAAAATTAAAAGTTACACGGGGACAAAAATTTTTGAGCATTGCACTTTCAGGAATGCAAAGTGGAGATGAAGTCCAGTACTACGAATCCCTAAAAAACTTTAAACTTGCACAAAAATATTTGCCGGATGCCGTAAAATATGACAGCCTTTACAAAGTAATTTATAAAAGCACAAGAGATATGTTTAGCTTTGACCCTTACTCAATCCGGGTTAATGACTTCAAGCAAGACTCAAAAATTACAGGTTTTTTGATTGATTTTAAGAATAATTCTGAAACCCAACTTGACCTTAAAGTGGAAAAATTTAAACTTGTAATGCAAGATGGAACCGAAATTGGTTACAATAAAAGTGCTTACGAAGAAAGTTCCGATGCTTCTTTCAAGTCAACTTCACTAAAACCTTTTGGAGAAGCAGGCGGAATCCTTTATTTTTTAGGTGGAAGTTCCAAACTTCAAAAAACAAAAATTGAAAAAATTGTTTACAGCGACGGCGAAGTAAACTTAGAAAAATATTTGGCTTACTAAAAAAAGGCTGAAGTTTTGCTTTTTGAAACCAAAAAATCAGGAAACGTTTTGCTTTTATTTTTTAAAAGTGAAACGTTTAATTCAAGCAATGCCACAGAAATCTCAAAAGAATTAAACGTGATTAATTTTAGTAGCGAAGAAAATGTTTGGCTTGATTTATCGGAAGTCAACAAGTTTGACAGCATTGGATTAGGCATTTTGTTAAAAATTACGAGATACTCACTTGAAAATAATTTTTACTTTGCTTTGATTAACCCTTCAGTAAAAGTGAAAAATCTTTTAGAAATTGCTCATTTAAATGAGTTAGTTCCAATCATTCAAAACTTTCCGAAAGAAAAAATTAAGTGACCAACCAAAAAAAACAAGCTCTTGAGACCCTGAAAAATTTTTTAAGACAAAATAATATGAGATTTACTCCTGAAAGGGAAATCATTTTAGACGAGGTTTTAAAGGCAAAAACTCACCTTGAAGCGGATTCCCTTTTTCTAACTCTCTACCAAAGAGGCATAAAAGTTTCCCGTGCTACCGTTTACAGGACGCTTGACTTGTTAATCAAGTGCGGACTTGCGGAAAAAAATTCCTTTGGGCAAAACCATGCTCACTACGAATCAGTTTTTGGAACTATTCATCACGACCATTTGGTTTGCCTTTCGTGTGAAAAAGTTATTGAATTTATTGACGAAGAAATTGAAGAATTACAAGATAAAATTTGTGAAAAGTTCGGTTTCAAGGCTGTCAAACACTCGCACCAAATTTTTGGCTACTGTGAAAAATGTCAGAAAAGCCAAAACTAAAATCCTTACTTTTAGTCGCCTCAAAAAACCCACTTCCGGGAAACGTAAAAACCAGACTTTCTCCACCACTGACTTTGGAAGATTCTGCATTGCTCTACTCGTGTTTTTTGCAAGATTTGGTTGAGCGTTTGCTTAAGCTGAAAAACGTAAAAATTACGGTTTCTTACAGTGAAAAAAATGCTTCGGACCTTCAAAACTTACAAAAAATTTTACCTTACAAACAACTTTCTTTTGAGAAACAAAACGGCGAAAGTTTAGGCGAAAAACTGAAAAACTGTTTTGAGTTTTATTTTTCACAGGGCTTTGAAAAAATTGTAGTTATCGGTAG